>JBOGEB010000035.1:0-19572 GCA_050743125.1 Egibacteraceae bacterium
ATCGCTGCCAGCGGCGGGTCGTGGGACGCTGATCCACCGATCCGCCATGACCACGAAGGCCCGAGGATGCCGGCCACCGATCCAACCCGCCCGCTTGCCGAAGGCCATGAGCCCGCTGACCTCGACACGGTCGCCGCTGTGCGCCAGGCCAGCCGGGAGCACCGGCGCAACACGGTCGCGCGCATGCTGGCCGCGCTCGACCTGATGAGCATCGACCAGATCCGCTTCTGCGCCGAGGGCGTCGGCATCGATCTGCCGAACAGCGACGACCGTAAGGTCCTCATCGAGCAGATCCGCCAGCAACTCATGACGTAAGCAGTAGGAGCGAAGATGGAAGGCTGGCGCATGGCTGGTCAGCACTCACCGAGATGCGGGTACGCCGCGAGGCGCTGAGCTGCTCCCGCCCACATCTGGCCGAACGGATCGACGGGCTGTTGTCGATCACTCACGTTGACCTATGAGACGATCGAGGGGTGGACGCTGGTGGGTGGTCTGTGGGTTCAGCCGCTTCGGCAGGAAACACTGCTTGACGCAAAAGGTCTGGGCGCTGTAATACGCTCGTAGTACGCTGGGGACGCTCAGAAGACTGGATGGCTGGTGGCCAAGGCCACGTACCAGGGGATTCCGCTGACAGAGCTACGGATCGAGGCGGTGGACTGGACCCATCGAGCAGAGCACATACGGCACCGGTCAACTCGGCACAGCCCGGATGAGCTCGATGTCGAACCCGAATGGGCTGCTGAGGCCGCACTGGACGCAAGGCGTCTTGTCGCCGTGACGGGGGGCCGGTCCATCATCGTTCTCGGAAGATCAGCGTCAGCTCCGCCTCGCGAGGGATCGTCACGAGGAGGGAAGGATCCTGAAGATGTGGCTGGTGCCGGCGGATCTGGAGACCGGATTGTGGTGGACAGCCTCCGTGGGCGACGCGAAGCGACGCGAATGCGCGGGACCGAAAGCTTTACCGGGAGGGACAATGACCGAGAGGGACATCGCGAGGGCTCTGGACGAAGAGGCGGCGCGCGCCGAACGCGAGCGAGACCATGAGCGGGACTACGTGCGTGTTCCGCCGCCGGGTGAGCCGGCTCAGGTGTATTCGCTCCGTCTTCCGGTCGATCGTCTCGAACAGCTTCGTAGGGTCGCCGCGCGCGATGGTGAGGCGCCGTCGGCGATGATGCGCCGGTGGGTCTTGGAACGCCTCGACAGGGAGCTGTCGAGAGGCGCCAGCAAGTCGGAGGACCTTTTCGACCCAGAGTCAGTTCATGAGGTGGAGGAGCTGCTCAACGCGGTGGCGTCGCGCGTGAGCCCGGAGCGGCGGCATGCGCTTCTTGCGACCTGGCTCAGCGCGCATCGAGGTGTTGACCGGGAGGTGATGCGGTTCGTGGAGGCGGCACTGACGGCGCTCGTCGAGGAGCCGCCGCGCCAGGCGACCTCCTGAGCGGCAACCCAGACAGCCGCCGCTACAACGGAGGGCTCACGAACGGCTCTCGTCCGCAGCGAACCTGGGTCAGTGACAGGCAGCCGCGTGTCCCCAACAGTGAGCAGCTCACCTGGATCGCCATCCGATACGTGATCGTTCTCATGATCCAGAGCGCTTAGTGCTCTGGCGCACAATTTCGGTGACGTATCAGCGGTGCCGGTCAGGCTGCGGAGCTGAAGGTCTGGTCGGCGGTGCGGGCGAGCAGGGCATTGAGGTCTTTGCGGGTGAGCTTCCACTCGAACGGGGCGGCGATCTGCTCGTAGTAGGCCTGGAAGGCCAACAGCCTGACCTCGACTTCGTCAAGATCAGCGGAGTCGTTGGGGTCAACACTTTGCGCTGGACCACGGAGAAGCAGATCTCGACCTGGTTGAGCCAGGATGCGTGGACGGGCAGGTGGATCAGCCGCAGGTTGGCCCACCGTCCTTGCAGTCTGTCGATGAAGGCCTGTCCGCGGTGGGACGAGCCGTTGTCCACGATCCAAAACACCCGGCGAGCCGACGCGTAGGGCTCGGCGGCCATGACCTGGGCCACGAGCCGACCGAACGGTTCGATGCCGGTAGTCGCCTCGCAGCGTCCGTGCACCTTGGCGCGGTGGACGTCCCAAGCGGCCAGCCAGGCCAGCGCGCCGCCGCGGGTGTGCTCGTGCTCGACACGCATGGTTCGCTTCGCCGCAGGCGGGGTGGTGGGGTGTTTGCGGATACGCGCTTGGATCGAGGTCTTCTCGTCTGCGGAGATGACGTAGTCGCGTCTGCCGAGCTTGCGGTGCTTCCAACGGCGGTGGCACAGGTCGAGCACGCGGCCGGCCTTGGCGGCAAAGTCGGGGTCGCGGGGGAAGATCCACGACCGGTGCTGCCAGGGTTTGACCGCGTCGGCGGACAGCCACCGCCACACGGTGTCCCCGAAAGATCGACGCCACGATCCCCTGATCGACCGCGGCGCGGGCCAGGTCGTCGGAATGCCAGCGGGCCAGCGGGGTGCCGCTGGCGGCGGGCAGCTCACAGGCGAGCGCTTTGATCGCCACTGCCACCTCTGGGGGAAAAACCCGGTGGCCGTCCGCCCCGGGAAAGTCGGCCAGCCCGGCCAGACGCTGCTCGTAGAAGCGTTTGCGCCACTTGGAGACGATCTGGCGTGGGGTGTCCAGCCGGGCGGCGATCTCGTCGTTGCGCAGGCCGGCGGCGGCGTACAGCACGATCCGAGCCCGTAGCACGTCTCGGTACGGTGACGTGAACCGGCGGGCGGCGGCCTCTAGGAGGGTGCGCTCCTCGGCGGTCAAGATGATCACGTACGGGCTGGATCGTGGCATGGCTCGTCTCCTTTTCGGAGACAACCATGAACGTCACCGGGCCGCTGGTGTGGGACGTGTTACGTCACTATAATTACACGGAAGGGTACTTAGAGCGAGAAGTCCCGCAGCGCCGGTACGATCGACTCGAGGGGCTCGAGCAGCCGCCTGGCGACGCGGTCCCACTCCGAACGCTCAAGGGCGCCGGCTGCCACGAGCGGGCCTGCGCCTACCGGGTCGTCCGGCGAGCTGGCGTAGGGCGCGTACCGCGTGATCAGGGTGCCGACCGGTTGGCCACGGCTCGCGAGGACCTTGTCGATGGTCTCCTGCAAGCCGGAGCTGTCCTCGGTGGGCGGCAGCACCTCGGTGAAGAGGTGGCCGACGAATCGGGCGGCGTCGAGGAACACGTCGCCTTGGGCTGCGGGAGCGCGCGCTGCCGCAGCCAGCGCGTCGAGGGCATCGTTCAGCGACGCCGGGAGCCCGGGAAAGCTGACCTGCTCGGTTGGGGTCATCCCCAGGCGCTCGCCGGCACTGGCCAGACGAGCAAGGGCCACGCCTGGGCCAGGGCCGGCTGCGCGCAGCGGAGGCCATCTGGGCAGGTCGACGAGCTGGCGTACCAACGGCTCGACACCGCTGGCCACGGCGGGATCGGCCGTGCGCTGGTACTCGACGAAGGCGCCCACGAAGTTGACCGCGCAGTCGAGGCTGTCCAGTCCCACCAGGGCCGTGACCAGGTCGTCTTGCTCCATATGCAGCGCGAGGCGAAGCCCGAGGGCGTTGAGCAGGAGCCGACTCAGGATCACCGGTGCAAGATCATCGGCCTGCGCGCGGATCAGCGAGACGCCCGCGTTGAACAGGCGGGCCGCGAAATATTCGGGTGTGGCCCTGACCGCGTCGGCCACGCCGCTGGAGGCCTCGAGCCGCGCCAGGCCGGTCGGTGTCTTCTGCCAGGCCCGCGCCAAGGACCCCAGGTTCAGCAACACCGTGAGGAACTCCCGCGCCCGGTCCTTCGTGAAGCCGAGCGCATACACGACGACAGCCGCCGGTGCCTCCTCGACGTCGATGAGGCGGGCCGTCGATGCCGAGATGGTCTTGAGGTCGCGGAGGACGCCGATCTCCTGCCCGCTGGAGCCCTCGCGCCGTCGCCGGAGGAGCGTGGAGACGTCTGTGGAGACGTTGAAGGCCGAGTTCGACACCGCGCTCGTGTTCGGCTCGTTGAGCTCTCGCAGGTCACCCTGCGCCGCAAGCGACCGGTAGCCGTCCAGCACCATGTGGTACATGAAGGCCGCCTCCACCCTGCGGAAGTCGTCGCCAGCGGACGACACCGTCATGACGAGGTTGGCCACCGTGATGTAGAACCCGGCCTGGCGCTCCGCTGGGTCCTGGTTCTGCAGGTAGCGCAGCAGCTCACAGGCCAGGTCCGCGGCGGCCGGCGTGCCCCGCAGGGCGGACAGCGCGCGCACGACGACGTCGACCCGCCGCTCCGGCGTCCCCTCTCCGGTCTGCTCGAGGCGGTCCATGGTGGGCGCGAGCCGATTCCGCACGAAGGCCGCCAGCGCCTGCGGATCCGGCTGGCGCGCCACCTCGTCGGTGACGAGCAGCTCGACCGTTTCGAGGTTGCCGTCGAGCGGCGTTCCGACGTCCACCATCAGGGTGGCTTGGTCCCCCACGAGCGGGACCACGTCGGCCACCCGCAGCATCGCCTCCCGGAAGACCCGCCACTCCCGGTCGTCCGCCTCTGCCTGCGAGTGCGCGGCCGCCCAGATCAGCTCGAGGCGCTCACCGTAGAGCGCTCGCAGGGATCGCTGATCCACGGGCGCCTCGGGCGGCGCCTCTCTCTGGACCGTCTCGCTCAGCTCGGCCTCCGGGATCGGCTTTTGTGGGAAGACGGTCGGCTGCTCCTCGCGTGGCTCGCCCTGATCGACGTCGTCGCCGGGCGTCGTCGCGTCTGCTCCGTCGGTCATCTCCCGTCTCCCCTCTTGGCGTATTGGAGCGCGGCGGCGTCGTAGGCCGCGAGCACGACTGCCGCCACGAACTGTGGTGACACCTGCTTCATCTCGTGCTGATCCAGATCGAGGCTGGAGAGCCTGCGGAACAGCTCGCCCTTGAGCGAGCGGAGGGGTGCCACCTCATGGGTCTTCATCCTTCGGTTGCGCCAGGTCGTCAGCGCCAGCTCGACCGCAGCGACCACCGCAGCCTCGTTCCCTGCGCCAACGAGGTCGCGGACGAGGTACGACAACGTGTCGAATGTCACCACCATTCTGGCCACGTCGCGGTCGTCGGGACGCCGCATCTCGATCGGGCGCGACCCGAGGTACTTCTCAGCGAAGCGCCGCTGCAGGACACGCCGAGTCTCTGGCGACGCTCCGGCGTACTCAAGCCGAAGGGCCTCTGAGAGGCGCTGGCCATCTCGGTCCGTCGCCCGCCGCTGCTCGCCGCTGGCGGGCGGGCTCGGGGTTTGGCTCGGCAGCTGCATCTCGTCAGCGTGCTCCCAGGCATCCCGCCTCCGAAGGGAGCCGTCTGCCCCACCGGGCTGATCAGCCCGTCCTCGATCTGGGCCCTCCGCGAAGATCACCGCCCGCATCGTCGAGCCGAGGTCTGGGAGGCTGTCGATCAAAGGGTTGAAGGCTTTGTAGCGGAGCAGCTCATCGACGTAGGCCAGCACGACGACGACGCCAGGGATATCGAGCGAGCGCAGCGCGAGGGTCACCGCAGCCTGGGCCATCGGCGGGGCCGCCCGGTCGGCCTCGTCGAGCACGACGACGGTGCGCCAGCCCTGCCTCTGGGCTCGGGCGACCAGGCGCGCGAGCGCGCGCTTGCCCGTCGGCCGTGGCGCCCTCAAGGGCAGCTCTATCTCGGTCTTCGAACTCGACCCTGCCGACACCTTGAGCCGCAGCTCCTTCACGGTTTGGGCGAGGACCAGCGACAGCGGGTAGCGCAGCCACGCGTACGGGTACCAATGGCACCGATGCCCCAGGATCTCCTCGACGATGGCAAGGTGGAGGTCGGGCTCGCTCTGCTGCTCCCACACATTGACCACGACGACGGCGCAGGGATCGTCGGAGTGCCCAGCCTCGGGTGCATGGGCGAGATATAGGCCGAGCCGCTCGAGCAGGAACGACTTGCCCTCCCCCCAGCGGCCGGCGAGCTGGACCACGCGGGCCTCGTCGAGTCGTCCGTGGAGAATGGCCTCCCGGAGCCGCTCAAGGTCCTGTCGCTGGAACGGGAGCAGGCGGTCGAGCTCCTCAGGGACCCGGCGCACCTTCGCGCCGTGAAAGCCCGCGAAGCGATGGAGGAGGAGCAGCTTGCCGACCAGGGTGCCGAGCACCACGGCCAGCACGGCCCGCAGCTCCCAGACGACACCGAGAGCCGTCGGGAGCTTGGCCATGGCCACCGCGCTCGCCGTTGCCGCGAGGACGAGCAGCGGCCCGCGGAAGGGCCCGACCCCCGTCTCGTACACGAGCGGAGCGACGAGCACGATGACGAGGAGTGCGCCCGCAGCCAGCAGACCCTTCGCATCGCCGCGCAACAGCTGTGGCAGCGGCTCCAGGTGTGGCAGGTCCATACCAATCAGGACCATCGACGCCACTACCCCAGCGACACCGATCGCCTGCCTCACCCAGAACCAGCGCCGGCTCCAGAGCCGGCCGCTTACCTTCTGGAACGCCCCGCGCATCCCGCCCCACCCATCTGCCAACTGCCCACCAGCGCCCCGACCACGAGGCTGCCCCTCCACATTGCTACGGGTCCCCGCGAACGTCCCGATCTACCCGCGCCCTCAACAATGTACCGGCTGTCCCTGATCGTGGCAGCGCAAGGCGTCTTCTCCCAGCGCGTCCGAGTTCACGACGACCGGCCTGAGGCGCTCCCGCGAGCGCATGGCGATCGGTTTTCTAGAAAGAAAGACCAGTGACAGGATCAGTGAAGAACGTGCCTCCCACCCGCTCCAGGGCGTGCGCGCAGCCCGCTAACGCGCGTTCATGTACCGCCGAGGTCCAGCCCTCATCGACCGAGAAGCGCTCCCCCACCGGCGACCACAGCCGGTGACCAGACTGCACCATTTCGGCGGCCGATCAGGAAGAGCTCCTTCAACCATGGCATCTATGCGACGTTCTAGTCGAGGCGTCGTTTGTTCATGTCAAAGCTTGGGGCTACTGTGGCAATATGTAGCTGAGGGTGGACAGCAGAGCCGCCAGCAGCGCTGCCACCGCCAAGCAAAGCAAAGTCCACTGCAGCGGAGGACCAGTCGGGACAAACACCAGCCCAGCAACGGCTAGCGCGGGCAGCGTTGCGGTGACCACGGCGAGCTGCCGCAAACGGGACAAGATCTTCCGCGTAAGGCCATGTTCGTCGGACTTGGCCAGCAGCCTCGCGATTAGGCCGATGAAGGGATACAGAGCCGTGGCGACTCCGACGAGATCTATAATTTCAGGCTCAGCGCCCATCATGGACGGCAGGCGCCATGCGCCGATGGGCAGCAGCAACGCCAGCACCCATGAGTAGAGGACGAAGGCCGGTAGCCAGCCTCCGCGGCTGGGTCGAAAGGCGACCCGCGCCACAACGACTGAGCCCCGTCCCACGCTGGAGGCAGGGAGATTGAGCCTTGGCAGCCCCCCTCGTTGCCAGTCATGGATGATCGGCCAACTCGTTGTTCCATCTTCTGCGGATGCTGAGTATTCGCAGATGGCGGCCATGGCCAGGTCGAGGCCCGGAGGATTTTCCACCTCGAAGTGATAGATTTCGGTGTCAGTGGCCGCTTCGAGAGGAATGTCGATGAGTGTGGAGCGCCACCCAAGTTGCTCAAGCAGGCGCTCTTTAGGAAAGGCATTGAGGGCAAACTCGATAGGCACATCCAGGCAATAGCGCATATTCAGGCGCGTGCCGGGCAAGGCGTCGGTAGATGCGAGAAGAATAAAGTTATTCGTCAACCGTTTGAGAACGGAGGTAAATTCCACCATGCGATCCAGGCGATTTTTTACCGTCTGGGCTTCCCAGTCCTCAAACGCAATGCTTTCCCAACGGTTCTGCGCTTCTTGGAGGTCGACGGGGTCCCGGGCCGCTAGCTCGTGTAGGAGCGTCGCGATGTCAGCGGGCAACGGTGCGTCCAGAAGGCCCTCGGCGTACTTCGTGAGCATGACGCCGGTAAGGAGCCGGAGCTGAACGCGAGTGAAGCATGGCAGGCGTTGACCTGCTTGATCATAGATCTCAAAGTTGACAAAACTTTGCTTGCGTAGGAGATCGAGAGGAAGCAGCCTGACCTCTTGGGCTCGAAAGATGCGAAGCGTAGGGGCTTGCGGTGGCACGGTGAGATCTATCGTGAAGCAGTGTCGAACGGTGTCATCTTGGAAGGTAATCTGGTGGAGCCTGTGGTGGACCCACTCGTGGCTTTGGAGATGCAGATCCAGAACTAAAAGTGCAAGTTTCGGCTCGGCTAGCTTCTCCTCAAGAATGTGCCGTGGCCAGATCCCTGATTCGTGCATAACGACCGCTGTCTTCATCGTCTCTGCCCTGTCAAGGGGAGTCGGTGGACAAGAGCCGCCTGACCGCGCGGAAAATCGGTGTCCATCCAGCGGCTCCGTACCTCGCTCTTGCTCCAAGCCTGGAACGGACCTGGAGCAACGTTGCCCGTATCACGATCACCGATCGCTCAAGGGTTGACCGCCCTCAACCGCGTGCGCCACACCCCTGGAAGCCCTCCGCCCGTGCATCCGGGTCGAGGGTCGGCCAGGGACCTGTCCTGGTCTTCGTCCGTCAGCATGGCCGTCCGACGGCACAAATTCCGCGCCTTTGACCCCGCGGCAGCGGCAGCCCTCTGCTCTTCCCGCCAACTCTCGACCCATAATGTGCCGGATGCCGTGGGGCCTCAAAGCGCTCCGGCTGACATATCGGGACCCTCAAGCCATGCGGTACGGTCTGCAGTTCGTGGCTGGGGGACAGTAGAGACATCAAGCAAAGCGGGCGCCTACCCGTTCCAGAGCTCGGGCGCAGGCATCTTGGGCCAGTTTGGGTACTATCGACGCCTCAGCTGGCGTCCAGTCCTTGTCTGCAGACAACCGCTTCCCAGCGGGCGAAAGTAGCACGATGGCCGGTGACCGACGGCGGAGCCACCTCGCCAGCCAGGCAGCCAGATCATCCTGTTCCATATCATCCACCTCGCATGTCAACTATACCCCTTTCTTCTGTCTTCTGCCAATACTTTGGGGGCCTTTGGGGAGGCTTCGGTAGGAAGCAGCTAAAAGCTGACAGCACTCCCGCCAACAGCGCTGTCAGCCCTAAACAGAACCACGTCCAGCGCAGCACGAAACCAGAGGGGGAAAAGAGCAGGGAAGCCACGGCTGCAATAGGGACCGCAGGAGTGACTGTCGCCAGCTGCCGCAGCCGGTAAAGCAGTTTTCGTAGGAGGCCACGAGGGTCGGACCTCATCACTACTGTGGCGATGACACCGGCGAGGAAGAGGAGCAGGGCTGCGGCGACCTCATTAATTCCTGTGCTCTGGGCTTGAGGGGCCGGAGTTTCTGTGCTCTGGGCTTGAGGAGCCAGTAGGTATGGCAGCCGCCATGCCCCCAAGAGCAGCAGCAGGGCAAGGGCGAAAGATGTTATCATAAAGGCTCGTAGCCAGAACTCACTGCTGTCTTCAACATCGACGTGGGCTACAGTAACCGAACTCCGCTCCACTCCACGGGCATGGAGGTTGAGCTTTGTCACTCCTCCTGGGTGCCAGTCGTGGAGGATTTGGCTTTGGGGCATCTCGTTTTTGGGCGCGCGATGCTCGATGATAGCAGCTTGGTACAGGTCGACCCCTGGAGGGTCCTCTATTTCGAAGTCATAGCTCTGGGTGTCTGCAGCCGCTTCGAGCGGAAAATCGATGCTTGTTTCCCGCCACCCAAACTGTTCGAACAGGCGCCTCCATCTGGTGCGGGGATCCCTGACGTAATTTTTAAGAGGTAGATCAAGGCAATAAGATATTTTGAGGCGTGATCCAGGCGTGGCTTCTGTGGGCACGAGGAGAATGAAGCTGTCCGTCAAGCGTTGACAGACAAAGGCAAACTCTGGCCTGCTTGTTAATCTATTTTTTATGTCGTGTGCATGCTGCGCCTCGGGACCATCAAACGTTTTCAAATGCCAGTTGTTTTTTGCTTCCTCTATTCCTTCCGCATAGCTCGTAACCAGCTCCTGCAGGGACTGCACAACGTCATGAGGCAGTGGCTCATCCAGCAGGCCCTCCGCATACTTGACCAGCATGGTGGTGGCGATGATGCCGAGTTGGTTGCGCGTGAAATATGATAGCAAATTGCCCGCTTGATCGTGGATGTCAAAAATTACGAGGTTCTGTTTCTGCAACAGGTCGATTGGCAGCAATCGAACCTCCTTTATCCCATGAACAGCAAGCGTCGGGGCATGCGTTGGTATAGTAAAATCCACTGTAAAAGTGTGTCGAACGGTCGTTTCATCTAAAAATATAACTTGGTGCAATCGGTGGTGAATCCACATGTAACTGTAGAGATGCAAATTCAAGACCGAGAGAGCAAGTCCTGGATTGGCCAGTTCCTTGTTAAGGATCTCCTCTGGCCAAGATCCCGCCCCCTGCGCAGGCCCTGAAGGTGGCGTCATTACCCCTCTCGTCCCGCTAGCAGTGTTAAACCCAAATGCTTACCGTACGGTCATCCCTGCACAGAGCGTGCTGGGTCAAGGCTTCTTCGTCAAGGGAGAAAATGATGCAAACCCGGGGTTTCGTAGGCGCTACACACCTTCTCATGGTGGGCTGTCTCACTGACCGTACTTCATGCGGTCGGTTGCACTGACAACGCCTGGGGAACCGCAAGGGTTACTCATCAATCCTCAGCGGCCGGCGCGTGAGGTGGCGGCGGCGGCGGCCCGGGCGAGCAGGGGCACGCGCTCGCCGAGGGAGGAGACGTCCTCGCCGAGCGCGCCGTACGCGCCGGATTGGAACCGCGAGGAGACGCCCTCCAGGATCACCGCGAGCTTCCAGTAGGCGAGCGCCCTGTAGAAGTCCAGGTCGGAGAGGTCACGGCCGGAATTGGCCGCGTAGCGCTCGGCGAGCTCGTCGCGGGTCATGAAGCCCCCAGCGGCGGTCGGCGCGGCGGGGAGCGCCAACCGCCGCTCGCCGGCCTGCGCCCAGTAGACCTGCAGCGTTCCCAGGTCGGCGAGCGGGTCGCCCAGGGTGCACAGCTCCCAGTCGACGACGCCGGCGACGCGGCCGTCGTCCCGCAGGATCACGTTGTCCAGGCGGTAGTCGCCGTGGACGACGGCGG
Source organism: Egibacteraceae bacterium (assembly GCA_050743125.1). Lineage (GTDB taxonomy): Bacteria > Actinomycetota > Nitriliruptoria > Euzebyales > Egibacteraceae > JBOGEB01. Next base: position 11,033 of record JBOGEB010000035.1, read on the forward strand.
TGCCCTGCTGGGCGGGCACGCGCGCGGACAGCCGCCGGTGGACCTCGTCGATCAGCGGCAGGTCGCGCGTCGCGACCGCCTGCCACTGCCCGTGCCAGCGCCGGAGCTGGCGGGCGACGTACTCCTCGCGCCGCCCGAGCTGGCCGAGCCCGACCTCGTCCGGGTCGACCCGGTGGAGCGCGACGAGGGCGTCGACGAGATGCGCGCTCGCGGCCCGCCGCTGCCGCTCGTCGAGGTGGCGCCGTGACGCCGCGGCGTCACGCAGCACGAGCCCGTCCAGGAAGTCCATCGCGAAGAACGGCGCGCCGTTGACCTGCTCGTCCTCGCAGAGGCCGACGACCGTCGGCACCGGCACGGGGGTCGGGCCCAGCGCGGCGATGATCCGGTACTCGCGCCCCATGTCGTGCGCCGACGGCAGCACGCCGTGCAGAGGCGGGCGCCGCAGGACCCACGAGCCGCCGGCGCAGTCGGTGACCTTGTAGGTGAGGTTCGACCGCCCGCCCGCGATCAGCGCGAAGTCCAGCGGCGGCTCGAGGCGCTCGACGTGGTCGCTGAGCCAGCGCGTGACGTTCTGGGCGTGGATTCCCGGATGCACGCTCACGCAGGCTACCGGGGCACGAGCTGCGCCAGATCCCCGTGGTCCTCTTGCCGTGATCGAATGCGTGCGCGACAGTGGGGCGCGTGCGCCTCCACGCGGGAGCTGCCGAGGGGACAAGCTACAGGAGCATCCCATGATCAACCGTCTGTCGTCACCCGTCCAAGACCTCGAGGACCACTACGAGGTCGTCGTCGTGGGGTCCGGCTACGGGGGCGCTATCGCGGCCTCCCGCCTTGCCCGGGCGGGCAGGCGGGTGTGCCTGCTGGAGCGGGGGAAGGAGCTCCAGCCCGGCGAGTATCCCGACACCGGGCCGGAGGCGCTGGGCGAGCTGCAGATCGACTCCCCCGACGGGCGCATCGGGTCCCGCACCGGCCTGTACGACATCCGGGCGAACGACGACCTCAACGTCTTCATGGGCTGTGGGCTGGGCGGCACATCCCTGGTCAACGCCAACGTCAGCCTGCGGGCGGACCGGCGGGTCTTCGACGATCCCTGCTGGCCACAGGCCCTGAGCGACGATCTCGACACCCTGGTGGAGCAGGGCTACGAGCGCGCCGAGGAGATGCTGAAGCCCACGCCGCTCCCCGACCGCCTGGCAGGAATCAAGAAGCTGGAGGCTTTGGCCGACTCGGCCTTGGCCCTGCCCGGCGACTTCTACCGGGTGCCGATCAACGTCACCTTCGAGCACCACGTCAACCACGTGGGGGTCGAGCAGGCGGGCTGCACGTGCTGCGGCGACTGCGTGTCGGGCTGCAACTACGGCGCCAAGAACACCGTGCTCATGAACTACCTGCCCGACGCGTGGAACCACGGCGCCCAGATCTTCACCCAGGTGGCGGTCCGCTTCCTGGAGCGCAAGGAGGACCGGTGGCTGGTGCACTACCAGGTGCTCGACACCGGACGCGAGCGGTTCGACGCGCCACCGCTGTTCTGCGGTGCCGACATCGTCGTTTTGTCCGCCGGCAGCCTCGGGTCCACCGAGATCCTGTTGCGGTCGGGGGCCAACGGGCTGCCGCTCTCCAAGCAGCTTGGGCGGCGCTTCACTGGGAACGGCGACGTGTTGGCCTTCAGCTACAACAGCGACCAGCAGGTGGAGGGGATCGGCTGGGGTCAGCGCGAGGAGGGCGACCTGGATCCGGTCGGCCCGTGCATCACCGGGGTCATCGACCTTCGCCACCAGCCCGAGCTGGAGCGGGGAATGGTCATCGAGGAGGGCTCCATCCCCGGCGCCCTGGCCCCGTTCCTTCCCGTCGCGATGGCGGTGGCGGCCAAGGCCATCGGGGTCGACACCGACGCGGGGGTCGGCGACCTGGTCAAGGAGTCGACTCGGGAGCTGGAAAGCCTGGTGCGGGGGGCGTACCGGGGAGCGGTCCGGAACACCCAGACCTATCTGGTCATGGCCCACGACGACGGCGCCGGGCGGATGGAGCTGAAGGACGACCGGCTGCGCGTCGAGTGGCCCGGCGTGGGGCGCCAGCCGATCTTCGCTGAGATCGGGCACAACCTCGAGGAGGCGACCCGCCCGCTCGGCGGCACCTACCTGCGCAACCCCATCTGGTCGAGGCTGCTGGGCGACCGCCTGGTCACCGTCCACCCCTTGGGCGGCTGCGCCCTGGGAGAGGACGCCGAGCGCGGCGTGGTCAACCACAAGGGCCAAGTCTTCTCCGGCCCGTCGGGCACCGACGCCTACGAGGGGCTGTACGTGTGCGACGGGTCGGTGATTCCCCGGCCGCTGGGGGTCAACCCCCTGCTCACCATCTCGGCGCTGTCCGAGCGGTGCCTCGCCCTGCTGGCCCACGACCGGGGGTGGAGCATCGACTACTCCCTGCCCTCCACCCCGCCGCCCCCACGGCCGGCCCCCACCCTGGGGATCGAGTTCACCGAGACCATGAGGGGGTTCGTCTCGACGGTCGTGACCGACGACTACGAGGCGGCCGCGCGCCAGGGCGAGCAGGACGACTCGTCCTTCGCGTTCACCCTCACGGTCGTCTCCGACGACCTCGACCGGATGCTGGCCGACCCGGCCCACGAGGCCCGGATGTTGGGGACGGTCACGGCCCCAGCCCTCTCCCCCGAGCCGATCACCGTCGTCGGGGGGGCCTTCAACCTCCTCGTTGACGACCCCGAGCGGGTCGAGGGGCGCGCGATGCGCTACCGCATGCAGCTCGTCACCGAGGAGGGCCGGCGGTACTGGTTCACCGGCTTCAAGACGATCGACGACGACCGCGGCCTCGACCTGTGGCGCGACACCACCACGCTCTACGTCACGGTCCGTGAGACCGAGGCCGGGCCCCCGTTGGCCAAGGGCGTTCTCACCATCCATCCCCAGGACTTCATGATCCAGATGACCACGCTGAAGGTGCCCGGCGCCCAGGACGCCAGGCAGCGGCTGGAGGCCACCGCCCGCTTCGGCCGGTTCTTCAGCGGGGCGCTCTTCGACGTCTACGGCGGCGTGGCGGACGGCATCGACCGCCTCGATCCCGACGCCCCCCCACGCAAGAAGCGCCCGCTGCGGGTGTCGGCACCCGAGATCCACGCCTTCACCACCGACGACGACGTGCAGCTACGGCTGACGCGTTACCGGGGCGGCACCAAGGGGCCGGTGATCCTGTCCCACGGCCTGGGGGTGTCCAGCCGCATCTTCTCCATCGACACCATCGAGACCAACCTGCTCGAGTTCCTCTACGCCCACGGGTACGACGTGTGGCTGCTCGACTTGCGGGCCAGCATCGAGCTGCCGGCCTCCGCCACCCGGTTCAGCGGCGACGAGGTCGCGGCCTCCGACTACCCGGCTGCGGTGGCCCGGGTGCGCCAGCTCGCCGGCTCCACCAGCGTCCAGACGGTCGTGCACGACTTCGGCTCGATCACCTTCTTCATGGCGATGCTGGCCGGCCTGGAGGGCGTGCGGTCAGCCGTCTGCTCGCAGGTGGCCACGCACCTTGTGACCCCGGCCATGACCCGGCTGAAGTCCGCCCTGTACACCCCGGACCTGCTCGACCGGCTCGGCGTCGACTCCCTGACCGCCTACACCGACCGGCACGCCAACTGGCTCGCCCGCCTGTACGACCGGTCCCTGGACCTGTTCCCCGACGACCGGGAGGAGGAGTGCGACAGCGCGGTCTGCCACCGCGTCACGTTCATGTACTCGCTGCTCTACGAGCACGACCAGCTCAACCGGGCCACCCACGACGCCCTGCACGAGCTGTTCGGCGCGACGAACATCGCCGCCTTCGAGCACTTGGCCCTCATGGTGCGCACCGGCAGCCTGCGCACGGCCGACGGCAAGGACACCTACCTGCCCCACCTCGAGCGCCTGGCCATCCCCATCACGTTCATCCACGGCGCCGAGAACGGCTGCTTCCTGCCGGAGAGCACGGCGAAAACCTTCAGGCTGCTCCAAAAGCGCAACGGCCGCGAGCTGTACCAGCGTCACGTCGTTCCCGGCTACGGCCACAGCGACTGCATCTTCGGCAAAAACGCCGCGCGCGACGTCTACCCGCTCATCCTCAAGCACTTGGAGGCGACGAGCTGACAAACGGCAGTTAGCGGTCCGCGCGGAAAGACCCCGTGCGATCGGGGGCGTCCCCAGGGTCCCCTCTGGGGTTCCGGGCCCCCTCACAGCCATCGGAACGTTCCGCTTGGACCACTAGGACGTCTGCTGGCTCGCCGCCTCGAGGCGCTGAAGCTCGAGCACGTAACGGTGCCTGGTCGCGGCGGCGTGCGCCTGCGCCAGCAGGCTCGCCTCCCGGTCTCGGTCTCCCATGTGTCGGTACGCGCCAGCGAGCTCAGTCATCGTGATCACCGTGTGACGTGGGGACAGGTCGCTGCTCAGCGCGTCCTCCAGCTCCCGGATTGCCGGCCTCACGTCCCCGAGCGCGAGCAACCCTCTGCCCGTGTACACCGCGACCGTCGTCTCGTCCATCGTGCCGACGAAGCGGGCGCCGAGGTCGTCCGCGGCGCCGTCACCGCTCAGGAGCGTGCCCGCCTGGGACAGCGCCCTGCGCGCCTCGACCCGCTGCTTGTCGAGCGCGTACGCCACCCCGAGCTGCGCGCTGGCGAATGACCTCATCGCCGGCGGAGCAAACCGCGCAGCAAGGCGATGCGCATGCTCCGCCTCATCCACGCAGCGCCGAACGTCGGCGTGGGAGCCGTCCCCGAGCAGCGGTGAGTACAGAATCCCGAGGGAGCTCTTCGCCCGCGCCTCCAGCCCCCCGTGTCCTGCCTCCTCGGCGAGGTCGCGCGCCGAGCTCGTGTACTGGCGGCTCCAGGCCCACATGCCCGTGTCACGGGCCAGGATGCCGACCAGCAGCGCGGTCGTCCCGGCCACGACCTGCAACTGTCGATGGGCGCCGTTCGCGCTCGTGTAGTCCAGCAGGCTGACGCACCTCTCGTAGTGGCCGACCGCCGAGTCCATCAGCTGCACGGGGTGCCCAGTCGAGTACCTGCCCTCCAGGGCGGTCGCCTCGTCGGCCAGGCCGGCTACGTAGACCTCGTCGACGGCTCTGCCCGACGCGGGCAGCAGCCTGCTCATGCCCAGGGCCATCCCGCCTGCCACGAACGTGATCCGCTTCATATGATCCCCACCACTTCGGAGAAAGCCTACCCGCGCCGCGAAGGCGTCGAGGCGCTCGACCAGCGTCGGCTGGATCAGGATGCGATCGCTCGCCTCCCAGGTCCGCACCGACCGGTCGCTGACCTCGATGTGCTCCGCGAGCTGGAACTGGCTGAGGTCACGCCCGTCGTTGCGCAGGCTGGCGCCTGCCCACTCGCGCAGGGCGCGCAGCTCATCGCCGCGCCAGCACGGGCGCGGTTTGCGGTGGCTCTTCCCATCACTTTGCCGATCGCGGTGCCTGTCCATAGATCCCCCTTGCGGTGAGTCTGACGGTGATGAACCGATCACCGCAGGGAAACCTGGGCCCTCCGCTGCTGTCAGGGGTGAGCATGCGCCATTCCTGAGAGGCAGAGCAAGTTTGGCCGACCAGCCCCGTGAGCTGGCGGAACCGCGCCGCCTGCCTCGGTGAGGACACCGATACGAGCTGCGCTCCACGTCGATTCTTGGGCTTACCCCGCGAGCCGCGCCGCCTGGGCAGCCTCGGCTTGGCGGGCGCAGGCGACGAGGAAGAGGTCCAGCGGGAGCGTGCCGACTCCCAAAGCTGAGCTGCTTGGTTGCAGCAGCGGCGCCCGAGGAGCGACCAGATAGCAGCGGCCTCGGAAGCGGGGGTGGCGCTCGGCGAGCGCGATGAGCCCGCCACGGTGATGATCGGCCGAGGAGCCGATCTCGAAGGCAAGCGGGACTTGGGGATGGTCGAGCACGAGGTCGACCTCGTGGTTGCCGTCACGCCAGTGAAACAGCCGCACGCCGCTGTGGACCGCCAGCGAGTGCAGGGTCGCAGCGATGAGGTTCTCGAGCAGCATGCCCAGCTCGACGGGGTTGTCGAGCGGCGCAAGGCCCCGTTGCAAGGCGGCGTTGCGGATCGCGCCATCGACAAAGTAGAGCTTGCGCCCGCGCTTCTGAACGGTTGCCTCACGCCCCGAGTAGTTCGGCAAGGTGAAGACGAGAAAAGTGGTTTCCAGATAGGAAAGGTACTTGTCGAACGTCGGTTGGGACAGCCCGTCGAGTTCTCGGCACAGCCGGGTCGGGGACAGCAGCCCGGTCACCTGGCCGGCGAGCACGTACAGGAGGCGCTCGAGCATCATCGGGTTGTCGACGCCGAATGATTGAGGAATGTCCTTGTAGATGGCTCGCTCTACCGCGTCGCTGCGCAGCACTTGCTGGGACTCCAGCAGCCGCGCGCGTTCGTCGCCGCCGTGGTCCGCGCGTTCGCCGGACAGCAACTCGGGGAACCCGCCGACGAGCAGGAACCGCCTTCGCCTGGCCTCGATGAGCAGTTCGTCCGGCAGTCGTTGTGGAAGGCCGTCAATCGTGTCAGCTAGCGTCGGCCCTACCTCGATGGTGGCGGTCTGGCCGACGAGGTCGAGGAACTCCGTGAACAGGTAGGGCGCGAGGAACTGCTCGCTCCAGCGCCCGACGCCGCTCTCCAGGCGACGGTCACGCAGGGCGGCGGTGGCACTCGAGGTGGCGACGACCCGAAGGGGCCAGCGGTCGTCGTAGAAGGTCTTGAGCCACAGATCCCATTCTCGGGCGTAGACGAGTTCGTCCAGGAACACCACGGTGGGCTGCTCGTGAGTGCCGTTGCTGATCGTCAGGATCGCGCGCACCAGATCGCCGAGCCGCTCCCGCAACAGCAGGGGGTGGTCCAGCCGAAGCCACCACAGCCGGTCGGGGCCGACGCCGGCTTCCAGGAGGTGGCGAACGGTCTGGTACATCACCGTCGTCTTCCCGACACGGCGAGGACCGAGGATCAGCTGGAACCGGCGAGGGTCGTCCTTGAGGGTACGCTCCCACAGGCGCTGAGCGAGGGGCCGCTCGACAGGTCGGGCGAGGATCTCGGGCACCTCGGCGGTGCGGCGCCAAGGGTTCTGCTCGTCGAAGACCCGCTGCAGGTCTTCGGGTTGCGGACGCCAGGTAGCCAACGGAGGGAGCCTCCGGTTATGTAAAGCGGCGAATAGCATTTCCACCGGGAATGCTATTCCCAACAACTACAAAGTCAAGCCGCTCGAGCGTTGCCTACTTCTGGGCCGCGAACGTGCGCCTTCCGCTGGCCTGCCCCGGCGAATCCTCTTCCGTCAGCGGGAGTGGGGTCAGCCGGATCGCGGGCATGGGGGGCCGTGGAGGAAGGTGCGGCGCTCCTCGCAGGTCAGCGGACGTGTGGACCGCTGCTCGGCCATCTGCGCCCGACGGCGGGTGTCAACCAGTGATAAGCCCCGAATGCACCGGTGACGAGTTGAAATGTGCGTCGGAGGGGGCACCCCGATCGAACCGCCTCGCCCGGGTCGGCTTCCCCTTTTGTGCAGCTACTCAGCAGTGCTCGTCGCGGTAGGAAGGTACTATCATCTGGCCATGGCCAAGGAGAAAGTGACCCTCACTCTCGACGCCGACAGCCTCAGAGAGCTGCGGGACATGGTTGGCAACCGCAGTTTGTCGGCCGCTGTGGACGCGGCGGTAGCGGCATACCTCGCCCGTCTCCGGCACCTCGCCGCGGTGGATGAGTGGCTGTTGGAGCTCGAGCGCGAACACGGTCCGGCACCAGCAGAGACGTTGGAATGGGCGGCTCGCCTGGTCGACGACTGGGAGACGACGAAGCCGGACGGCCAGCGCCTGCGCGCCGGCTGATGCTGCTGCTCGACAGCGAGGCGTTGTTTGCGATCGCGCACGGACCGGCCGTGCGTCGTGACCGAGTGCGAGCGCTGATTGCGGAGATGCGTCGCCGCAACCTGCCAGTGGGAACGGTGGCAGCCATTCTGGCCGAGGTGGTCCGCGGTCGGCCTGCGGACGCTGGAGTGTTCGCCGGTCTACGCCGGGAGCGTGTCGAGGTCCACCCAGTGGACACCCGGGTCGGCGTACGCGCCGGGCAGCTGCTCGGGGCAGCCCAAGCTGGTTCTGCGCTGGCGGTCGACGCCTTCGTAGTCGCCGTGGCCGACCTGGCAGGTGGAGCCATGGTGGCCACCGTGGATCTCGACGATCTCCGACGACTCGCCGCGCACGCCACAAGGGTCGCCGTCGTGTCAATCGTCGGCTGAGCCGCCGCTGCCACACGAGGTTCGAAGCTCCGAGGTCAGACTCAGGACGCTCGCCATCCCCGCAGTGAGACGAAATAGCCTCGGCTACCGCCACGCCCCCCAACTCGGAGTTGGGGGCAGATGCGTCCCCAACTCGGAGCTGGGGATACCGCCTCCAGCTCCAAGCCCACGCGAGGCTGGCCAGGTGGCGGGGAGCGGGGCGCCGATAAGACCGTTCGCTACGCCCGAGCATCAAGGAATCCGCGGATCCTTCACACCAGGGATCTCGCCGACGCAAGCTAGACGCGGCCGTCGATGACGA
>JBOGEB010000035.1:19672-28204 GCA_050743125.1 Egibacteraceae bacterium
GGCTGGCCAGGTGGCGGGGAGCGGGGCGCCGATAAGACCGTTCGCTACGCCCGAGCATCAAGGAATCCGCGGATCCTTCACACCAGGGATCTCGCCGACGCAAGCTAGACGCGGCCGTCGATGACGATCGGCTCCTTCTCGATCAGGAACGGCTCCGGCGGGTCACCGTCGGGAGCCAACCAAGGGGGCTCGTCCTTCCCGTCGGGGTTGCGCTCCGCGTTGGGGTCGGGCTTCCAATCCCGGCGGTGGAGCACTTGCTTCAGCCCGATGGGATACACGCGCAGGACGCCCTGGTCGTCGATGTGGAGCCGGAGGAAGTTCTTGTACCCCGTGAGCCGCACGCATGAGAACGCCTCGGTCCTGTGCGCGTGCAGCCCGGGGGTCAGGATACAGAGGATCAGGTAGAGGCCCACGACGATCCCGCCAACCAGCCCGCCGAGAAGTGCAACAAAGACGAAGAGCCAGACGAGCAACCAGCCGCCGTCGGCGAACGACGACGCCAGACGGAACGACACCAAGGCCACGACCACCACCGCCCCGAGCTGGAGCACCGCGTGGGTAAGGCCCATCGCGCTCTTGAGGAGGACCCGGCCCCAGCCTTGCCAGCGCTTCCGCGGCTGAGCGAACGCCACCAGCGCGCCCACGAAGATCAGGAGCAAGAGGATGGAGAGGGGGCTGCCGAACAGGCCGAAGGCCAGGTTGCGAAAGGTGAAGGCGGTCGCCACCTCGGCCCCCGGCTCGGCGTTGAGCGTGCGGATACCGACCCGGCTAGCCCACAGGAACAAGGTGTAGAACACGGCCGGCACCAGCATGAACGAGGGGTTGGCAAAGGGCAGGCCGACCGCCCTCAGCGCCAGGAGCCGCGAGTCGCGAGCCCTCGGAAAGCAGCAGTCGCCCCCACGGGTGTAGTGCTGGCTCTTCTCCCCGTCCTTGGGGTCGAACCTGGCCAACAACTCCTGGGGGGGCAGATGCAGCTCCTCGGGCAGGTCGTGGGTCGGGTGGAGGAAGGCGCCCCCTCCCCCGGCGGTGATCCTGTGCGTACCGTCCTCCCCCGCATAGTGGGCGTAGTGGTGCGAGTCCCCGGACAGCGCGAGCATGACCCGAGCGTTCTTCGGCTGGATGAATTCCCGCTCGAAGTAGGCCAGGTTGCGGTACGCGAGGGGCACCTCAGCGCTGTTGACCCAGCTTGGCTTGGCGCTGCACAGAATGATCCGGTCCCCTGGTTCCAGCCTCTCTGCTTGCGCCCTGAAGTAGCGGGCTTGGACCTCGTCGATGTACGCGTCGAGCTGGACGTCGATGCCCCACAGCCACCACCGGTGCGGCAGCGCAATGGCAAAGTAGCTGCGCTTCTGGGGCGTGTTCCATCCGCCGACCCAGCTCCCCTGGCAGAAGAGGCGCATGAAGCTGGTGAGGCCGTCGTACCAGTCGTGGTTCCCGGGCAGGGCGAACAGCTCCGGGTTGTCAGGCTCGCGGGTCCAGGGGAGCGCAGCCTGGTAGGGGCCGACGAAGCGGTCCTCGTACTCGGTGGCATCGGCCACGGGGTAGACCTCGTCACCGCCCAGAACGAGCACCGAGGCCCGGGGGAGTGTTTCGTCACGGTCTTGCAGCCCCAGTTCCCGCTGGGCCACCAGCCAGGCAATCGTGTAGGTGGAGCCGAAGCCGTCTCCGGTGTCGGAGACGTAGTCGATCCACAGCTCCGAGTCATCGCGGTGACCGTCCAGCGGCTTGAACTCGATGCCAGCCTGCAGCTCGCGCTTGTCGAGGTACACACCGAACGCGTCGGTGAGCACCACCCGCAGCCCGGACCGAGCGAGCACCTTCGGGCTGAACCACTGCACCGGCGCGCGACGGGTGAACGGCAGCTCGGCCTCCGTGGCTGGACGAGGAGGGGGATCCGTCCTCGCTGCCCGATCCCTGTGCTGCCGAAGATTCCCCCCCGTACTCATCGTCTGTGTCACTCCCTCCGCGCAGGCACCCCGCCAGTGAGTTTACCGAGCAAAACGGCCAGACGTTGAGGGCCGCAGAAAACGTACGCGCATCACCATCGGTACTCGTCATACTCGGACGGGTCCTCGGGGCTGCCCGGCATGTTCGTACACCCCTGGACATGGGGGTGGCCGCGCACCAGGACGAACGGCCGGCTGCTCCCCTTCTCTTTGTCCACCTCGCTCCACACATGGACATCCATCACGGGGCTCTGGTCCGTTGTCCCCTTATGGCATATGGCGACCTCGGCCGCGCTGTCCAAGCCCATAGGAAGCCGGGCGGCGGCTACCGTCAGGTGCTCGATCAGCTCCTTCACGGTCATCATCCGCTGCTTGCCGAGCGCGACGGTGGCACGGCCAGGGCCGGAGTCCCCGTCGCCCGCGTCCTCGTCGTCGGGGTACAGCGACCCAAGCTTGGACAGCGCCCACCGCATCGCCTCATGGTGGTCGCGCTCGCCGTGCTCGGTGCCGGCCAGGAACGCGAGCATGATCCCCGCGCTGGCCAACGCGGTGAGCGTCTCGTCGGTGGTCGGCATCCGCGCGGCCAGCCCCGAGCCGGCGTCCGCCGAGGTGACCATCCTGGTCAAGATCTCCACTCCGAGTCGTATCTGTTTGCCGGATGCCTGCACGCGTTGCCTCCTGGCCAGGGGCGTTCTCTTCAAGCCCCACCCTCACGCCCGAGGGCTGCCTATGTGACCCTGAAGCGCCGACTGGCGCAAATGACGACGTTGTGAGCAGCCCTCACGGCTTGGCACAAGGCTACTCGGGGGAGCAGCCCAGGCGCGTGACGTGGCGGGAAGCCGCTTGTGGCCAGGGTTCGTCACGTATGCGTGACGAACCCTGGCCACGGACGTCGGCGATTTCATCACGCGTTCATCTCGCGCTCGCGAGCCGGCCAGCCTGCAGCGGTACAGAGAAGGGCGTGCGCCTTGCCGTGTTGGATCTGGGAAGCACCTCGCTGCATCTCCTGGTCGCCCAGGCCACGACCTGCACGCTTCAACCGTTGGCGTGCAAGCGCACCGTCTTGCATCTCGGCGCGGCCGTGGAACGTCACGGGGGGTTCACGCTCCCGACCATCGACAGCGTCGTGACCGCCGTGGTCAGACTGCAACGCTGGGCGCTGCGGGTTGGGGCTGAGCACGTGATCGGGCTCGCGACCAGCGCGTTCCGCGAGGCGGCCAACGGGTACGACGTCGCCAGGCGGGTCGCCGACGCGTCCGGCATCCAGATCCGCGTGCTCAGCGGCGTCGAGGAAGCCAGGCTGGCATACCGTGGCGCGAGCGCCCGGCTGGGGTTGGACGGTCGAACACCTCGGCTGGTTCTGGATCTTGGTGGCGGCAGCCTCGATCTCGCAGCCGGGACTCACGACGAGCCCGCGTGGGCGGCCACCCTGCCGCTCGGCGTGAGCCGGCTCGGCGTCCGGTTCCTCCGAGAAGACCGGCTCAGCGTGAGCGCCGAGCGCGGCCTTCGCGCGCAGGTCGCCAGTGCCTGCGCCGGGATCGATCGCTTCGTCTCCTCCGACGAGCAGGGGACGGCGGTCGTTGTGGGCGGGCCGTTCCGCGCGCTCATGCGAGCCGCGCTGACCCGACGGACCGGCCGGGAGCCGGTCTCGGTCGAGGGCGCCGAGCTTCGCCGCTGTGAGCTCGACGTGCTGGCGACCGCACTGGTGGGGACCTCCCTCGCCGACCGGGTAGCGATGCCTGGCGTGAAGCCACGGCGCGCGCTGCACCTGCCGGTCGCGGCCGTCGTCGCCGCGGAGTCGCTTCGACGACTGGGGCTCCAGCGGGCTTGTGTGACCGACTGGGGCGTCCGCCACGGCGCGCTTCTGGACGCCATCGCCGCCCTCCCAAGCCACAAAGTTGCCTAGTGGTCCGCGGAAAAACCCGTGGCATCCGGGCGTAAAGCATCCCACCTCGCGGCGTTGCGGGTCGTTTGAGGACAACCAGTACACGGCGCGACCCGCGCGGAGCGCTTCGCCTTGCGCGACGGGGAGCGCTCCGCCGAAGCGCCGGCCATGGTCTTGCTGTGCTGCGGACCGTCAGGCTGCTGCTCCCACATGAGCGCGACCCAAACCACGACCTACAACAACTCCAAAGGACCGCGATGGTTCTGTGCTCCAATCATCACTCGGTGGAGCTGTCGATTTGTTGTCCACCGCGAGACGACGCTGTTCTGAGGCTACGTCCACGACCACACCGCACACACGTCGATGCCCCTGATCCCGACGAACTCCACGTGGTACTGGCCAGCGCAGCCGACGCACAAGACCGTCGCCCCCATGCTGAAGTGGGAGCCACCCACATGGACCTCCTGCTGGCAGCAGGGCGTGCTCATCACCAGGTCGTCACCCGCACATTTGACAACCGTGCGCTTGTTTTTCGGCGCCACGCTGATCCCCATGGCGTAGCTGGTGTCGTTCCTCATCTTTCCCCCTTCTTTGCTCGCACTCGTCGACTGCGTTCGCTAGACTGCCACGGGCATGTGATGTTCGACAAGTAGGAAACTATGTTCTTGTAATGTTTGATGCGTTGATCGAACGCTGACCTTGTGATAAACTCTCAAAACGTTCCTACAAACGTTGCCAAGCGCTGATCGTCACCATGGAGCCCAGTGACCGACTGCTCGAGCTTTGCCAGCGCCTTGCGCAGCCTCTGGAACTCTTCCGGGCTGCGCCAGGAGGAGTTCGCCGAGCGCCTCGGCTATCGGCGGCCCACGGTCGCGAACATCATCCGTGGCGTCCATCTGCCGCCGCTGGAGTTCTTGGACACCGTCGAAGCGGCCTTTCCTCGCTCGCGTGAGGTGCTCGAGCCCTTGCTCCACCAGGAGCGGCAAGAGCGAGCACGGGCTCGCCAATCAGGAACTGTGCGGGAGCGGACGGAGCGCCCCGTCGGGCTACGACCTCATATCGAGCACGCGTTCGAGCGACCGCACGTCTCGATCGACTTCGCCGGGTTCTCCGGTGAGACGCTCAACGGGGTGATTCAGGAGCCGCTGGACAAGATCCGCGGTGGACGCCTCACCCCTGAGTCGATCACCATCAGGGCGCTGCTTCCCGACACGTCCTCGCCAATGGGGCTTCCGTGTCGCACGGATGATCTCGCGGACGACCCGGGCTTCCGCCAGCGCGCCGGTCAGATCATGACCAGACACATGCAGTGCATCATCGACTCCGTGCAGGAGCTGGCGAGCCTGGGACTGGTGAGCGACGCCTCGGCGCAGATCCGCGTCCACCACTGCGCGCCCCTGTTCAAGCTGTACATCCTCAACAACGAGGAGGCGTTCTTCGGCTTCTATCCGGTGCGCGAGCACACCGTGACGCTGGGCGGCGAGCCGCACTCGATGTACGACGTGATGGGCAAGGACGCCATCCTGTTCCACCACGCGGCGACGGACAGCGGCGTGGAGTACGTCGAGCAGGCTCGGGCGTGGTTCGACACCATGTGGAACACGATCGGCCGTGAGTTCACGGTATGACCACGGCGGTGCCGTGCCCCGACCTCAGCCGGATCATCGACCGCACCGACCATGTGCTCATCGACTTCGACGGCCCGATCTGCAGCATCTTCGCCGGCCTGTCGGCCCAGTCGGTCGCTGCCGAGCTTCGCGGCCTCCTCCTTGCCCAGGGCCTGTCGCTGCCGGCCCGTATCGTCGACGCCCACGATCCGCTCGAGGTGCTGCGCTTCACGTCTCACCTCGACTCGGACCTGACGGAACGGGTCGACTCGGCGCTTCGTGCGGCGGAATTGGTTGCCGCGCAGCGCGCACGGCCGACACCCCATGCGCGGGAAACCATCCTCGCGTGCCGCCAAACTCACCGGACTGTTGCTGTGGTGAGCAACAACTCCACCCCAGCCGTCGAGGCGTATCTGACGGCGCACGATCTGATCGGCTCTGTGGACCTGGTCGTAGGGCGCACCGACCCCAATCCAGCGCTGTTGAAGCCGCACCCGCACCTCATCCTGCAGGCCGTTCAAGCGCTCTGCGCGGATCCCGCAACCTGCACGTTGATCGGCGACTCGGTGAGCGACATCGAAGGCGGCCTGGCAGCCGGGGTGCGAAGCGTCGGCTATGCGAACAAGCCCGGCAAGCGGGAGCGGCTCGCCAGCGCAGGCGCCGACGCCGTGGTGACCACGATGGCTGACCTTGCCTCAGCGCTCCTCACACGCAACTCGTTGCCGAATTGACACGCGTCAGGGTGTAGGCCCAGTAGATCAGTGGCAGCTGGAGCGGCACACGGACCCAGGCGGCCACCGGCGAGCCGAGCGGCCAGCCGTGCCCGGGAACGCCCCCGTCCACCGCCATCTGAATGTTCGCCGGCCAGACCGCCAACAGCAGCGCAACCGCGCACCAGGCGCCGGCCCGCCTCGTGCGCGGGGCGGCGAGCAGCAGGCCGCAGGCGATCTCGGCCACCCCGGTGGCCTGCACCCACGCCCGTGGCGCGGGCAGCAGCCGAGGAACGATCAGCGCATACGTGTCGGTGGCGACGAAGTGGCCCACTCCAGCCAAGAGCAACAGGCCGGCCAGCAGCCGCGCAGAGATCCTCATGACTCCAAACGGTACGGTTTCCATAGAGCGTGTTTGAGAGTTGTTGTGGGGGTCGCCGAAACCGCGCTCCGCCCACAGGGCAAGGCCGCGATTCTCAAACACGCTCTTAGGCCTTGCCGAACTCCAGGGGTGATGCCGATGCACGATCAGCTCTACATCGACGGGCAGTGGGTGGCTTCGACCGACACCGACATGATCGACGTGATCAACCCCACGACCGAGGAGGTCATTGGCCGGATTCCTACCGGCACCTCAGCGGACGTCGACCGGGCCGCCGCCGCGGCGCGGGCCGCGTTCACCGGCTGGGCCCGTACCCCCGTCATGGAACGCGCAAAGCTCCTCCAGGCCATCGCCGAAGGGCTGGAGGCGCGCGCCGAGGAAATCGCGACCCTCATCGCACGAGAGGTCGGCATGCCCGTCATGCTGTCCAGGCGCCTGCAAACCGGCATCCCGATCGCGACCTTCGCGTCGATGCCACAGCTGCTGGACGAGATCGCCTTCGAGGAGACGATCGGCAGCTCCCTCGTGCTGCGGGAGCCGGTCGGGGTGGTGGGCTGTATCACGCCGTGGAACTTCCCCCTCCTCCTGATCGCCGCGAAGGTCGCGCACGCGCTCGCTGCCGGCTGCACCGTCGTGCTCAAGCCGAGCGAGATCGCGCCGCTCAACGCGCTCGTCCTGGCCGAGGTGATCGACAAGGTCGGCCTGCCCGGCGGGGTGTTCAACCTCGTGATGGGCACCGGGCCGGTGGTCGGCGAGGCGATCGCCGCGCACCCCGAGGTCGACATGGTCTCGCTCACCGGCTCGACGCGCACGGGGCGGCGGGTCAGCGAGCTCGCCGCGGCGACGGTGAAGCCGGTCGCGTTGGAGCTCGGCGGGAAGTCGCCCAACGTCATCCTCGACGACGCTGACCTCAAGCAGGCGATCCGGAACGGGATGGGGTGGTGCTACCTCAACTCCGGCCAGGCCTGCAACGCGCTCAGCCGGATGCTCGTGCCGCGGCCGAGGCTCGCCGAGGCCGAGCGCATCGCGGTCGCGACCGCTGAGTCCTTCAGGCTGGGCGACCCCTTCGACGAAGGGACACGGCTCGGCCCGCTGGTCTCCGCAGCTCAGCGCGAGCGCGTCCGCGGCTACATCGCCAAGGGCATCGAGGAGGGTGCGCGCCTGCTGACCGGTGGCGCAGAGCCACCCGAGGGCCTCGACCGGGGCTACTTCATCCGCCCGACGGTGTTCTCGGACGTCCGCGCTGACATGACGATCGCCCGCGAGGAGATCTTCGGTCCCGTCGAGGTGATCCTCGCCTACGACGACGAGGACGAGGCCGTCACGATCGCGAACGACACCGACTATGGCCTCTGGGGGGCCGTGTGGTCCGGCGATCCCGGCCGCGCCGAGCGCGTCGCCCGCCGCCTGCGCGCCGGCCAGGTCCAGGTCAACGGCGCCATGTTCACCATCACAGCGCCCTTCGGCGGCTACAAGCGGTCCGGCCACGGCCGCGAGTTCGGCCGCTTCGGGCTCGAGCAGTTCCTGACGACGACGTCCCTGCTGCGGTAGCTGGAACCGCGCGTGCACCCCCTCGTCGAGCGCACGATTCGCTGGGCGCAGAAGCGCGTCGCGAACCCCCTGGCACGGGCCGCGCTGGAGCGCGGGCTTCCCGTACCGTGGATCGCGCTGCTGGAGACGACGGGCCGGCGCTCCGGCGAACCCCGGAGGACCCCGGTCAGCGACGGCCTGGTCGGCGACACGTTCTGGGTGGTCGCCGAGCACGGCCGTACGGCGCAGTACGTCCGCAACCTCGAGGCCGACCCGCGCGTCCGCGTCAAGGCGCGCGGCCGGTGGCGGGCGGGTCACGCGCAGGTGCTGCCGGACGAGGACCCGTATGTGCGGTTGCAGGCGCTGCGGAGCCGGCTCGCCGCCGCCGCCGTCCGGCTGGTAGGCACCGACCTCCTCGTGATCCGCATCGACCTGGACCCGGAGTAGGGGTTCGCCCGAGAGCCCGACGCCC
>JBOGEB010000036.1:0-28159 GCA_050743125.1 Egibacteraceae bacterium
GCCCCCAGGCGACGTGGCGCCAGCCGGCCGCGCGGGGTCTGTGGCTGCAGTGGGAGGGCATCTATCGCCGCTCGGCGGACAGGTGAGCGGCGAGCAGGCCGGCGCCGAGGCCGTGGCCGGGCCTGCGAAGCACGGTATGGGCGTGGTCGGCGTCTTGACCTGCTCATGTCGTGTGCTCCCCGACGAGCGTGGAGAGCGCATCGGCGATCAGGCCTGCGTGCCGGTAGGCGAAGCGGATCGACAGGTAGCGGTGATCCAGCAGCTTCTCCAGTTCGCGGCCAGCGTCACTGCCGGACATCTGACCACGGCGGATGTGCCCCCGCAGGCCGAGTAGCTGCGGCAAGCGGGCCTCGAACCATGCCTGGTCCGGCAGCCGGCCGCCGAGCCAGGCATTCGCCCGCGCCTGCGTCATGATCTCCCATATCACCCGGTCGACGAGGTTCCCTTCTGAGCCAGTGACGGCGATCAGGTGGGGGATGCGCACCGTCCCGGCCGGAAGCGTGCTGGGCCGGACAGAGCAGGTCACGCACGGTGCCACAGGGATCGGATCGGCGGCACGGTGCTCCGCGAGGTGCAGGGCGAACCGCAGCGGCAGCCACGCTCGCCGCTCGTCGCCGCCGTCGTGGGCCACAGCGGCGGCTATACCGGGCTTCCGCAGAGTGTCCAGGGCAGTGGCGGCAGGGTCTGCGGTCGGGATGTGGAGAAGGTGGTTGCCGAGTTGCTCTCCGAGGTGGAGGCATTCTGGCATGGCGCTGCCGTGTTCGACGAGCACCAACACTCCAGTCGGCAGCTCACCCAACGGCGCCGGCGTCCAGGCAAAGATGCGTTCGGTCGATATCCGCTCGGTCATGGCGTGCCGTACCTCCACGGGGAGCCGGTGTAGTCAGGACAGTGGTCGGCGGGCGGGGTGAGCAGGCGGCGCTCCGCCGCATCATCTGCGTAGAGTTCGAGATAGGCGCCCAATGCGGGCGAGCCGGCGAGGATCTGGTCGACGAGTGCGCCGTCGCGACCGGGTCCATGCCCGCCCTGATCAGGCTGGGCCAAGGTTGCGCCACCGAGCAGCAGCGCGGAGAACACCACGTCGATGACCCGGTTGGATACGGATTCGCGATGGTGGAAGTTGACCGGCAGCCCGTCTCCGATCACACACAATTCGACGCCGTGGGGCAGGTGGTAGCCGTGGCCGAGCGTTCCGTAGTCGATGATCCGCTCTGCTCGCTTGGCCCAGTCGGTCAGCGGGAACTCGTAATCCCGGCTGGTCATGGACGCTAGGTAGGCTGAGGAGACGAACGCCTCGGCGTGCTCGCCGGTCAGGCTGCCCCGACCCGCACCGCCGATGACCAGCAGTGGCCGATGGGCACCGATCAGGGTCGCGAGACCGCGGTCGACGGCGAAGCCGTCGACCTGGGCGGTGACCAACGCGACCGGCTCGCGGTCGTGCACGGCGACCCGCATCCGGTGAACGTCGCGGAGCAGCCGGGCGGCTTGGCGGCCGAGCCGCCCGTACCCGAGCACGAGGGCGGGACGTCCGGCCCAGGTCTCATCTGGCAGCCGCTCCATCACGGAGCTGATCGCAGCGGCGGCCACGTGCGGTGCCTCGACCGCCGCCTTGAGCGCCGATTCGGCGACGGAGAACACCGGCACCGGCAGCTGCGGGTAGGGCTGGAGCTTCCATACCCCGGACATGGTCTGCTCCACCACGCCCACGATCTCACCAGTACGCTGCGGATAGGTGTCGAGAACGACCGGCAGGACGTAGCCGCCGTCATCGAACACCAGGGTCCGTGCACCGGCCGCGGCGGCCCGGTCAAGGTGCGTGGCGATCCCGTCGGCCCGCTGCGGGTAGTCGATGACGGTGACGCCGAGGCGGTGCCGCAGCCACCCGTCGACCCGATCCCGTAGCCGATACGGGTACCCCTTGTCGATGATCGTGATGAGCGCAGGGTCAGCCCCGCAGAAGATCAGAGCGCTGATCATCGCCGTGAAGTCCCGCATGTGGTGGATCGCGCACAGCAGCGACAGCCCGCCGAAGACGTCTGGACCGAGATGGTCGGCGAGCGTTCGCGTGATGGGCATCTGCTCGGCGACCCGGGTGATCTCCCAGTCGGTGAGTGGCAGCCTGTCCAGCACCTGCAGTAACGCGGTAACGTCCTCGGGAGCCGCGCTCCCGAGGTTGGTGACCGTGACGTTCGCGATGAGGCAGCATGCGTCGGCCAGGCCGTTCTCGTGCGTGCGACCGACTGTGAGAATCGCCGAGCCACCGGTCGGCAGACAAAGGCCCGCTGCTTGCGGCGCTGCGGCCAGGTCAGCATCGATCGTGCACCCAAGCTTGGCGAGCGCACGGATCAGATGGTCACGGGCACATGCGGCGTCGGAGTGCCTTCCCTGGAAGATCACCTGATGCGTCAGAGCCGAGGCCGAACAAGGCGCTGATCGTTCCGGAGCGTTCGCCGTCGCGGAAAGCCCCAATCCTTGGGTTTTCAGCGGTGAGGCGTCCGGGTGAACTCTCGTCGGCGGTTCCCCGGCACCGCCCTCCGGTGTTCCGACACATGTTCCCAGGGATGAACCGTGAATATTCATAGAGCCACGATGAGCCGGAGAGTGGCCATCAAGCGGTGACTTTCCGATGTCATGACGGATGACACGTCAGCGAACCGCCGATGACATGCGCCGCGGTTCCACTGACCGTCCGGTACTGAAGGTCGATCATGATCGGTGGGCTATGGTGCTGTCCGTGGCACGAAGATCGATCCTTATCCGGGACGACGCGGTGACCAAGAACGCCGGATATGTCCTGGTCTGCTCGGGCTATCTCGTCGAGCACGGGAAGATCCTGCTCGTTCACCACAACCGCTTCGACAAGTGGGTGCCGCCCGGCGGTCACATCGAGCCCGGGGAGACCTTCGCCGAGACCGCGGTCCGCGAGTTCAAGGAAGAGACCGGGCTGTTGGTCGAGGCAGTCTCCTCACAGCCGGTCATCCACCCGCCGGACGCGAACGCCACACCCGAGCCGGTCCCGTTCTATGTGGACGTTGAGCGTGAGGGATTCGCCGTCCCGGCGATCGTTCAGTTCTTCTATGTTCGACGCTTCGCCGGCACCGACGGTCGTCCGCTTTCCGCGCAGATCGCCGAGGTCCACGACGCCGCGTGGTTCTCCCTCGCCGAACTCGACGTGGTCCCGACCTTCGAGCAGGTCAGGTCGCTGGCACGGTATGCGCTGCGCAACTACCCGATCGAAAGCGAACGTGCCTGAGAACGTGTGTCGAAACACCGGATGGCGGTGTCGCGGAATCGCCGACGAAGGCTCACCAGGACGTCTCACCGCTGGAAACCCAAGGATTACCAGCGGAACCCGCCCAGGCGCACCCGCTCTGGCCCATTTCGACACATGCTCTAGCCACCCCGGTCAGACGGCGTGATCGCGAGCTTGTAACCGCTGCCGTACGGGGTCTTGCAGGCCATGATCAGCCGTGCCGAGGCCCCATCGCAGGCTTCTGCGACCGCGCGGTTGAGCCGCTGGACGTATTTTGCAACCGAGGACTCCGCGACATGCAGCGCCGCCGCGGTCTCGGCGACCGTGAGGATCGGCCTTGTCGCGAGTAGCTGTGCCAGCATGAACAGCCGCTCGGGCAGTTCGCAGATGACGGTGGTCCCGCCTGCGGCGAGGTGAATCCGGCGGTCGCCTCCGTCGAGGCGGATCGAGTGGATCTCGAGCTGGGGGCCGACGAGATCTGGATCAGCGACGCCGAGGTGGGGTTGTTCGGCCATGCTCATCTCGCTGATCCGTAGCCGAGCTTCTTCGTAGGCACAGACGGTGGAATAGGCCGCTCGTATGGTCACCCGTCGGCCGGGCGACCCAGGCTCGCCCCAGAGGCCGGTCTCGCTGTCCCACAAGTCGTTCATCAACCGCCAAGCCTTGGTGAGCCGGGGATCATGGGGAGTTCCACCAGCCCGCAGCACAGCCTGGACCCCGAGGGCGTAGGCCATGTGCTCCCAAGCGGTTCCCTGGACGTCCTGGTCATCCTCGACGAAGGTCTCCCAGCGTTGATGGTTGCCGAGCAGCCACTGCCCGGCCTTGGTGACGACCTCAGACACCCGCTTGGCTCGCGGCTTCCCGTCAACGCCGCCGACCTCCACGGTGAAGTCCCGGTCCGGATCGATCGGATGGGCCGCTGTCAGCCGACCCGCAGCTCCTGCCGCGGCGAGCAGGCATAGCGACGTCTTGCTCGGGCTTGGCGCGGTGTCGACATACGTGCGCCACCCCCATGCCCCGCTGGAGCGGCGATGATAGAGCAACCCGCCCAAGCCGTGAGCGATGAGCGGGTCGACGCGAATGAGCAGCGCAGTGGTGTCTACACCGCCCGCCAGCATGAGGTCAGGGCCGAGTTCGGTCAGTGTCTGCCGCAGCCGTGTGAGCGCGATGACCGCCAGTGCGGTTTGGTGCAGGGAGGTGTCGTCGATGCCCGCGACCTCCGGCCACCCATGCTCGACCTGGTGGCATGCCAGCCAGTCCACGCACCAGGCCACCGCCTCCGGCACTCCTGGGCGCTGAAAGAACTGCGTGTACTCGATGAGTCCGTTCAAGCCGAAGCACACAAAGCGGGTGTTCTCTCCGCGCCCACCCCGCTGACGCGGACGACAATGATCGCCGACAACGCCCGCAAGGTAGCTCACAGCATCACGAACCGGCTTCCCGCCGATGCCCGCGCTGCGAAGAACAGCCAGCGCCTCGCTGGTGTTGACGATCGAGGACACTGAGGTCAGCGTCAGGCCCCAGCCGCCGTCATACCCCTGCTGGGCCAGCAACCTCTCGGCGGCCTGAGACAGCCGCTTCTCGTACGAGGCGAGCCCGATCTGCTTCATCGTCACTGTCGGCGTCGCTGAATGTCACTGGGGAGCCCTAACCCTGCCTCACGTGTCCAGTGTGCCGTTGCCTGCGTCTGATCCGCGGAGCCTCGCCCGCCGGCTCGGGCTGACCGGCGAGCTGCCGACCAGCGGTCCGCGTGTTTTGGTCGGGCCGGGTGAGAACGCCGGGGTCGTGGACGTCGGCGGCGGGTTGGCGGTGGCGTTCAAGATCGAGAGCCACAACCATCCCAGCTTCGTCGAGCCGTTCCAGGGTGCTGCGACCGGCGTCGGCGGGATCGTCCGCGACGTGCTGGCGATGGGCGCGCGTCCGGTCGCGTTGCTGGACTCGCTGTGGTTCGGCGACCCTGCCGACGGACGCACCCGCGGGATCATCGACGGCGTGGTCCGCGGGGTCGGTCATTACGGCAACTCGGTGGGGTGGCCACGGTCGGCGGTGAGACGTCGTTCGACTCGTGTGGGACGAAAATCCCCTTCCGGCGCGCGGCGGCAGGGCGCTTCAGGCAGCCGGCGCCAAGGTGACCTTGTGCCCGAGCTGCTCCAGCTGTGCGACCAACTGACGGGCGCGGGCCTCGGGAGCCACACGGCGGACGAAGCAGTCCCCGCCCAAGTCCTGGTAGGGCTGCCCGGTGGACAGCACGTGATACACGATCACCAGGATCGAGTGGGCCACCGCCACCGCCGCGCGTTTCTTGCCTGGCGTCTCGCGATCCGCCAGAACTGGGCCGACAGGTAGGAGTCCTTGCTGCGCGCGGCCGCCCAGGCGCACTCGACCAGCAGCGCGCGCAGCCACGGGTTGCCCTGCCCGGTGCGCCCACGACGGCGTTCGCCGGCCGACTCGTTGGTGCCCGGGCAGATCTTGGCCCACGACGCCAGATGCGCCGCGGCCGCGAACACGCCCATGTCCACGCCGATCTCGGCCGTCGATCACCTGTAGCGGCCCGTCTGCCGATCCCCGTGATCGTGTCCAACAGATCCCGCAGGACGGCGAAAGGCGCCATGACCTCGTCGACACGGTCGTCCAGCGCGGCGATCGCGGCGTCGAGATGATCGAGATGGTCCAGCCCGACGCGCAGCATGACCCGGTGGTGCTCGCCGAACCGGCCCTGTAGTGCCAGGCGCAGCTCGTCGCGTTTGGCGCGCAGCCGGCCGCGTGCCAGCTCGGCCAGCCGGTCCGGGTCGGACTCGCCGGCGATCAGCGCCTCCAGCATCGACCGGCCCGACACGCCCAGCGTGTTCGAGGCGACCGAGCCGAGCTTGACGCCGGTGTCCTCCAACAGCTTGTCGATCCGTTGGGTCTCGGCGGCGCGGGTCTGGACCAGCCGGGTGCGGTAACGGGTCAGATCCCGCAGCTCGCGGATCGCCGGCGGCGGCACGAAGCTGGCGGACAGCAGACCGCACTCGGCCAGCCGGGCCAGCCACCCGGCGTCGGTCACGTCGGTCTTGCGGCCCGGGACTCGTTTGACGTGACGGGTTGACCAGCATCAGCTCGAAGTGGCCCTCCAGCGCATACCAGACCGGCTTCCAATAGACGCCGGTGGCCTCCATCACCACCAACGTCACACCCAAAGACTTCAACCAGTCGCGCAGCTCCTCCAAGTCGGTGGCGTAGGTGCGGAACGTGCGGGTCTGCGACCTGCGCTGACCGGTCTTGCCTGGGCGCTCGTCTGGGGTGCGCGCGCATCCGATCACGGTTTTCTTGCGCACGTCCAACCCGGCGACGCGCTCGGTGACGATCTGCATTCCCCACCTCCTGTGACGATCCGACTGCTTGGTCGCCGTCCCAAGGAGCCTGAGGTAACGAACGGTGGGACACGTGCTCGCAGCAACAATTCAGGGTGCTCGAAGACTCCAGCGTCAGGGTTATGCACGGGCACAGACGCACCAATCAGCGCCGACGTCTACGGGACGACGCAGCCATATTCATCGTTCATGAGCGGCCCGGCAGAGCCATGGGGGGGTTATGCCGAACTACGGGAACAGATCACCACCCCACCAGCCCGCCCATCGGCATAATTGTCGAAGGAGACGGTCGGTCGGTGATGAACCGCAAGACGTCGTCGCACCAGCGGACGAGCCGTTCGACCAGCGCCGCGGCCTTCGACCGCTTTGTTTTCCTCCGGCCAGGTGGGGTGGCAGGCGGCAGGTGGGCGGCCAGCCCTTGTTTGACGTAGCCGTTGTAGCGGCGGCGGACCGTCGCTTGCTGCTCAGGCGACAGCGCTGCGCCGCCGGCGCGCTCTCCTGGTATGCCTGCAAGACCACCCGTCGGTTGCGGACATGCTCGCCACCCTCCGGCGGGGTGCTGATCGCCGCCGAGTGTCGCCCACAACACCCTGACCAGCCCACATCCGAAGAAATCGCCGCCATGCGCCTGACCCTGGGCAGCCGCATAACCGCGAAACACCAGTCCCCACCGCCTCGTGTGTGAAAGATCCGCCACATGTGGCGCACATCCTTCACGCAATTGTCGCCGGTCTACAACGCCACGCTGTCCGGCTCACCGGACCGAAGACCAAGCTGAAGGCATGCCTGTCACGTCATGTCACTATGTATGCCTCGCGAAGTCTGCTCAGTTACTCACAGACAGATAGTTCCGGTCGACGTTTCCCGCCCTCACGAACGCTGAACGACACTGCGTCTCCGAGGCAGTCTTGCACTTCGCGTAAACGTCTTTTCCTTGGACATTGATGGACACGATCAACGCGACATCGGCGTCTTTGCGACCATTCACCCGGAGAAATTGCTCGACCTGTACCGCATCCCCAGCGGCGATAAGCATGTCCGAGCCGACCTTATGCTGCTCATACGCTCGGCTCGAACCAAGACCAAAGCCGTTTTCGATCACGAATCTCCCTGTCTTTGCCTGCACCAAGTCCACGGTCGCGATCGACGCGTCTCTCCACTGCTGGTCGGTCAGCCCGCAGGGTCTGCCGGTGTAGAAATCCTGGTTAAAGTAGGCCCCGAGGGTATCCAGGTAACTGCCGTCATAGCCGTTCGTGTTGGTCTCGTCGCCGACGAGTTGCGTTCGCCAATCTCTTGCTTGCGGGATTGTGCCGTCCATGAGCGTCACCTGGGGAATATTTTTGGGGCGGATCTCCCCACCGTCGCAGGTTATTGCAAGCCAACCCCGTTCACGGGCGTATGCGGCTTCAGTCGGGTTAAGAGCGAATGCCTGCTCATAGTTGACGAACCGTAGTTGCGGATGCGCCTGTCTAAGCTCGTTCAGCGCTGAGGCGTTCGTGCTGCCCTTGACGATGACGACAGAGTGATCCTGGACAGAGGCGTCGTTAAGGTTCGGCCCCTCGACGAACGCGTATGTGTTGATTTCTTCTTCGCTGTGCGCCAGCGACGGGCTGGCCAGCGCACACGCTGTAAGCGCAACAATAAGGATGCTTCGGCGCATGGAAGAGTCCATCCTGCTCGATGGAAGGATGAGGCGTGCGTGTCCTATCTTGGATCCGAATAGTTGTATTTTGTTTGAGATGGGCAGAATGCAACTTCAAAGATGCAAGGTTCATGTTGTAGCGAGAGGAATACTTTGGACACACCCTTGACAAAGCCCGAAGGGTGCCGCACTATGCGCTCTGCGGGGCGTTGAACGAAGGCGGGCTTGCGAATGCTATCTGATCTCAACAGCTCTCTACCAAGCGTTCCAACAGGAGTCGCAGGTGCAAAGCCCTTGGAGGAGGGCCACGATCTGCGCCGAAGGTTGGTAGCGCCGGCAGCAGCAGACTGTCCTACCAATCTTAGGCATGTTCGGCGTGCGCTAATCGAGCCTCCCCACGACCTTGCTCGGTCTGCTCGCTTCACAAAGTAGAGAGACCGGCGGAAGGGCCAATTCATCCGCACCGCAGTCATCATCGGGGTCAACGTGGAACGCTGCGCACCTGTATCGCCTGACTCGGAATCGTCCCGAGTTCGGTTTCAGGGTCTGCGGGATCATAGCTGCACTCCTGCGATCTCTGTGGTCGTCAGTCACTACCGATCGCCCGATGCTTTGCGACGGTGCCTGGAGTCACTGCGGCAGTCGCTCGCCGGGATCTTCCACGAGGTCTTCGTTTGTGATTCGGAGGCCGAGCCGGGCATGGGCCGGTTGATCGAAGCCGCTTTTCCTCAAGTTGCTTACCGGCCTTTTTCCCAGAACGTCGGCTACGCCAAGCTCGTCAACGTCGGACTGAGGGAGGCGCGCGGTGAGCTGCTCTTGATCCTTAATGCGGACACCCTGGTGCCGCCCGGAACCGTGGAAGTGCTCGCTGGCCACCTTGCCGACCACCCCGACGTAGGCATGGTCGGCCCCCGGCTCGTGTATCCGGACGGAGTTCACCAGCCGTCGGCGTTCCGCTTCTACCGTCCCTTCACCATCGCCGCGAGACGCACGGCGCTCGGCAGGACGGCTGCGGGCCGTCGGGAGATGAACCGCTTTCTGCTCAAGGACGTGATTGGGGAATTCCTGGATGAGCTACCGGTCGTCTCCGTGGACTGGCTGATGGCGTCAGCCCTGCTCGTACGAAAGGCGGCGGCCGACAGCGTGGGGCCGCTCGACGAGCGGTTCTTCATGTACTTCGAAGACGTGGACTGGTGTCGCCGATTCTGGGCGCAGGGCTGGAAGGTTGCGTGGGTCCCTACCGCCCGTGTCGTGCATGCCCACGGGCAGGCCTCGAAGAAGCAGGGCGGCGGCATTGCCGCGCTAGTGCGCAATCCCTATGCCCGCGCCCACCTGCTCTCAGCGACGAAATATTTTTCTAAACACGGCTTGAGGCCTGACCTGTGGCGGTCTACATGTTCCCCTGCGGAGCCTATCCGACATCCACTTAGCACAAATAGTCGAATTGTACACTGATATGAAATGATTCAATTTCTCCGTCTACTCCGCCTGCTCTGGAAACATCCCTTGCAGGTTGTCCTATCCGCGATTTTGGCAGCAGGGATCGGGATTGCCTTCGGATTCGCAAGGCCGCTCAGCTACAGCAGCTCGGGCCAGGTGATGATCCCCACGAGCGACGTCGTGGCTAGGGGCAGCTCGGCCAAGCCCGAGACCTCTGTGTTGTCAATAAAGCTCAATCAGTACATCAATAACCAGCTTCAAGACGACGTGAAGAAAAAGCTGGACACCAGGGCCGGTGAACTCCAATCGCTCTTAGCCTCAAAGGAGCGCAATCCCCTCTTCTACACTTTGACCGCAACCGCAAAAAATCCCGCTGTGGCCCAGAGTGCAGTCGAGATTTCGGCGACCGCGCTGATCGAGAAGTTCCATGCCCTCAGCAAAGAGCAAGTAGATCAGCTTACTGCGGAGGTAGCGAAGCGGCTGGAGCCGCTGCGACAGCAAGAATCCCCGCTCAAGGCGTCCGAAATCGCCAAGCAGGCCGAGCTTGACCTCCTTCAGGCGCAGATTCGCAACCTTGAGGGCAGTCTTGCCGCTGCCAGGGAGACGGTCTCAAGAGCGCAGATTACCGGGAACTTCGCGTCCGCTACAACGGCCGGGAAGGTGGTCACAACTCTTCAGGACCAAATCAACGGGGTCGCCGCTCAAGTACCACCCAGACAGACCGAACTCGACCAGATCCGGACGCAGCTTGGGCAGATCGACGCCCAGCGCGAGGGGCTTGAGGAGCTGATCCGCCAAGCAAACGACGTCTATCTGACCTCTTTTGTGACCGCAGTGGTGTCAATCCCTCCAAGCAGTCCAAGCACAGGGATGAAGCTGCGCATGGCCCAAATCCTCGGCCTTGAGGTCGTAGTGGCGGTGGTTGTGGCTTGTGCCGTGATCGTTCGGCTGGACCGGACCCAGGTAGCTGCAATGCTGCGGCGGCGCTCCCCTACGGGTACAGACACGGTTGCGCTGCAGGATGTCGGGACGGACGGCGGGGGACCCTCCAACTGGGGTGGAGCATGAGGCGGCTTGTGATCCTGGGATTGGACGGCGCCACCTTCGACCTTATGAGTCCGTGGGCCGAGCAAGGACGGCTACCCACCTTCGCCAGGCTGCTTGACGAAGGGGCATGGGGAGCACTGCGGTCGGTGCCCAACATGAACACGGCGCCGGCCTGGACGACCTTCATGTGCGGGAAGAATCCGGGGAAGCACGGGGTCTTCTGGTTCGCCGAAGAAGGGGAAGGAGCCGGCACGGTCCGGTTCGTCAACGCCGCCGATCGACGAGCGACCAGCATCTGGCGCCTGCTGTCGGATGGGGGACGGGAGGTGGCGGCGGTTAACGTGC
Source organism: Egibacteraceae bacterium (assembly GCA_050743125.1). Taxonomy (GTDB): domain Bacteria; phylum Actinomycetota; class Nitriliruptoria; order Euzebyales; family Egibacteraceae; genus JBOGEB01. Next base: position 11,081 of record JBOGEB010000036.1, read on the forward strand.
CACTCACCTATCCGGCCGAGACCGTGAACGGTGTGCTTCTCGCCGGTTTCGATGCACCCTCGACGGTGAGCCCAGGCTTTTGCTATCCACCCGGGCTCATCGACGAGCTGCAGCGCAGCTGCGGACGGTACGACCTGCACGCCGCGGTAGCGCACCACGCGTCCGCAGGACGCCACGAGCTGGTCGTACGGGAGGCGCTGGACGCTGAGGAGACGAGAGTCCGCGCCGCGGTGCACCTCATGAAAACGTGCTCATGGGAAGTCTTCATGTACATGATCAAGTCGACCGATCAGGTGGCGCACTATTCGTGGGAGTACGGCTCGACCTCCCAGCGCTGGCTCCAGCCGGTCTACGAGTACGCCGATGCCGTGGCGGCCAGGTTCCTCGATGCCGCCGGTCCCGACTGCGGGATTCTCGTCATGTCCGACCACGGGATGGGCTGGCGCCAGCCGGCGGCTGAGTATCTGAGCGAGATCCTCTCGCAGCTTGGCTATGCGAAGCGCTCAAGGTCTGACGCGGGGAGCGCAACCTGGCGCACCTTCCGTCTGGCCAAGCGGCTGGGCTCCCGGGCTAAAGGAATGCTCAAACGGACTCTGCCCGGCGCCTACCGCCGGTTTGCCTATCAGGTCCGGTTCGGTGGCATCGACTGGTCGGGCACCCGAGCCTACTGCGACAACACAAGAAGTTGCCTCTGGGTGAACCTGCGCGGGCGTAATCCCAATGGGATCGTTGCGCCCGAGGAGTACGACGGCCTGATCGAGGAGCTGCGCGAGGTATTGCTCGGCCTCGTGGACGCCGAAACCGGCGAGCCGGTGGTAGAGGCCGCCTGGACGCCGGAGGAGATCTATTCGGGGCCGTACACGAAGCAGAGTCCGGATCTCCAGATCGACTGGCGCTACGACCGGCCAGTGCACGGCCTCGTGTACAAGGGTCGGCTTGGCGAGGCCCGCTCCGCAACCGCTGCCCGCGGGTTCATGCACACACTCAGCGGCGCGCACCGCCGCGACGGAGTCCTGATCTTGCAGGGTCCGCAGTTCGCCCGGGCCGGCAAGCTTGAGGGGTCGGGGCTTGAGGACATCGCCCCCACGATCCTGCACCTGGCTGGCCTGCCGGTGCCCGACGACATGGACGGCAGGGTGCTGCTCGAGGCGCTGGCTGAGCCGTATGCCTCCGCCCCGGTGGTTCGGACCGGCCCGACGCAGGCCGAGGAAGCTGCCCAGAGCGTGTACACGGAGCAGGAGGCGGCCGACTTGGAGGAGCGTCTTCGCTCCCTCGGGTACCTGTAGGAGCATGCGATGGTGAGCAGACCTTTCCCCAAAGTGGTGTGCATTGGCCTGGACGGCGCAACCTTTGACGTCATTGATCCCCTCATCGCCCAGGGGCGGCTGCCAACGCTGGCCAAGCTGATCTCGTCGGGGGTCCGCGCACGGCTGGCCTCCGTCGTTCCCCCGCTGTCGGCGCCCGCTTGGACCTCCTTTATGACCGGGGTCAACCCTGGACAGCACGGCGTCTTCCACTTCCGGGCGATGGAGGAGAGCGGTGTCGGGGAGCGCATGGTGGGGTCGTGGGCCTACCGCGGGCGGACCATCTTCGACTATGCCTCGGCGGCGGGGCTGCGCGTGGTCTCTTTTCGGGTTCCCATGACCTATCCAGCCTGGTCGGTGAACGGTGTCATGGTGTCCGGCTTCCCGACCCCCGACCCTCGCACGACCTTCTCCGAGCCGCCAGAGGTGGGTCGGCGCATCGGCCCGCTGCTGAAGCTCAGCCCCGCGCGGAGCATGGTGGCAAGCGTAGAGGCGCAGGCGGAGAATTTCTCCTACTACCTCGAGCGCTCGACCGCCGCCCTCGTGCAGCTGCTCGAAGCGGGCGACGTGGAACTGTTCTGCTACGTGAACAGCATCACGGACTGGGTCGCCCACAAATTCTGGAGGTACTCCGACCCGGGCGCGCCCGGCTACGAGCCGTATGCCTACGAGGGCGGCACGCTGGTGGAGTCGTTCTACGAGAAGAGCGACGCCTCCCTGGGGGCGATCCTCGACGCCGCGCCTGACGACGCCCTCGTCATCATCCTGTCCGACCACGGCACGGGGCGCCGCTCGGAGCTGCGCTTCGACACCAGCGCCTGGCTTTCCGACCTTGGGTTGCTCGCCCGAGCACCCCGCCGGCAGGGCCGGAAGGCTGCCTCCTTGATCGTCGAGTGGATCAAGGACGTCGCCCCCAAGAAGTACTGGCTCTGGCGCCACGCCCCCACGGCGGTCCGCCGGACAGTCGGGGCGCTGGGCGCCCAGGGCGACACGGTCGACTGGGCCGCTTCGAGGGCCTACCGGGTCCGCGTCGACCACCACGTCGAGGGGGTCAACGTCAACCTTGCTGGAAGGGGGCCACACGGCTGGGTCCCCGAAGCCGAGTTCGAAGCGATCCGGGATCAAGTGGTTGAGGCCGCGCGCGAGCTGGTCGATCCGGCCACGGGCGCCAAGGTGGTGGAAGGGGCCTACCGTCGGGAGGAGCTCTACCGAGGAGACCACGCCCACCTCGCTCCCGATGTCGTGCTGATCCTCAACCCGACGTACGAGTTCGGGCCCTCCACGGACCAGCGGGCGTTCAGCCGCGTGGCTGAGTCGCGGCTCCGGCGATCGAGCGCCACCCACCGGCCCGACGGCATCCTCACCATCACCGGACCCGGGACGCGCGAGGGGGTCGACCTTGGGCATGCCAGCCTCCTCGACGTGCCGGCAACCATCATGTGGGCACTAGGGATGGACGTTCCCCAGGACATGGACGGACGCGTGCTGACCGAGGCGTTCGATGACAGCGTCACTGCCTCCCACGCGGTCCGCCGAGGCGCCGGCCGGTTGCAGGAGGCCGAAGCCGCGGGCGGCTACTCGGCCGAAGAGGAAGAGCAGCTAGCCGCTCACCTCGAGGAGTTGGGGTATCTCTGATGACCACAGAAAGGCCCAGCAAGCATGCGCCGTTCTCGAAGGTCGTATGTCTAGGCCTGGACGGTGCGACCTTCGACGTCATCGACCCCATGGTGGCGCAGGGCCGCCTTCCCATCCTGGCTAAGCTGCTCTCGGCAGGAGCACGGGCTCCGCTGGCTTCCACCATCCCGCCGCTGTCGGCACCCGCTTGGGTCTCGTTCATGACCGGGCTCAATCCCGGCCAGCACGGCGTCTTCCACTTCCGGGCCATGGAACGCGGCGCGCTGAGCGCAGGGCTCGTCGGTTCATGGGCGTACCGTGGAAGGACCATATTCGACCACGCCTCCCGGGCGGGGCTCAAGGTCGTCGCTTTCGGCGTGCCGATGACGTACCCACCCTGGCCCGTGAACGGGGTCATGGTCTCCGGCTTCCCTACGCCTGATACCCGCGTGACCTATTCGGAGCCCGCGGAGGTGGGCCGGCACATTGGGTCGCTGCTCAAGCTGAGTCCGGTCAGCGGTGTAGTGGCCGGAGTGGAGGCCCTCAAGGACAACTTCGAGCACTACCTGGCGCGGTCGACCGAGGCCCTCGTGCATCTGCTCGAGGGTCAGGAGGTGGACTTGTTCTGCCACGTCAACAGCGTCACCGATTGGGCTGCTCACAAGTTCTGGAAGTACTCGGACCCTGCCGCGCCGGGCTACGAGCCCTATCCCGTCGAGGGAGGAACCCTCCTCGAATCCTTTTACGAGCAGACCGACACGTCACTCTCGGCCATCCTCGATGCGATCCCGAGCGACGCGCTGGTGGTGATCCTGTCCGACCACGGCACCGGCCCCCGCTCGCAGCTGCGCTTCAGCACGAATGCCTGGCTGGCCAGCCTTGGGCTTTTTATTCCGACTCCCGGCCAGCGCGGTCGCACCCTGGCCTCGGCCGCGCTGGAGCAGCTGAGGGCCCGCGTGCCAGGCAAAACGGCGCTGAAGCAATGGGTGTGGCGCAAGGCTCCGGCCCTGCGGCAGCTCATGCGGAGATCCGCAGGCGCGCTGACTGCCTACGGCGGGGCAATCGACTGGGGCCGAACCAATGCCTACCGGGTGAGCCTTCACGACCACGTAGAAGGCGTGAAGGTCAACCTCGCGGGCCGGGAGCCCGCCGGCTCGGTGCAGCCATCCGACTACGAGTCGGTGCGCGACCGGGTCCTCGAGGCTGCGGGGCAGTTGATCGACCCGTCGACCGGGACCAACGTGATCGAGGCGGCCTATCGCCGGGAGGAGCTGTACGTGGGAGACCACGCGCACCTCGCCCCTGACATCGTCCTGATCTTGAACTCCGCCTATGAGTTCGCGCCGGGAACCGAGCGGCGAATGTTTACTCGGGTGGCGGTCTCCCGACTCGGGCGGTCGAGCGCCACCCACCGGCCCGACGGCATCCTCGTCATGGCCGGTCCTGGCGTGCGCGAGGGGTACGAGCTGTCACGGGCGAACCTGGTGGACGTGCCGGCCACCATTCTGTGGGCTCTCGGCCTGGAAGTTCCCCAGGAGATGGACGGCCAGGTACTCACCGAGGTGTTCGACGGGACGCTCGTCACGGATCACCCAGTGCGGCGAGGTGGGACGTCGGCGCAGGCCGTCGACCAGGGCGTGTACTCCGCGCAGGAGGAGGCGCAGTTGGCGGCCCACCTCAACGATCTGGGATACCTGTGAAGGGAGTTGGAAGGTGGTGAGCCGGCGTCGGCGAGCGTGGCTTCGGATGCGCACTTCGGATGAGCGCGTGCGTCGTACAGCCGTCGAAGGGCCACGCACCGACCTCAGTGAGCCCGACGATCCGGGGCAGTACCGAGACGAGGTACTCGGCGTCAGCGGGGACGGTGGGCTCAACCTCGTTGGGGCGGCGTTCAACAATGCCATGCGCTTCGCTATCACCTTTCTTCTCGCACGCCTGCTGGGCAGCGATGGCGTGGGGCTCTACTTTCAGGCGCTCGCGTTTCTGGCCGTACTCGACCTCCTGTCCCTGAGCGGGTTCCGCGGCGCGCTCACCCGGTTCGTAGCCGTTCACCGGGCCGATCACGATCCCGGATCCCTGCGCGGGACCCTGCACCTCGGCCTGGCCATATCCATCGGAGCAGCCGCAGTCCTCGGCGCGGCGCTGTTCGCTCTCGCGCCGGTCCTGGCGCAGAGCGCCTTCCACGATCCAAGGCTGACGGTCCCACTCAGGCTGGTGGCCGTGGCGCTGCCGCCCACGGTGTTCACCGACGCTGCTCTTGCGGCGACGGTGGGTTTCAAGACGATGCGCGGCTATGTCCTGATCGGCCTCGTGTTCGAGCCGGCCTTCCGGATACTGCTCACGGTGGCGCTGCTGGCGGCAGGGCGTGGCCTTGAGGGCGCGATGGAGGCCCTCGTCGTCACCAACGTGATTGCCGCGATACTGGCCGGTCTAGCGTTGAGGCGCCTGGTGGGACCGCCGACAGCCCCGGCGCAGTACCAGTGGCGGGAGCTGTTTGCCTTCTCGACCGTGAGCTGGGTGGCGAAGCTCGCCTCGATTGGGCTGCTCTGGGTGGACACGATCCTGCTCGGCCTCTACCGGTCGGCTTCCGAGGTGGGCGTGTACCACGTGGCCACACGTGTCGTGCTGATGACCACGATCCTCATGCAACCCCTCAACACCGCCTTCGCCCCACGAATCGCGGAACTCTACTGGCGCGGGCAGCGGGAGAGCTTGAACAGGATGTACCACGTCGTCACTGGCTGGATCCTGCGGCTAGCCCTCCCTGCCTTCGTGACGCTGATCGTGTTTCCCCGCGAGCTTCTGTCCATCTTCGGCCGTGACTTTCAGGCAGGAGCTACGGTCACGGTGCTGCTGGCCGTCGGACAGCTGTTCGACGTGGCGACGGGACCCTGTGGCTCCATGCTCGTCATGTCCGGCCGTCCCCGGCTGACCATGATCGGCAACATCGCCGGACTCGGGCTCAACGTGGGGCTGAACCTGTGGCTGATCCCGCGTTACGGGATCGTGGGCGCCGGGGTGGCGTGGGCCGTGTCGCTCGTCGTCGTCAACGTGACGCGGGTCGTCCTGGTGTGGCTGACCATGCGGATGGTCCCCTTCGACCGTGACCTCGCCAAGGCGCTGGCGGCCACTGTCGGGGCGTTGGCGGTGGCGCTGGCCGTGCGCCATGCGGCGGAAGGGCTGGTCGCTCTGGGCGTTGGCGTCGCCGCGCTCGGCGTCGTCTACGTCGGAGTCGTCGTCGCGCTCGGCATCAGCACCGAGGACCGGCTGGTGCTTGGCACGCTCAAGAGCCGGCTGCGTCTGAGTCTGAGGAGTGCCTGATGCCGAGTTCCCTGTCGACGGCATCCCTGCCGGTCCCCGCCCCCGGCGAAGTTCCGCTCACCTTATCGACGAAAGAGGAGGAAATGCTGGCACACCTCGAGGACGTGGAGCGCAGATGACCATTCCCAAGGTGCTCATCATCGGGTTCGACGCCGCCACTCCGCGGCTCGTGGAGCAATGGGTGGCCGAGGGCCGGCTGCCCACGATCGGCCGTTTCCTGTCCGAGGGCGCCTATGGCCCACTGCGGTCGGTTCCCAACCGGAACAGCGCGCCTGCTTGGTCCACGATGGTCACCGGACTTAACCCAGGGAAGCACGGGGTCTACTGGTTTACCGAGGACAAACCGGAAACGTACGACTACACGTTCGTCAACGGCTCATTCCGGCATGGCAAGGCATTCTGGCGGGTGCTGTCCGAGGAGGGGCAGCGGGTCGGGATCATGAACGTGCCGATCACCTTCCCGGCTGAGGCAGTGAACGGCGTGCTCGTCGCTGGTAGCGACAGCCCCAGCGCGGACGACCCGCGGTTCACCCACCCCCCTGAGCTGCGCCATGAGGTGGTGGATGCGGCCGGGGGCGAGTACTACGTCCACCCTGGGCTGGCCCGCTACGTCGTCGCCGGCGAGGCCGACGAGGGCCTGGACCGTCTCCACCACGCGATCGACAAACGGGCCGCAGTGGCCACGCGGCTGATGGAGACCAGGCCTTGGGACGCCTTCATGGTGGTGTTCACCGAGTCAGACGTCGTGCAGCACTTCTTCTGGCGTCAGATGGAGAGTCCGGCGCCCGGCGATCCGCCCAGGCACCGGCACGCCATCCGCGACACCTATGAGCACCTCGATCAGGTGGCAGACAAGCTCATCGCGTCCGCCGGTCCCGACACGCTGGTCGTGCTGGTCTCCGATCACGGGGCTCGCTACGACGACGGGCTGGCCAGGGCTGTCCCCAGCTGGCTGGAGCACCTCGGCCTGCTCGCCTACCGCACGCGGGATGGCTCGAGCCGGCTCCGCTCGGCCGCGCAGGGGTCAGCCACCTTCACCTTCCGTCAGCTGGACAAGCGGCTGTCGCCTGAGGCGAAGCACAAGCTGGCCCGCCGCGTGCCGTGGCTGCGGAGCCGGGTGGAGGTGATGATGTCCTTTGCCAAGGTGGACTGGAGCCGCACCCAGGCCTACACCGACGGGAAGCGGCCGGAGATCTGGATCAACCTGCGCGGGCGTCAGGCCCAGGGGATCGTCGAGCCCAGGGACTATGAGGCCGTGCGCCAGCGCATCATCGATGCCATGAGCGGGGCCGTGTGCCTCAAGTCCGGCCAGCCGCTCGTACGCAAGGTGTGGCGACGGGAGGAGGCGTACTCGGGCCCGTTCGTCGAGCGCTCGCCCGACCTGGTCATCGAGTGGCGCGATGTCAGTAGTGGCCTGGAGATCCGCAATCCCGACGGGACCACCGTCAGGCTGCGCAAGCAGCACCTGCCCAATGACCCATTCGACAAGGTGCTGAACGGCGGGCACAGCCAGCATGGCGTTGTGGGCCTGCTCGGGCCGGGCGTGCGGCCAGGGAGGATCGAGGGAGCCGAGATCGCCGACATCGCCCCCACGGTGCTGTTCCTGCGAGACGCCCCGATCGCCGCTGACGTCGACGGGAAGGTCTTGACCCAGGCCTTGGACCCAGCGCTCGTGGGTTCGCGCCAGATGCGCCGTGGCGGGGAGGCCGTCAGGGTCGAGGAGACAATCGGGTACTCGGCCGAAGAGGAGGCCGAGATCCACGAGCGCCTGGCGGGTCTGGGTTATGTCGAGTGACGGTGGGCGACTGCCTGGCCGACCCGTTCTGCTGCTTGGACTCGACGGGCTGGGATTCCCGTTCCTGGACTCACCGCTCGTCTCTGAGTGTGCGCCCAACCTGCGGGCACTGCTCGCGCGGTCGGCGGTGGGCCCGCTGGCTTCGACCTTCCCGCCCTACACCGGACCGGCCTGGACCTCTATCACCACTGGGGTGAATCCCGGCCGGCACGGCGTCTTCGGGTTCACCGACGCGGCTGGGCGACCGGTCTCCGATGTCACGGTGTCGGCCGCGCGGATCTGGGACTACGTGGGTCAGGTGGGAGGACGCTCTGTCGTGCTCAACGTCCCCATCACGTACCCCCCGCGGCCGATCGAGGGGGTACTGGTCAGCGGGATGCCGACCCCGCCCAACGCCCCCTTCTGCTGGCCGCCCGAGCTCGCCTCGGACCTCGAGCAGCTCGACTACGTCATCGACGTCGCCGTACAGGAAGGGCCGCCCGAGAAGGCCAACACGCTCGACAGGCTCCGCCGTATGACCGAGGCGCGTGGGCAGGCCGCCGCCAGGCTGGCTCGCCGCGAGCCGTGGGATCTATTCGCGGTGGTCTTCGTCCTTCCTGATCGCCTCGGTCACCCCTGGTGGAAGCACCTGGTACCTGGGCATCACCTGTACGAGACGCGCCGTGCAGCGCGGCTGCGTCGCGCTGCGGCGGAGGCGCTGAGAGCCCTCGACCGCGCGATCGCAGACCTGCTCTCGACGATGCCCCCAGCCACGGCCGTTGTCCTCTGCTCCGACCACGGCTTCGGTCCCCTACGGGCCGATCTGTTTTTCGACGTGGCGCTGGTCCGGGCCGGCATTCACGAAGGAGTGAGGCACGGACCGGCGCGGCAAGCGCTGACTGCGCTCGGGCGATCGCCGCTGGCCACCCTTGCTCCGCAATGGCTGTACCAGTGGGCGCGGAGCGTGGCGTCGCACTCGGGCTCGGACTCCTCTGGCCTCCGGAGGGCCTGGACCGCGCCACCGTACGAGTCGGGGGTCCGGCTCGCCGAACATGACGACCATGAGCTCCGCGCCGTCTTGACCGATCTGCTCGTGGGGTTACGAGGTCCTGATGGAGCACAGTTACTGCGGGCTGTGACCCCGCGTGAGGAGCTGTACTCAGGCCCCTACATCGCCGAGGCGCCGGACCTCCTGTGCGAAATGGCCGACGAGTCGATCGACCTGCACGACGGGTTCCACGCCACCCAACCATGGGTTTCGCGCGACTCACTGGCCTGGGGAACACACACCGCCGAAGGCGTCATCGCCATCAGCGGCGTTGAAGCCGGCACACAGCTGCACGGACAGGCGCCAGACGTCGCCGCCACCGTCCTCCACCTTCTCGGCATCAACGTCGCGGACCTCGACGGGCGGTCGCTCGTTGACACGAACTCGACCGCGCGGCGGGTGGCGGCTTCCCGGTCTCTACCGGACCGGGAAGCCGGTGACGTGTACTCGCAGGAAGAAGAGGCCGCGGTGATGGAGCACCTTCGGAGCTTGGGCTATGTCGACTGACATCCTCGCCCGCATCCGAGAACCGAGGCTCAGGGCGGCCCTGCCGGTCGTGGCCGCCGTGGCCGCCGCCACCGTTTCCGCTGCCCTGGCCACGGCCCTGCGTCTGGAAATCGCCGCCGCAGGGTTCCTCGGAGCCGTGGTCATCGGGCTGGTGCGGATGAACCCACTTGGGACGGTGCTGGCCCTCGGGGCCACCCGAGCGACACTCGAGGTGTTCGGGGATAAGGCGATCGCGAGACCACTCGGGATCGGCCTGAGCCCTCCGGACGTGATCAGCATCGCGTTCCTTTGCGGGGCGGGGTGGTGGCTCCTCGGGCAAGCACGATCCGGGAACCGCTTTTGGCAGTCCGCCACGGTCGGCCCAGCGCTGTTCCTCTTCGCCATCGCCGCCGCCAGTCTCTCCTATTCCCCCTCCGCCGCCCAAGGAGCCCGCGATCTGCTCAAGTGGAGCTCTGGCGTCTGCGCCTACCTGGTCCTTCTGGCCGCGCCGGTTCAGCAGCGCCGGCTTCGCCTGCTCCTCTCTGTGGTGATAGGCGGTGCTGTTGTGCCAATCGCCTTCGGCTTCTGGCAGCTGGCCAACTCGATCGGAGAGGCAAACCAGTTTCACGGAGGACTGCGGATCTATTCCACCTTTCATCATCCCAACACCTACGGCTTCTATCTCGTCACCGTGCTCGTGGCGATCTGGGGGATGCGGTCCTGGGTCTCCGGCAGGAAGCGCAGGCTGCTGGACGCGGTGGGGCTTGCGGCTTTCATCTCCATGCTGCTCACGCTCAGCCGCACCGCATGGGGAGCGCTCGCGCTCGTGGTCCTCGTGGTCGGATGGCGAAACCGGGGGATCCTCGCCGCCGCCGCGGCGGCCGGTGCCGCGTTCATGGTTGTCGTACCCCGAATCGCGTTCCGAGTCCTCGATCTCTTCCAGCCCCGGACCGGCTCAGGAGCCGGCAACTCCCTCTTGAGCCGGCTCACCAATTGGACAAACCAGCTCGCCGCCTTCGGACAACAGCCCCTCCTGGGGCACGGCTGGGGATACACCCTGGCTTCCGGCCAGGCCGCACACAACGACTACCTGCGCATGATGGTCGAAACCGGGGTAGTCGGCGGCGCCGCCATCGCCGCGCTGATGTGGTCGTTGATCCGCCACAGTTGGGAGGCCGCCCGGGGCCGTGATGACCTACCCCGCGCCTTCTTCGGGCTTACGCTCGCCTACGCGCTTCAGAGCCTGGCCAGCAACAACCTGGGGAAGGGCGTCTACCAGTTTTATTTCTGGCTCCTGGCTGGCATCTCGTACGTCTGGTCGGAGACGGTGCCCTATCGTCAAGCCCGATCGCGCCGCCCAGCCCTCGCCGCAGCCGCTGGCAACCCGCCATGAACCGCCGCGTGCTGCTCTTGGTATCCCCACTAGACGGGACCGGGCCGGGGCGGGTCATGGCCACCCTCGCTCAGGAGCTCCCCTCACTCGGCATCACACCCCTGCTGGTGACGACGCACGGGCCTCACCACTCCAGCCTCACCGAGGCAGTGAGGACGGCCGGGGTCGCCGTGGAGCATCTCGACATGCAGCGGATGTGGGACCCCACCGGACCGGCTCGGTTGGCTGGCCTCGTGCGGAGGTGGCAACCCCAGGTGGTGCACACCCGAACCACCCGGGCCGACCTCGTCGGCCGGGTGGCCACCGCCATGGGTGTCGCCGTGGTCAACAACCCGGTCAACCTGTACCCGGATGACTGCTTGACGCAGCACGGCCCGGTCGTCGGCCGGGCCGTCATGGCCCTGGCGCGAGCCGGCCACCGCGCAACCCGCCTCTTCGTGGCCAACGCCCAGGCGGTGGCGGCGAACGTCCAGACGGCGTTCCGAGTACCGCCGGAGCGCATCCAGGTGATCTACGACGGCATCCGCCTGGAACGCTGGGCCGGGGCACCTCCGGCCGACCTGGGCGGTGTCGCTCCGACGGACCTCGTGTGCCTCACTGTCGCCCGCCTCCACCCGCAGAAGGGCTTGGAGGACCTCGTGGACGCGGCGGCCGAGGTGGTGGGCCGACGGTCTGACGTCCGGTTCGTCGTGGCCGGCGACGGTCCGGCGCGTCACGACCTCAACCAGCGGATTCGTGCAGCGGGCCTCCAAGATCAGGTCCTGCTGCTCGGCAACCGCGACGATGTCCCCGCCCTTGCGGCCCGGGCCTGTCTGTTTGTTCTCCCGTCGCGCTTCGAGGGCCTGCCCTCCGCCATCATCGAGGCCATGGGGGCGGGACTCTCGGTGGTCGCCACGGCCGTGGGAGGCGTTCCCGAGCTCGTCGACCATGGGGTGACCGGGTGGCTGGTGCCAGCCGCCTCCCCCCCCGCGCTAGCCAAGGCGATCCTGGAGGCCCTGGCCTGCGATCTGAAGGCGACAGCCGCCGCCGGCCGTCGGCGTGCCCTTGAGCACTTCTCGGCATCGGCCATGGCCCGAGCCTTCGCCCAAGTCTACGAGGAGGTAGCGAGTCGATGATCAGACTGACAGCGGGCCTCACCGCGGTGGTGAGCTTGCTACTGGGGAATGCCGTTAGCCCCGTCCCGCAGGCGGCCCCGCCGCTCTACCGCCACGTCGTCGCCACGGAACTCCAGTCCGCTGCCTTTCGGGCCAGCCTATCCAAGACGTACAGCCTGGTCACCATCCGGGGAGGCGTCGGCGGCACGCCCGCCCTGCGCAAGCTCATGGGGGACAGGGGAGCGCTGCGGGTATTCCTTTATCGGATGGGTACGGCTGTTTCCGACGAAACAGCCTCAAGCTTCGAGCAGCAGCAACATCCGGACTGGCTGGCCCGCGACAAATCAGGGCAGCTGGTGCGTAGCAAGCCTGGAAACAGCGTCATCGACATCACGAATCCAGAGGTGCGGCGATGGCTGGTCTCCAGCATCGTCTCGGACGTGGAGGACCTGGGGTACGACGGCGTCTACCTGGACGTCCTCGGCTCCTTCTTCCACCCCGGCTTTTACAGCGGCCGGCCGGTGATCCGGGGGACGGAGCTGGAGGACGCCGCCTGGCGGGACGCCTCAGTGGCGCTCATCCGCGAGGTCAAAGCCGCCACCGGCAAGCCGGTGATCGCCAACGGCTTCGGGCTCGGCAGCGGCAGCGCTTACCTGGAGCATCAAGCCGACACCGACGAGCTGATCGCCGCTGCTGACGGGATCCAGATGGAGCAGTTCGTCAGGACCGGCAGCATGCCTCCGAGCGAGTTCAAAGACGTGTCCGCCTTGCGCGCAGACATCGATTACCTGCGCAACGTCTCCGCTCGGGACAAGCTCGTCCTGGTCAACACCCGGGTGAAGGTAGAAAAGAATGGCTCCGATCTTGAGGGCGTCCGCGACTTCGCGCTGGCCTCCTATCTTCTGGGGAGGGAGGGCAACGCCCTCTTCTACTTCGGACCTCCGGCCTCCTTCCGCACAGACAAGTTGCCGAACGCCTCCGACGTTCCTGACTACGGCCCTCAGCTCGCCTCCATCCTCTCCAAGCTCGGCGAGCCCACGGGACCGCCACAGGAATCCGGCGAAGCCCTCGTTCGCAAGTTCACCGGCGGGGAGGTCGCAGTCAATCCGACGCAGGCGACGACCTCCGTAGAGATTGCCGGCGAACCCGTCTCGCTGGGTCCTAACCAGGCGAGGATCGCCGTCGGGGAGGAGTCTTTGGGCCCAGCCGCAGCTCCTGGACAGATCCGGCCGTCGCCTGCTCCCGACGTACCCACGAAGACGTCCCCGCCGTGGCTCCTTCTCGGAGGAGTGGCCCTGGGCTTTGGGTTGGCGCTCGTCGTCACACTGGCGGTTCCCCGGTTGCGATCGTTCTCAAGAGATCCCAGAGATCCCCCGGGGCCACAAGAATAGACAGTTTATATGAAGTTCGAGCAATCTCGCGGGCCAGCCGACATTGCTATGATCACCGTATTCTTTGGCCCTGCGCAAGGACGTCTGGTTTGGTTAACGAGTCAAGAACGAAGGGAGCAAGGAATTGGCGCCTAAGGTATTGGTAATCGGCCTTGACAGCGCACCACCAGAGCTTGTATTTGGGAAGTTTTCCTCCATTCTGCCAAACATCAGCGGCCTTGCGGCCAACGGAGCTTGGGGGCGCATGCGCACGGTCGATCCGCCCATCACCGTGCCGGCCTGGGCGTGCATGATGACCAGCCGCAATCCCGGGCATATGGGAATCTACGGATTTCGTAACCGCAAAGACCACACCTACAACGGCCTGTCGTTCGTCTCCAGCCACTCAGTGCAAGCCCCGGCAGTCTGGGACGTGGCATCGGCGGCCAGCCGCCGGAGCATCGTAGTGGGGGTCCCACCCGCCTACCCTCCGCTGCCACTGCGCGGATGGCGAGTCTCGTGCTTCCTTGCTCCCTCCACCCAGAAGGACTACACGTTCCCCTTGGAGCTGAAGCCCGAGCTTGAGCGGGAAGTTGGCCCCTACATCCTCGACGTCACCAACTTCCGATCAGAGGACAAGACCCGCATCCTGCGCGACATCTACAAGATGACTACCCGGCGGTTCGAGGTGGCGGAGTATCTCATGACCACCCGGGACTGGGACTTCTCCATGGTCGTGGACATGGGCCCAGACCGCATCCAGCACGGCTTTTGGAAGTACATGGATCCCCAGCATCCTAAGCATGAGCCTGGCAATCCCTTACAGAACGCCATTCGTGATTACTACGAGTTCGTGGACGGATGGGTAGGACGACTGCTTGAGCGTGCTCCGGATGACTGCGTCGTGCTCGTCGTCTCAGATCACGGGGCTCAGCCGATGCAGGGCGGCATCTGCATTAACGAGTGGCTGAGGAAGGAGGGATACCTGGTCCTCGCCGAGGAGCCCAGGGGCCCCACGCCCTTCGCCCAGTGCCAGGTGGATTGGTCGCGCACCAAGGCCTGGGGCGACGGAGGATACTACGCGCGGTTGTTCTTGAACGTCTGTGGGCGGGAGCCGCACGGGATCATCGACCCCGGCGCTTATGAGGACCTTCGCACCGAGCTCATCGAGAAGCTTGAGGCCCTAGGCGACGAGCAAGGGCGGTCAATCGGCACCAGGGCGCACCGACCGGAGGACCTGTATCCGGAGACCCAGGGCGTGCCGCCCGATCTCCTGGTGTATTTCGGCGACCTGACCTGGCGGTCGGTCGGGCAGCTCGGGACTGGTGAGATCCACACTTTTGAGAACGACACGGGGCCCGACGACGCGAACCACTCTCGAGAGGGCATCTTCATCGCCTCAGGCGCCGGGATCAAGGGCGAGCTCACCGGGCTTTCCGTCGTGGACGTCGGTCCCACGCTGCTCGCCCTGCAGGGGCTCGATCCCCCGCCGGAGATCGAGGGGAAATGCCTGATCTGACTCAGAGCTGACGGCCGTCGGCACTGGAGCAGCTTGAGAGAGGATGCCTTCGATGAACCTCGCGCAACCGCGCTTACCAAATCTCATCATTGCCGGGGTCAGCAAGGCAGGGACCAGCTCACTGTTTAGATATCTTGCGCAGCATCCGGACATTTGTCCATCTGATATAAAAGAACTCCGGTATTTCTCGCCGTACAGGTTCGACGGGCCCGTCCAGCCGTTGTCACAATATGCCCAACACTTCCACCACTGCGACTGCCAGCGCTATGTGATGGAGGCAACGCCCGGTTATTTTTACGGCGGCGCCCCTCTGGTCGAGGCGATCATCGACACGTTAGACGACGCACACGTGCTGGTGAGCCTCCGCGATCCGGTGGACCGGCTCTGGTCCTATTACCGGCACTGCCGCAGCCACCTCCGGTTCGACAAGGATTTGACACTCGACGAGTATCTGGAGACTTGTCAGCGGCTGAGGGAAGAGGGTACGGACAGGATGCGGGATAACATGCGCTACTGGGGGCTGTCGGGCGGCTTCTATGCCGATTTCATCACGCCGTGGTGGGACGCGCTCGGTGACCGGTTCCAGGTGGTGTTCTTTGAGGATCTGGTGCGCAATGCGACCTCCACGGTCATGACGATCTGCGAATGGCTGGGCATTGATCCTACGGCTGCCGAGAACTTCGATTACAGCGTCACGAACAGCACCGTGGTGTATCGCAGCAAGACCGTGCAGCGGGTCGCGCTGGCGTTGGTCATGAATGGTCGCAGCAAGTTACTCTCCGGCCGGCATCCTAAGCTAAAGCGGATGCTGCGGGGAGCCTACTACGCGGTGAACCGCGACCGGCGCGCCGACCCCGGACTCGGCACTGCCGCCCGTGAGCAGTTGCAAGCGATCTTTGCCCCCGCAAACGCGCAGCTAGCCACCAAGCTCCAGCAACGAGGCTACACGAAGATGCCGGAATGGCTTGCTGCCGTGCGCTGGAGCTAGGCGCCGGTCAAACGCATCTGGCCAGGGTTCGTCACGCATGCGTGACGAACCCTGGCCACAAGGGCTCTTCGGTGTTTTTCTGTGGCGTCGTGTCAGTAGGCGCCACGGCCACTGAGCACTGCGGGGATCGTCCGGACGAGGAGGGACAGGTCGAGCCAAAGGCTCCATGATCGGATGTAGGCGAGATCCATCTCGACCCAGTTGGCGAAGTCGATGTTCGAGCGACCGCTGACCTGCCAGACGCCCGTAATTCCGGGTGTGACGAGCAATCGACGTCGCTCAATCTCCCCATAAGCGGAGACTTCCTTGGGTAGCGGCGGGCGGGGGCCCACGAGGCTCATCTCTCCCCGTAGAACGTTCACCAATTGTGGTAGCTCGTCGATCGAAAACTTGCGGAGCACCCGACCGACGGGCGTAACCCGGGGATCCTTGCGGAGCTTGAACACCGGACCATCGGACTCATTCAGCGCTTCGTAACGATCCCGCTGCCGTTCGGCGTCCGCGTACATCGACCGGATTTTCAGCATCTTGAACGGTTTGCCTCCACGGCCGATGCGCTCCTGAACAAAGAGCGCCGGGCCAGGAGACGACAGCCACGCGGCGACTACCGCTACGGTGAGGACCGGAGTCAGCACCGCCAGGGCGAACAGGCTCAACGCGATGTCGATCGTCCTCTTGGCAAGCAGCGCAGCGCGTGATGCGTCCAGCAGCCCTCCCGCAAGGTCAACGGGCGTCAGCAAGGACCGCCCATTTCCGTCTTGCCCAGTGAGGAGCAATCCAGTATTTTCTACGGCGTTCCTACCTGCCTTATCAGCATGATCAAGGCCAACCCAACGGTCTCCCACAAAAGACATATCCCCGCCTTCGCCATTTACTGAATCGCCGTGCCCGCATACAGACAGTAAATATGAACAAAGGCGAGGCCGCTTGTGTACGCCGCAGAGAGTGTTTTTCCTACTCGCCTTGCCCTGAGGAGCGTGAAAGTTGCGGCGGGTCTATTGGTGTCGTGGTCCTAGCACATGTTTGTGCTCTTAAATTCAAAACGGTTATGGTCAGGTTTTCGGACGCATTCGTCTGCCTCGCTGACCATTTGCGACCGCGCTCGATCGCAGCCAGTCGTGCCGCACGGCCAGGGCGGCCACCTCCAGGCGGGAGCCGGCACCGAGCT
>JBOGEB010000037.1:0-28071 GCA_050743125.1 Egibacteraceae bacterium
GCGTCGGGTGGAGCGACCTAAACGGCTCTTCGCGAGCGGAACCCGACGCGACGCTGCCCCACAACAATTTTCAAACACGGGCTGAGGGCCCGCAGCCTGCCAGGGTCCGGGGAGTCCCCGACCAACGGGGCGCGGCAGCAACCAGGAGCAAAGACCGTGACCGAGCCGACCACCGCTGAGGAGATCGCGAGCCCGCCCTCCAGCCGCGCCGGGGAGACAGGCCAGCGCCGTGGCGTCGGTGCGGCGCTGGCGAGCGCGCGGGTGGCCTGGGCGGTCGCGCTGCTCGCCACCGCCACCGCGGTGCTGCTCGCGTCCTGGTGGGCGCCGCTGCAGCGCGCCGAGACCACCCGGGAGGAGGTCCGGCAAGCCGCGACGCGGATGGTGCTCCAGTTCACGACCTTCCAGGGCGCAACGATCGACAAGTGGGTCGACGACGCGAAGACCATGGCGACCGGCCGCTACGCCGACCAGCTGACCACCCTGTTCGACCAGGATCTGCGCAACGCGCTGCGGGAGCGACAGGTGCGCTCGGTCGGTGCGATCATCGACCTGTTCGTACAAGACGTCGATGGGACGCAGGCGAAGGTGTTCGCGGTCATGCGCCAGACGATCCACAACCAAGGCACGCCGAAACCGGCCGAGGACGAGCTGCGGATCGAGCTCGAGATGCGGCGCGAGCATGGCCGTTGGCTCGCGAGCAACGTGTCCGTCCTCGCACCCGATGCCGGGCTGTCCGGCCCCGCGCCGGGCTCGGGAAACGCCAAACCATGAGCCCGAAGCCCGAGCCGGCGATCCGCGTCCGCAACCTGACCAAGTCGTTCGGGCCCCGGCTCGTGCTCGAGGACATCTCACTCGACATCCCAAAGGGTGCATGCACCGTCGTGCTCGGCCCGTCGGGCACCGGCAAGTCGGTCCTCCTCCGCCACCTCGTCGGCCTGCTCCGCCCCGACCGCGGCGAGGTGTGGGTCGGCGACAAGAACATGCCGACGTTACGCACCCGCGAGCTGCTCGAGGTGCGCAAGCGGTTCGGCGTGCTGTTCCAGGACGGCGCGCTGTTCGGGTCGCTCACGGTGTTCGACAACACCGCGTTCCCCCTGCGCGAGCACACGCGCTGCAGCGAGTCCGAGATCCGCGACATCGTGATGAGCAAGCTCGCGATGGTCGGCCTGGCCGACGCCACCGACCTGTACCCGTCGCAGATCTCGGGCGGGATGCGCAAGCGCGCCGGGCTCGCGCGAGCGCTCGTGCTCGACCCCGAGATCATCCTGTTCGACGAGCCCGACTCGGGCCTCGACCCGGTCCGCACCGCCTACCTCAACGAGCTGATCCTCGACCTGAAGCAGCGGCTGGACTCGACGTTCGTCGTCGTGACCCACCACATCCCGACCGCGCGGAACATCTCCGACCACCTCGCGCTCCTGTTCCGCGGCCGGTTGGTGATGGCTGGACCCACCGAGCAGCTGTTCTCGTCCCAGGAGCCGGTCGTCCGCCAGTTCCTGCGCGGAGAAACCCGAGGGCCGATCGGGATGTCCGAGGAGAAGGACGCGGCCGAGCTGCCCTTTTAACGCGTACGTCAAACGGGTCAGAGCGGGTGGGGCCTGGGCGGGTTTCGCCGGGTCATTCCGGGGTTTCACCGCGGTGAGACGCCGTAGAGAGCCTTCACGGCGACCCGTGACACCGCCCTGGGGAGTTTCGACACATGCCCAAGATTCGACAGATGGACGGCCTGGCCGCTCCGAAGGGTTGGGTAGGCTGTCGCCATGGCCACGGGTATAGGGGACGTCTTGCGTGCAGCGCGGCGCGAGCAGGGGCGGACCCTCGGAGACGCAGCCGCCGAAACCCGGGTGCGCGAGACGTATCTCGCGGCGCTGGAGGAGGAGGATTTCGCCGCCATGGGCGGCGATGTCTACGTAAAAGGATTCCTCCGCAGCTATGCCCGGTACCTCGGCGTCGACCCCGACCCGCTGCTGGAGCGATTCCGTGCTGAGCATGAGCGTCCCGAGGACCGTGCCCCGATCGCCCCGCAGCCCCTACCGCCGATCGGGCCGGTCGGGCCGATGGGGCCGATGGGAGCACGGCGTGGCCTCCCGCAGGCAGTGGTCATCGGCGGGATCCTGCTCGGCATCCTGGTCGTGCTCGGGATCATCGGACTGGCCAGCGACAATCAGAAGGCCGCGCCGACGCTTCCGCCCGCGCCCCTGCCGACGACCACTCCGGGCGGCCCCTCCACCAGCGCTGAGCCGTCGGCCAGCACACCGCCGTCAGCAGAAGCCACTCCCGACCCGTTCCAGACCGCGCTTCCCGCCGAGTCCGCCTCGCCTGAGGCGAGCGGGCCGTTCACCGAGCTTCTGGTCAATCTCACGATCGTCGGCGGCGAGTCCTACGTCCGCAGCGAGGGGAGCAGCCCGAGGATCGACGGGGTGTTCCAGCCTGGCTACACGAACACGTTCCGCGGCACCCAGATGGTCCAGCTGCGGATTGGCGACGCCGCGAGTGTCGTCCTCATGGTGAACGGGCGAGACCTCGGGGCGCTTGGCAGCCGTGGGCAGGTCGTCCAGGTCACCTGCGAGGTCGGGCAAACCGCGTGTCAGATCCGTGCGGTCAAGACGCCGTGACGCCGCTAGCGATCCGCACGGAGAAACCCGTGGCATTCGGCTGCGTCTGCCGCCCGTCTCGCGGCGTTGCGGGGCGCTTGAGGACAACCAGTACACGGCGCGACCCGCGCCTTGCGAGACGGGGAGCACTCCGCCCGGGCCCTCGGTGCCATCGGGGGCGTCCCCAGGGTCCCCTCTGGGGTTCCTTCCGGATCCCCTTTCGCTTGGACTCCGGGTGGCGGGGGGACGCCTCCAAGACCTGCTGGGCTTTCCGGTGAGTGAGCCGATGTGCGCCGGGCGGGGTTGGAATCGCGCATGACCATGCCTGTGCCCGTCGATCCCCCCCAAGGACAACCGGACGCTCCTGTCCCGCCTTCCGGGACGCACCTGCCAGCGACGACGTCGTTGCGCAGCTGGGCGAACCTGCTCACGCTCCTGAGGATCGCCCTCGTCCCCGTGCTCGCCGTGCTCCTCTTGACGGACGGGCGGACGGCCCGATGGTGGGCGTTCGGCGTGTTCCTGTTCGCCGCACTCACCGACTCGGTCGACGGGTGGGTCGCGCGGCGGTTAGGAGTGACCCGCTGGGGCCAGCTCGCGGACCCGGCCGCGGACAAGGCGCTCATCCTCACCGCGCTCGTCGCGCTCGCCGCGAACGGCGAGCTGCCGTGGTGGGCGGTAGCGGTGATCGCCTCGCGGGAGGTCTGGGTGAGCCTGCAACGGTGGCGGTTCGCCCGCCGGGGACGGGTGATGCCGGCGAGCACGCTCGGCAAGGCGAAGACCGCGTCGCAGATCATGGCCGTGACGCTGTACCTCTTGCCTGGGATGCCCCGGGGTATCCGGGTGGCCGGGTTGGTTGTCGCGGTCGCGCTCACGCTCTACAGCGGCGCCGAGTACGCGCTGCGCGGGGAGCGCCTGTCGCGTGCGGGCTGAGCTCGTCGCGGTCGGCTCTGAGCTGCTGCTCGGCGAGGCGGTCGACACGAACTCCGCGTGGATCTCTGCCCGCCTGGCCGAGGTCGGGGTCGACGTGTCCCGGCACACGGCCATCGGCGACGACGTCGAGCGCATGCTCGCGGTCCTCCGCGGGGCCTGTGAGCGGGCGGACGTGGTGATCGTGACCGGGGGACTCGGGCCAACCCACGACGACCTCACGCGGGTCGTGGTCTCGAGGCTCGCCGGTGTGGGCCTTCACCGCCACGGCGATCTCGCCGAGGGCATCGCCGCCTCCTTCGCCGAGCGGGGGCTGGCAATGCCGGCGAACAATCTCGCCCAGGCCGACCTCCCGGTCGGGGCACGGGTGTTGGCGCCGGTCGGGACCGCGCCCGGCTTCGCGGTCGAGGTGGACTCCGCCACGGTGTACTGCGTGCCGGGCGTGCCCCGCGAGATGGAGGTCATCATCGCCCGCGACGTCGTCACAGATCTGGTCCGACGCGGGTGCCTGGCCACGACGGTCTCGCGGGTGATCAGCACCACGGGGATGTCCGAGAGCGAGGTCGCCGAGCGTTGCGCGCCGGTGGTCGGCGAGCTCGACGCGGTCCGCAACCCAACGGTCGCGCTGCTCGCCTCCTGGGGGGAGACGCGCGTACGCGTGACCGCCAAAGCGGCGTCGCGCGAGGCTGCGCTCGCGCTGGCGGACCCGGTGGTGGACCGGCTGGTCGGTCTGCTCGGCGTCGGCGTGGCCGGCCTCGACGGTGAGGGCGTCGAAGCGGCGATCGGTCGCCAGCTACGACGTCTGGGGTTGACGCTCGGTGTCGCGGAATCGGTCACCGGCGGCCGGGTCGCCGCTCGCATCGTGAGCGTGCCGGGCGCGAGCGGCTGGTTCCGCGGCGGGCTCGTCACGTACGCGACCTCGGTGAAGGCGACGCTCGGCGGGGTCGATCCCGCGGTCCTGGAACGCGACGGGCCGGTCGCGGAGTCGACCGTCGGGCAGCTCGCCGTCGGCGCGTGTGATCGGCTGAGCGCCGATGTGGGGTTGGCCGTGGTCGGCGTCGCCGGGCCGGCCGTGCAGGGTGGACGGGAGATCGGCACATGCTGTCTCGGTGTCGCCCTGCCGGGCGGCGCCGTGCGGACGCGCACCGGGCGGCTGCCCTGCCGGACGCGGGCGGACGTGCAGGAGTTCGCGGCCAGCGCCGCGCTCGACTACCTGCGCCGGCGGCTGGCGGCGCTGGGTGAGACGGGGGCGTGCGGAGGCGGAACTCCGATCAGGGGTGGGCACCAAAGGGGGTAGGCGCGCCGTGCGGCTGTTCGTTGCGGTCGCCGTGCCGCCCGCGGTCCGCGAGGCAGTGGCCGCCGCGGCGGCTCCGCTGCGCGGTATGAGCGCCGATCTGCGCTGGACTGACCCGGCTGGCTGGCACCTCACGGTCGCGTTCCTCGGCCAGACGGATCCCGGGGCCCTGGACGCGTTGAGTGGAGCGCTCGCCGAGGTCACGGCGGGGTTCGGGGTGTTCGACGTGCGGCTGCGCCCGGCTGCGGGGCGCGGCGCGAGGTCGAGCGTGCTGTGGGTCGAGCTCGAGCCGTGCAAGCCGTTGCAGGCGGTGGCCGCCGCGGTCAACGTCGTGGCTCGTGGCCTGGGGCTCAAGGCCGAGGACCAGGCGTTCCGCCCCCACCTGACGCTGGCGCGTGCCCGCGCGTCCGTGCCACGTTCACTCGCCGACGCCTACCACGGCCCAGCGGTCGCCTGGACGGTCCCGGACCTCGAGCTCGTCCGCTCGCATCTACGCCGCGCTGGGGCGCGCTACGAAACCGTGGCGTCGTTTCCGTTCGCCTCTTGAGGGCAGGCGTGCGAGCAGGTGACGGGGACGATGCCGCTCCCGCCACAGCCGACCTCGCCGTCCGGTCCAACGCCAGCACCGCCACGTTCATGGTCCCACACCGGACACGTCCGACACACGACCATCGTGCCTCGGTGGTGAGGCATCTCAGAACGTGTTTGAGCATTCGCGCAGTGACCCGAATGCGGCTGGAGCGCGATGCCGCCGTGCGGTTTTCCTTCGCGGCCGAGCGAGGCCGCATCCGGGACCCGCTTGCGCGGCATGACCTGCGGTCTCCGAGCGCCATATCGACTGGTGGGGCGTCGGTGCCGCTGCGCGCCCACCCCGCCCCACCGGTTGCAGCTTTCCTTCGGATGCAGAGGAAAGCGGGACCCGACCTGCCGCTTTGCCCGTCTGCCCTGCAACGTTCCTCCGGAACCCGGAGGAACGTCACCCCCCCTGCCGGCAGCAGGACCGCATGCGCAAACACGCGCTCAGGAATTTTCGCCCAGCCAAGCCTGGGATGTACGATTTTTTGCGCATTTACGAGGATCTGCACATCTGATGGTGCAGGGCGGGGACGGCTCCGCACGATAGAACGTCTGTTCTGGTAGGGTTCTCCCTGTCACCGGATCCACCGCTTGTCACACCGCACGGTTACGGTGGCGCCACGTCGAACCCCGACCGGGAAGGAGCACGCCGTGGACCGCGATAAGGCGCTGCACATGGCCCTCGACCAAATCGAGAAGCAGTTCGGCAAGGGCGCGGTCATGCGCATGGGCGACCAAGTCAAGGTCAAGGTCGGGATCATCCCCACCGGCGCCCTCAGCCTCGACATCGCCCTCGGCGTCGGCGGCCTTCCCCGCGGCCGCGTCGTGGAGATATACGGACCAGAGAGCTCCGGGAAAACGACCGTGGCGCTCCATGCGATCGCCGAGGCGCAGAGGGCTGGGGGGATCGCGGCGTTCATCGACGCGGAGCACGCGCTCGACCCGACGTACGCCGCCGCGCTTGGTGTCGATGTCGAGGCGCTGCTCGTATCCCAGCCCGACACCGGTGAGCAGGCGCTCGAGATCACCGACATGCTCGTGCGCTCTGGAGCCGTGGACATCGTGGTGATCGACTCCGTCGCCGCCCTCACCCCCCGTGCCGAACTCGAGGGTGAGATGGGCGACACCCACGTCGGCCTCCAGGCCCGTCTCATGAGCCAGGCGCTCCGCAAGCTCGCCGGCACCCTCAACCGCTCACGCACCTGCTGCGTCTTCATCAACCAGCTACGCGAAAAGGTCGGGGTGCTCTTCGGCTCACCTGAGGTAACGCCGGGTGGGCGCGCGCTGAAGTTCTACTCGTCGGTCCGGCTGGACGTGCGGCGCATCGAGTCGCTCAAGGACGGCACCACCTTCGTCGGGAACCGAGTTCGCGTGAAGGTCGTGAAGAACAAGTGTGTCGCTGCCGGAACGCGAGTCTTCGACCCGCTGACTGGCCTGACGCACCACATCGAGGACATCGTCGATCACGGCGCAGGCAGCGCAGTGTGGGCCGTGGACAAGCGTGGAGAGCTGCACGTCTGCCAGATCGGGGCACGCTTCGACCAGGGCGAGCAGGCCGTCATGGGCATCACGCTCCGTGACGAAACCACTCTGAGGGTTACCCCAGATCACCAGATTCTGACGGAGTACGGCTGGCGTAAGGCTCACGAGCTTGCCGTCGGTGATCGGGTCGCGCGACCTCGGCATGCCGGGGGGTTCGGAGCCAATGAGCCGGTTCCGCCAGCGCACGCCCGGCTCGTGGGCTACCTCATCGGCGACGGCTACATAGGCGGCAAGACGCCGATCGCCTTCGTCAACACCGAGCAGAGCCTCCACGAGGACGCCAGGCGCATCGCCTCGGAGCTCGGATGCGAGGCGCATCCCAAGCCCGATGGCCTCTCGCTGTCCTTCTCGCACCGACCTGGAATGCGCAATGGCGTGCTGGCCCTCGCCCGCTGGGCGGGCATCTGGGAACACCGCGCGCCCGAGAAGCGTATCCCTCCGACGTTCTTCAATTCGGAGGTTTCCTCCGAGGTGGTTGCCAATCTGCTGTTCGGTATCTGGGAAACCGACGGGTGGCTCAACCGTGAACAGACTGGCGGCATCTGCTGCGGGTTCGCCACGACGTCGGAGCAACTGGCCTGGCAGATCCACTTCCTGCTGCTGCGGTGGGGCATCGCAAGCTCGGTGACGGCCCAGCAGCCCGGATCGAGATGGAGCCTGATCGCAGGACGTCACATCGAGGGCAAGGTACCGTGCTGGCAAGTGCGGGTCAGCGGAATTGACGACATCCGCCGCTTTGCGGATGCCCTCCCGATGTGGGGCCCAACGGGGCAGAAACTGACGGCAGAGCTGGCGAACCTCGGGCACAAGCAGCGTCGGGGCTCCCGCACCGTCTCCCTCTCGGCCGCGCAAACCGAGCCCATTCTCGCGTACCTGCGGGACCGTGGTGTGACCCCTCGGTTCACAGCTCGAGTACTCGGACTGCCCCCATCGTCCGAACAGGCCGGAACCAAGGCCATGCTCGGAGCACAACGGATGCGCCGGGACCGCGTCGAGCGCCTTGCAGAGGCGCTCGATAGCGCCTTCCTCCGGGAATCCCTGGCCGACGGCCTTTACTACGACCGCATCATGGCCATCGCTCCCGTGGAACGTCGGCGAACATTCGACATCGAGGTTCCGGACCTCCATAACTTCATCGCCGACGACATCGTCGTCCACAACTGCGCTCCCCCGTTCACCCAGTGTGAGTTCGACATCATCTTTGGCCAAGGGATCTCACGTGAAGGATCGTTGCTCGACATCGGTGTGCAGCACGGGATCATCAAAAAGGCCGGGGCGTGGTACACGTACGACGGCGAGCAGCTCGGCCAGGGGCGCGAGAACGCGCGGCAGTTCCTCAAGGAGCACGACAACATCGCGGCCGAGGTCTATAAGAAGGTGACCGAGCAACTCGGCCTCGTGCAAACCGACGTGACCGGCTCCGACCCGACCGAGCAGGACTAACCGTGCCCGGGCAAACCGGTGACGCCGGAACCGCCCCTCAGAACATGTGTCGAAACTCCCCAGGGCTGCGCCGCGGAGTCACCGGCAAAAGCGCACAGAACAACTCACCGCTCAAAACCCAACAATGACCAGCGAAACCAGCCAGGGCACTCGCTCTGCCCCATGTTTCGACACACGCGCTCAGGTCGGCGGGGTGGATCCCGTTGGGGAGACGCTCGCGTTCATCCTCCGCAGCACGGCAGCGCGTCCGCAGACCGAGGCCGAGATCGTCGGCCGGCTGCGGAGCCGGCAGGTGCCGGGGGACGTCGCCGAGACGGCGCTCACCCAGGCGAAGTCGCTCAGGGCGATCGACGACGCGGCGTTCGCACGGGCTTGGGTCTGCGACCGCGGCACGCGCCGCGGATACGGGGTGACACGGCTGCGCCAGGAGCTGCGCCGCCGACTCGTCCCCGAGGACCTTATCGAGGAGGCACTGACGCAGTTGGAAGACCGTGATGACCTCGCGATCGCAACGGAACTCGCCCGTCAATGGGCCTCGCGGCTGCCCTCGACGCTCAGCCGCGAGGCAAGCGCCCGCCGCATCGGCGGCTACCTCACCCGCCGGGGGTACCCGCTCGGCCTCGCCGAGCGGGTGGCGTGGACGGTCAGCGGAGCTTCGTCGTGTGCTGGATCCGGGACGCATGCGTCCCGGATCCAGCACACTCACCGGCCGGAACACTCAATGCGCATCGACGGCGAAGCGCTAGACGGTGCGACGGCGGAAACGCCGGATGCCGGATGCGACGGTGAAGCCGCCTACGGCGAAAAGGAGGCTGCTGGCGGTGGAGACGAGCCAAGAAGGGGACCCGTCGAAAACGCCGGAGGGTGAGGCTGCGGCGAGCTGGCCAGCGGCGAGCTGATGACTCGAAGAGGCGGCATCGAAGGCGGCTGGAGCGCTCACCTGGGGTGTCTTAAGGTCCTGTTGCCCGGGATAGCTCTGCGAGGAGCGCAGGTCCGACAGCGCCGGAGCGGTCAGCGGATGCGGAGCACCACTGGCGTCGTCCACCGAGGCGTCGGGCGCAAGCGCGTCAGGCTGCACCTCGACAGCGTCGGAGCCGCCGGCGGGACCGATGGTCCGGGTGTCGTCGTTGGACGCAGGAACAGCGCCGGCCGTCGCGTCGCTGGGCGCGGACTCGTAGTACGAAGATCCGCCGTCGCCCTTGTGGGGGACCTGACGATTGAAGTCGTCCGACGAGTTGCGGTCACGCAAAAGCCGCGCGAGTGACTGAAGGCCGCCATCGGACGAGGCGCCCAGCACTTCATCGACCACGCGAACCACCATCTCGTCTGCAGGAGCCAGCAGACCCTCTCCCGCAGGGGCGGCCTGCGGCGCGACCAGCGATCCAGTTGAGGGAGCATCAGCTACCGAAACCGGCTTCCGGGGCGATGCGGCAGTGCGGGAAACGGGCGACTGCGCCACGGGCGGACGCTCAGCGACGTCGGACGGGAGAAGCACGCCGGTCACCGGGTCGATGAGCTCGCCGGTGGCTGGGTCGAGCACAGCCTTTGCCCGGTCGACCATCGTGCCGGTCTTGGGGTCGATGAGCCGCCCAGTGGCCTTGTCGACCACGGCGACGGGACGGGTGACGGGACGCACACCCCGAGGTTGGCTTGTTTCGGGCTGCAGCGATTCGAACTCCAGCGACTGGAACGGGGAATTCGCAGCCGCAGCGACGATCGGAGCAGTCAGCGGCAGGGACAGCAACGCGGCAGTGACGCCGATGGTGACGATCGAGCGGTTCTTCGCGCCAGAAATCCTAGGCTGGGCCACAGCTCCTCCATCTCCCCCCGTCGCCTGCACCGGTACAGAAACACCGATCAGCGACGACAACACCGATCAGCGACCAGCCCGCGCCCACACGTCTGCGGCGCGGTGGGCCTCAAACAGTGCTATGTGAGCGTAGTCTACTCACTACTGATGGCGGGGCAAAGACGAACTAGTCCGCTCGGCCCGCACACAGCGCTGCAGGAGGTGCGGGGTGAACCCAGTCCAGGTCTGGCTCGTCGTAGGAATCCCCACGCTCGTGGTCGGGCTCGCGCTGTTCCTGCGCCGGTCGCCGAGACGAGCGCTGCTCGGCTACGCGGTCCTCGCCGCCGGATTCGGCCTGGTCAGCGCCTATCACCGGCCCTCGGGGGCGATTTTCGGGGGGCTGCTCGCGCTGCTCTACGCGGCCGGGCGCGGTGGTGCGCTGGAGCGGCAGAACTCCTACCCGGACGAGGAGGGGGTGCCCAACACGGCGTTGCACCCCTTCCGCCGCCGCTCTGAAGGCCCTGACGGCACCGGCGAGGGGAAGGTCAAAGCGAGCTGAAGGTCGGAGCCTCTTTCGGGACGAGGCGCGGGACGGCCAGGGGTAAGGGGGAGCCCCCCGCAGGAGGGCCGCCCGAAATCGCGCTCCGCACGCCTCATGGCCTGCGTTTTCAGAACAGGTCCTTCGAGGTCCGCGTCCCCGGTATCTTTGACCGCGTGAGCCAGCGGACCTACTTCATTCGCACCTTCGGGTGTCAGATGAACGAGCACGACTCGGAGCGGGCCGCCGGTGTGCTCGAGACGATGGGCTACCGGCCGGCGCCCGACCCGGAGTCGGCGAGCCTCGTGCTGTTGAACACCTGCGCGATCCGGGAGAACGCGGACAACAAGCTCTACGGCCAGCTGTCGCATCTGAAGCCGCTCAAGCTCGCCGACCCGGGCAAACGCATCGTGGTGGGCGGGTGCCTGGCGCAGAAGGACCAGGGTGCGATCGTCGAGCGAGCGCCGTGGGTTGACGTCGTCTACGGGACGCACAACATGGGCCGCCTGCCGCACCTGCTCGCCCAGGCCGACTCGACTGCGCTGCCGGTGATCGAGATCCTCGAGCACACCGAGATGTTCCCGTCGGCGCTCCCGGCCCGCCGGGAGGTGCGCCACCACGCCTGGGTCTCGATCTCAATCGGCTGCAACAACACGTGCGCGTTCTGCATCGTCCCGCTGCTGCGCGGGCCGGAGAAGTCACGGAAGCTCGGCGAGGTCGTCGCCGAGGCCACCGAACTCGTCGCCGACGGTGTCCGCGAGATCACGCTCCTCGGCCAGAACGTGAATTCGTACGGCAGGGACCTCGTCTTCTCCGATCCCACAGCCACGGGCCGGCGCAACCGGACACTGTTCGCGGAGCTGCTCTATGCGCTCGGCGGGGTCGATGGCCTGGAGCGGGTCCGGTTCACCAGCCCGCACCCCAAGGACTTCACGGCGGACGTGTTCACCGCGATGCGGGACGTCCCCAACGTGTGCGAGCAGCTGCACCTGCCGCTCCAGTCGGGCAGCGACCGGGTCCTGCGCCGCATGCGGCGCAGCTACCGCAGCGCCGCGTACCTCGACCTCGTCGCCGAGGCTCGCGCGACGATCCACGGACTCGCGATCTCGACCGACATCATCGTCGGATTTCCCGGTGAGACCGAGGAGGACCTCCAGGACACGCTCCGGGTGGCGGAGGCCGCCGCGTTCGACGCGGCGTTCACGTTCAAGTACTCCAAGCGTCCCGGCACCCGGGCGGTGAGCCTGGACGGCCACGTCGAGCCCGCGGTGATGGACGAACGCTTCAACCGGCTCACCCAGCTGACCCGGACGCTGTCCGCGGCCTCGCACGCCCGCCAGGTCGGCCGGGTCGCCGAGCTGCTCATCGAGGGTCCGTCGAAGACCGACCCCGACCGCATGAGCGGCCGCACCCGCGAGAACCGCTTGGTCCACGTGCCGGCGACGCCCGGGGCCACACCGGGCGCGTTCGTCAACGCCCGGCTCACGAAGGCGGCGACGCACTACCTGCTCGGCGAGGTGACGGACACCCCGGCCGCCCCGCCCGTTCCCACGCCCGGACCTGGAATCCTCACCTAACGTGCTCCCCGGACGACCCGACCAGCCTGCATTGAGCAGAGCTCGTCCGACATACCGCGCCGATCCTGGGCAGTACGGACTCGCCTCCCAGTGGGGCGACCCGCCCGACATGACCGCGTGATTTCGTGCCGGACCCTGCGCCCCACGTGCCGCTCGTCGGAGCCGCGATCATTCCCACGGCGCCGCTGCTCGTCCCCGGCGTGAGCGCGACGCTGCCTGACGGCGTCGCCGAGGTCCGCCAGACGATGGGTGAGGCGCTCGCGCGCCTGGAGCACGCCGAGTTCGTCGTCCTGGTCGCCGCAGGTGAGGACGCTGCCGGAGAGCGGGGAGCGAGTGGTCCGCGCGGAAAAACCCATGGCATTCGGCTGCGCCTGCATCCCACCTCGCGGCGTTGCGGAGCGCTTGAGGACAACCAGTACACGGCGCGACCCGCGCCTTGCGAGGCGGGCGCAGTCGCACCCTCGGTGTCAACGGAACTTTCCGCTTGGACCACTACGGGCGAGCTCGGCGTCTACGAGCACGCCGAGGCGAGCCTCGCCGGGTTCGGCCGCCCCGACCTGTCGACCCGCTTGCGCGTGGCCAGCTGGCTGTCCAACGCATCATGCCAACAGGGGCCGCTCCCGCCCAGCCTCACCGTCCTCGCGCTGCTGGTCGGCGACCACGCGCCCGTCGTGCCGATCAGCGTGGCCTCGTGCGCCACCGCCCACTTCCTGGCCGCCAGTGGCGCGGCGATCGCCACCAGCCTCTCCGGGCGCGGTGTCCTGCTGGCCGCCGGTGACCTCTCCGCCGGGCTCGGCGAGCGCTCACCGCGCTACCGGGTCGAGGGCGCGCCGGCCTGGGACGAGGCGGTGGTCGCGGCGGTCGATGCGCAGAGGCCCGAGCGGCTCGCCGCCCTCGGCCCCGCCGAGGCCCGCCGGGTCGCGGCGCTCGGCTGGGCGCCGATCGTCGTCGCGCAGGCCGCTTGCATGGCCGCCGGCCTGCGCCTGCGCGTCAAGCACTACTCGGCGCCGCGCGGCGTCGGCTACCTCGTCGCGGCGACCGACGCCTGAGAACGTGGTTTGGAAGGCGAACATGAGGCGTGCGGAGTGCGGTTTCGAACGGTCCTTGCTACCCGAAACTGCATCAGCTATAAGTAAAAAACATGGCGTTTGTGGACATAAGGCCATGCTCAGGTGGAGCGACCTAACGGACTCTTCGGAGCGGAACCCGACGAGGCATGACCTGTCAAAGCAGCTCTCGAACACGTTCTGATCCCGCCGTCCTGGCCATTGTCGGCCCGACCGGGACCGGCAAGTCGGCGGCGGCGCTCGCGCTCGCGGAGCAGCTCGGCGCCGAGGTCGTCGCCGCCGACGCCTTCACCGTCTACCGGGGGATGGACGTCGGGACCGCCAAACCCACACGCGTGGAGCGCGCTCGCGTACCGCATCACATGATCGACGTCCTGGACCCGACTCAGGAGTGCACCGTCCAGTGGTTCCAGCAGGCGGCACGCGGGGCGATCGCAGAGGTGCTCGCCAACACCAAGACCCCGCTGCTCGTCGGCGGCTCCGGCCTCTACTTCCGCGCGGTCGTCGACCCGCTCGAGTTCCCGCCGACCGACCCGGCGGCTCGGGCTGAGATCGAGGCGCGCTACCGGAACGATCCCGCCGCCGCCCACTCCGCGCTCTGCGCGCTTGACCCTGCGGCCGCCGCCCGGATCGACCCGGGCAACCTCCGCCGCTGTGTGCGGGCGCTGGAGGTCATCGCGCTGACGGGCCGCGCGTTCAGCGACTGGCGGCGGGCGTGGGAGACGCACGAGCCGATCTACTCCGGTCTCCGCGTCGCCGGTCTTCACCTGCCACGTGACGAGCTTGTGCGTCGCCTCGACGCTCGCATCGACCGCATGGTCGCACACGGCCTCGTCGATGAATGCCGTGCGCTGGCCGCATGTGACCTCTCGTCCACCGCGCGTCAAGGGATCGGGTACGCGGAGATCCTCGACCACCTCGCGGGGCGGTGCGATCTGGGTGAGGCGGTCGCCAGAGCCAAGGTCCGTACCCGGCGGTACGCCGCCAGGCAAGGGCGATGGTTCGCCGCCGACCCGAGAGTACGCTGGACCCGTCTGACCGATCGGTCAGGTGGAGTTCCACCCGGCGACCGCTGCGAGGCGGCTGCCCTCCCCCACGAGATCCTTGAGGTGCTCCAGGACCCATGCGGTTCGTGAAGGCGCACGGAGCTGGCAACGACTTCGTCGTGCTTCCCGACCTCGAGGATCGGGTCGTGCTGACGCCGAGCCTGGTCCGGGCGCTCTGCTGTGCGCACACTGGGGTCGGCGCCGACGGCGTGATCCGCATCGGCCCGCCCCGGTGGGGCCACCAAGGCGATGTCTTCATGGACTACTGGAATGCCGACGGGTCGGTTGCGCAGATGTGCGGCAACGGCGTCCGCTGCGTCGCGAAGTACGTCGCCGACCGCGGGATCGTGCACGGCGACGAGGTGAGGGTTTCCACACGCGCTGGCGTCAGGCCCGTCACGATCACCGGCCGCTGGCCCGACGGGACCGTCGCGAGCGCCCAGGTCGACATGGGCGCACCCACGCTGACCGGCCAGATCCAGGTGGACGTGAGCCCCGCCCGGCTCCGGGTGCCGCAGCTTCCCGGCCACCAGACCGTCACGCTCGAGCGGGCCGTGGTCACCGTCACGACCCTGTCGATGGGCAACCCGCACGCGGTCCTCCTGGTCAACGACGTCGCAACCGCTCCGGTGGCGGCCTGGGGGCCGACGATCGAGCACGACGAGGCCTTCCCCAGTGGGACGAACGTCGAGTTCATCGCGGTCCCGGCACGCGGTCTGGTGGTCGGGCGGATCTGGGAGCGTGGCGTGGGTGAGACTCTCGCCTCAGGCACCGGGGCCTCGGCCATGGCGGTCGCGGCGCACGCCCTCGGCCTCGCCGACCGCCGGGTGAGGGTCGACCTGCCCGGCGGGCCGCTCGAGGCCGACTGGACCTCAGGCAGCGTCCTCGTCACCGGGCCAGCAGTCGAGGTCGCCTCCGGTGAGCTGAGCCCCGCCTGGTTGGACGGGATCGCATGAGCCCCGGGCGGGGACGGAATCCGGCATGAGCGAAGACCCCGCTATGCCGCCCGAGCTGCCGCGCGCGGAGCGCCGCCGCGCTGGCGCCCAGCGGATCACCGAGGGCGTGCCCCAGGAGGGCGTCGCGATCTTCCGTCCGGCGGAGAAAGCCGTGCTCGTCGGGCTTCATCGCCCGGACTCGTGCGCCCACGACGTGGACGCGTCGCTCGACGAGCTGGAGCAGCTCGTGGGAACCGCCGGCGCCGTCATGGTCGGCCGGGTCGTCCAGCGCCGTGACACCCCCGACGTGGCGACGTTCGTCGGCCGCGGCAAGGTCGCCCAGCTGCAGGCGCTCACCGCAGAGCTTGGCGCGGACGCGGTGATCTTCGACGACGAGCTGTCGCCGGCGCAGCAGCGCAACCTCGAGGAGCGGGTCGGGGTGAAGGTGCTCGACCGGACGATCGTGATCCTCGACATCTTCGCTCAGCACGCCTCGTCACGGGAGGGCCGCGCCCAAGTCGAGCTTGCGCAATTGACCTACCTGCTCCCCCGGCTGCGCGGCTGGGGCCAGGCGCTGTCCCAGCAAGCTGGCGGCATCGGCACCCGCCGCGGCCCGGGCGAGACCCAGCTGGAGGTCGACCGCCGCAAGCTCAACCGGCGGATCACCAAGCTCCGGCGCGACCTGGCGACCTACGAGCGGACCCGGCGGCGCAAGACGCTTGCACGGGAGCGCCAGGGCGTGCCGATCATCGCGCTCGTGGGCTACACGAACGCTGGCAAGTCGACCCTGCTGAACCGGCTGACGGGCGCGGACATGCTGGTCGCCGACCGGCTGTTCGCCACGCTGGAGACGACAGCCCGTCGCGTGGAGCTGCCCGACGGCCGTGAGGCGGTGGCCACCGACACGGTCGGGTTCGTACGAAAGCTGCCGACCCAACTGGTCGAGGCGTTCAAGTCGACGCTCGAGGACACGCTTCGCGCCGACGTGCTCCTCCACGTCGTCGATGCCGCGCATCCCGAGGCAGAGGCGCAGGCGGCCACGGTCGACCGGGTGCTCGACGAGATCGGCGCCGGCGCGATGCCGCGCCTCGTCGTGCTCAACAAAGCCGACATCGCCGACCGTGACGAGCTGGTCGGGCTCCGCCGCCGGCTTGGCGACGCCGTGGTCGTGTCCGCACGGACCGGCGAGGGGATCGAGGCGCTCGTGGCCGCCGCCGCCAGCCGGATCCCGGCCGGCCGGCGGCTCGTCGAGGCGCTCGTGCCCTACGACCGCACCGACCTCGTCGCCCGCGCCCACCGCGAGGGCGAGGTGCTGAAGTCGGAGGCCCGCCCCGAGGGCACGTGGATCCTCGCGAACGTCGACAGGGGTGTCCTTGCGGCGCTCGCGCCCTACTGCAACGGCTCCGGTCCGGCCAGCTCCCGGTGACCAACCAGCGCCCGATTGCCTGCCCCCTTGTGGCCAGGATGCTCCACGTGTCCGTGTGGTTCCCTGGCGCAAGGATCGCCGAGCACATGGGCACACAGCACTCGTTGACTACGGTGCGCGGCGGTCGTTAGCGTCCACACCAGCGTGAACGGGCGGCTCCCGCGCCGCCTCCTACAGGCGCCGGCGGTCGCTGTCACGCCTGGCGAGAGGAGCCGACATGATGCAACCGCTGCAGCTGTTGGACCCCGAGGGCGCGCTGGTTGACGCCGCCCGGGTTCGGCTGTCCGACGCCCGGGCCGTGGACGGCCTGCGCCTGATGATGCTGTCCCGCGCGGTCGACCGGCGCGCGATGAGCCTGCAGCGCCAAGGGCGCTTCGGCACGGTCGCGCCCGTGATCGGGCAGGAGGCGGCGGTCGTCGGGTCGGCGATGGCGCTCGATCCGACCCGCGACTGGGTTGTGCCGCAGTACCGGGAGCTGCCGGCGCTGCTCCACCACGGCTATCCGCTCGAGCGCTTCCTGCTGTATCTGCGGGGCAGCGCCGCGGGCGCGGCGATCCCCGAGGGCGTGAACATGCTCCCGAAACAGATCGCGCTGGGGGTGCAGATCCCCCACGCGGTGGGACTCGGCTGGGGCCTGCGCCTGCGCGGGCTGGACAGCGTCGTCACCTGCTATTTCGGCGACGGCGCGTCGAGCGAGGGCGACTTTCACGAGGCCTGCAATCTCGCGGGCCTCGTCCAGGCTCCGGTCGTCTTCTTCCTGTCCGACAACGGCTGGGCGATCTCGACCCCGCGCCGGATGCAGACGGCGGGCGCGACGTTCGCCGAGCGCGCGCCCACCTACGGTTTCCCGGGCGTGATCGTGGACGGCAACGACCTGTTCGCCGTCCACGCCGTGACGCTCGCGGCCGTCGAGCGTGCCCGTGCCGGTGAGGGCCCGACGCTGATCGAGGCGCGCACCTATCGGATCGGCCCGCACACCACTGCCGACGACCCGACCCGGTACGTCGATCCCGCCGAGCACGCCGTCTGGGAGGCGCGCGACCCGATCGTCCGGATGCAGTGCTACCTCGCGTCCAAGGGATTGTGGGACGAGGGCCTCGCCGAAGCGGCCGAGCGCGAGATCGCCGCCGAGATCGACCGCGCCGTCGAGGTGGCCGAGGCCTTTCCGCCCCCGACGATCGACGACCTGTTCACCCACGCGTACGCGAAGCCGCCACTGCGGGTGCTGACTCAGCGGAAGGCCATGTCGGGTGAGGGGACGCGCGGAGCGCGGGGATGAGCATGACCGTGATGACCATGATCGAAGCCATCCGGTCCGCGCTCCACGACGAGATGGCGCGCGACGAGCGCGTCCTCGTGCTCGGGCAGGACGTCGGCCAGCTCGGTGGGGTGTTCCGTGCGACGGACGGGCTGCTCGCCGAGTTCGGGCCGGACCGCGTCTTCGACACGCCGCTCGCGGAGGGCGTGATCGTGGGGGCGGCGCTGGGGCTCGCCGTGGCGGGGCTCGTGCCGGTCGTCGAGATCCAGTTCATGGGCTTCACCCACCAGGCGTTCCACCAGCTCGGCGCCCAGCTCGGGCGGTTCCGCCTCCGGACGCAGGGCCGGTTCGGCGCGCAGGTGACGATCCGTACGCCGTTCGGCGGCGGGGTGCGGACCCCCGAGCTGCACTCGGACGCGCTGGAGGCCCAGTTCGTCCAGTGTCCCGGCCTCAAAGTCGTGCTGCCGTCCAACCCGTACGACGCGAAGGGGCTGCTGGCGGAGGCGATCCGCGACCCCGATCCGGTCCTGTTCTGCGAACCCTTGCGCGGCTACCGGCTGGTCAAGGGCGAGGTGCCCGACGGCGACTACACCGTGCCGTTCGGACAGCTCCGACAGGTGCGGCCGGGGGACGACGTGACGCTCGTCGCATGGAGCGCAGCGGTCCAGGTCGCTGAGCGCGCTGCCGATCAGCTCGCGGAGGAGACCGTCTCCGCGCAGGTGCTCGATCTCCGCACGCTCGTGCCGTTGGACGTCGAGGGGCTCGTGCGCGCCGTCGAGCGGACCGGCCGCTGCGTCGTCGTGCACGAGGCCCCGCTCACGGCCGGGTTCGGGGCCGAGGTGACCGCCACGCTCCAGGAGGAGGCGTTCTACTCGTTGGAGGCCCCGATCGCCCGCGTCACCGCGCCCGACACGCCGTACCCGCTGGGCAGCGCGGAGGATCTCTACATCCCGACGGTCGAGCGTGTCGTCGATGCCGTCCGCAGGACGGTGAAGGCCGGGTGAACGCCGGGCAGGGCTCCGGAACCCCAGAGGGGACCCTGGGGACGCCCCCGAACACCGTCGAGTTCCGGTTGCCCGACGTCGGCGAGGGGTTGAGCGAGGGCGAGATCCTCGCCTGGCGCGTCGCGGTCGGCGATCGGGTCACCCGCGACCAGGCCATCGTCGAGGTGCAGACCGACAAGTCCGTGGTCGAGCTGCCCGCGCCGGTCGCCGGCGTGGTCACCGAGCTGGGCGGCGAGGTCGGCGACGTCCTCCCGGTCGGCGCGGTGCTGGCGGTGATCGCCACCGGTGACGGCCCCGTGACGCCTGCCCGGCAGCGCCAGCTCGCGTCTCCGGCGACCCGGAAGCTCGCGCTGGAGCTCGGCGTCGACCTCCAGGCGGTGGCTGGCTCCGGCCCCGGCGGCCGGGTGACGAGGCAGGACGTCGAGCAGTCGGCGCAGGCCGCCCGGGAGGTGCCGACCGCCGCAGAGCCAGCCGCGCTCCAGAACGACCGCCAAGACGACCGCCAAGACGACGTCGAGGTCGTCGCACTTCGGGGCCTGCGCCGGCGGATCGCGCAGACGATGACCCAGGCGTGGCGCGAGATCCCGCACGTCACCGACCTCCGGGAGGTCGACGCCACCGAGCTCGTCCGCGCACGGGCGCGGCTGCGAGCGCGCCTGGAGCCCGAGGGGGTGCGCCTGACGTTCCTCCCGCTGTTCGTGAAGGCGGTCGCGACCGCGCTCGGCCGCCACCCGGCGCTGAACGCGAGCGTCGACCTGACGGCCGGCACCGTCACGTACCATCGGCGCCGTCACATCGGGATCGCGACCGCCACCGCGGACGGGCTGATCGTGCCGGTGCTCCACGACGCGGACCGCAAGTCGCTGGCCGAGATCGCGCGCGAGGCCGCCGCCCTCGCGGAGGCGGCCCGCGCCCGGACGGTCACGCCCGAGCAGACGGCCGGCGGCACGTTCACGATCACGAACGCGGGCAGCTACGGCTCACGGTTCGGCACGCCGTTGATCCGCCCGCCCGAGGCAGCGATCGCCGGGTTCGGGCGGATCCATGACGCCGTCGTGCCGGTGGACGGCGCACCGGCCGTCCGGCCGCTGCTCCCGCTCGCGGTCGCCGCCGACCACCGCCTGATCGACGGGGACGTCCTCGGCGCGTTCGCCGCCGACCTCGCCGAGCTGCTGTCCGACCCGGTGCTTCTGCTGGCCTGATGGTGGTCGGCCAGGTTCCCGAGGGCGTCGACCTGCTGGTCGTCGGTGCCGGGCCGGGCGGGTACACGGCGGCGCTGCGGGCGGCGCAGCTCGGCCGGGAGGTCACGCTCGTCGACCGCGACGGCTCCGCCGGTGTCGGCGGGGTGTGTCTGCGGACGGGCTGCATCCCCAGCAAGGCGCTCATCGAGGTCGCGGACACCGCCCACCGCGCCCGCTCCTGGTCGCGGGCTGGCCTGCGCGCCGAGGGCCTGGCCGTCGACCTCGGCGCGTTCCAGCGGTTCAAGAGCGAGGCCGTGACGCGGCTGGGCGATGCCGTTCGCCGGCAGCTCGACGCCGCTGGCGTCCGCGTCCTGCCGGGCCGGGCCTGCTTCACCCGCCCGGCCCAGGCGGCGATCGAGCGTGACGACGGCCCGTCACGGTTCGTCGAGTTCCGCGACGTGATCCTCGCCACCGGCTCCCGGCCGATGGAGCTGAGGGAGCTGCCCCACGACGAAGAGCGCGTCCTCGACTCGACCGACGCCCTCTGCCTCCACGCGCTGCCGGCGAGCGTCGCGGTGGTCGGTGGCGGCTTTATCGGCGTTGAGCTCGGCACCGCGCTGGCCAAGCTCGGCGCGCACGTGACGATCGTCGAGGCGCTCGACCGGCTGCTGCCCGCGCTGGACGCCGCGGTGGCGCCGCCGGTGCAGCGGCGGCTGGCGGCGCTCGGGGTGGACGTCCTCGTCAGCGCGCAGGCGCGTGACTTCGACGGCCGACGGCTGAAGGTCGAGACGACAGGCGGGTCCGTGCTCGTCGAGGCCGACGCGCTCGTCGTCGCGGTCGGCAGGCGGCCGAACTCCGACGGCCTCGGCTTGGAGCGGCTCGGTGTCCGGCCACGCCCGGACGGGCTGCTGGAGGTCGGGCCCGACCGCCTGGCTGGGCCGCACATCGCCGCGATCGGGGACCTCACCCCAGGCCCCGCGCTTGCGCACAAGGCGACGGCTGAGGCCGAGGTGGCGGCGGAGGCGCTGTGCGGCCGCCCCGCCGCGTTCGACCCCGCCGCGGTTCCCGCCGTCGTGTTCAGCGACCCGGAGGTCGCGGTGGCGGGCCTGTCCGTCGCCCACGCGCGCGCCGCGGGCATGACGACACGGGTCGCGACGGTCCCGCTGGCCGCCTCGGCCAGGGCCGTGACCCTCGGCCTCGACAAGGCCGAGGGCTTCGTCAGGCTCGTGATCGACGCCGACGCCGACGCCGTCGTCGGCGCGCAGATCGTCGGCCCGCACGCCTGTGAGCTGATCGCCGAGGCCGTCCTCGCGATCGAGATGGCCGCCTCACCAACCGATCTCGCCGGCACCATCCACCCCCACCCGACGCTCAGCGAGCTGCTCGCCCAGGCCGCCCGCGTGACGTGACGTGTGTGGAGCGTTCGCGTCCTATGCGTCGCGGATGCTCAACACAAAGGGTCGGCAGCGTGGCGCCACCTCGAGCACCCAGCCCGATCAGCCCCACGACAGCCAGCGCCACGCGAAACGCTTGCCGTGCTTGACGCGCGGCTCTCGGTCCGGGACCGGCGCCGGCGGGAGCTCCAGCCGGCGCGTGCGGTCCTCCTCAAGAGGTCGCGCGGGTAGGCGACCCGGCCTGGGGGAGCTGGTGCGTGACGGCTCCCGGCTGCCAGGCCGCGTCCAGCTCACGCTGGGATGCTGGGCGAGGTCTTGGACGGCTCACCGCGGACCAAAGCTGTTCGCCTCCCACGCCTTGACGAGGGCGTTGGCGTCCCTGCCCACCGCCACGGAGTAGATCCGTAGCCTTTTGTTGGTCCATTCGATCTGCGCTCTGCCCTCGGCGTTGGTGAAGAGCAGGACGCGTCCGGCATTGCCACTGCCATGGTCGTAGCTTTCGGTGCGGATCCCGGGCGTGGACCAGACCCGCGCTACCCGCTGAAGGTAGAAGAACTCCATGCTTCTCTTGTCCGGGAACTGGAAGTACCCAACCCGATCGGCCCCTGAGGTGGGTCTGCACTCCACGCTCGTGGCCGCCGCTGAAGGGCTGGCAAGGCCACTTGACCGCTTGCAGGTCGGCCGATAGGAGGCTGGCACGTGGGTGAGCAGCGCCTCCCGGGGAGCAGAGGAGGCCGGCGCCTCTGGCTTGGGCGTCTCGCGGGGTTTGACCTGCGGCGCGGGAGCTGCCCGAGGTGCGGGCGCGACCTGCGGCGCGGGCGCTGCCCGAGGTGCGGGCGCGGGCTGGGGTACGGGCACAACCTGCGGCGCGGGCGCGACCTGCGGCGCGGGTACGGGCGCTGCCTGCGGTGCGGGTGCGGGCGCTGCCTGCGGTGCGGGTGCGGGCGCTGCCTGAGGCGCGGGCGCAGGCTGGGGCGGTCGCTGCACCAGGTCGTCCCACCACTGGTAGAGCTGCGCGTATTCCGCGTCGGGTCGCGTTGCCAACGTCAGCAGCATGGGCTTCTTGTCGTTGGTCCACACGATGAACGACGACCCGTCGTCGCCATAACACAGGACCCGCCCGGTAGTCCTAGGCAGTCCCTCGTACCTGCGTTCGGCCCTGTACGTGTCTTTGCAGTCGCCGCCGGTGTCCAAGCTGACCTTCGCGTCGCGCAACCTACGGTTGTAGGCGTCTTCGCGCGCGTCCTGGGAGGCGAACTGCGTGAGCACGACCTCGCGGGCGGCCTGCTCGGACTCGCAGCGAACGGAGGCTACGGCACCGGCCGAGCCTTCCTTGGTGACGTCATTACGTCTGCAGTGCTCGCTGAAGGCGGTGGGCACCTGGCCGATGAGCGCCTGCTCCTCTTCGTTCGGGAACGCCTTCACTGCGGTGTTCGGGAACGCCTCCCTGATGTCGTTCGGAAGCGGTGAGCTGCGCGCACGCAGGCCGATGGCCACCAGGATCACGAGCAGCGTCAGCGCCAAGACGCCGCCCAGGACCAGCGGCCAGCGCCGCCACAGCGGTGGCGGCGGTGGGGAGGCAACCCCACGTCGTTGGAGCGGCACACCGAGTGGAGCGAAGGCGCGGGTCTCAGCGCTCGACTGAGGCGGGGGCATCGGGTCGTGGGTGGAGGTCGTGCCTGGCTGGGCGGCGGTCTCGCTCCCGTCGAGCGCCGCAGGCACGGTCGCGGCGGCAGCGCGGAGGGCGAGCGCCAGCTCACCGCAGGTCGTGTAGCGGTCGTCGGGCTGCTTGGCTGTGGCCTTGGCCACGATGCGGTCGACCGTAGGCGGAAGGTCTGGGCGCAGGGCGGTGACCGGTGGCGGCGGCTCGTAGAGGTGTGCCCAGAGGAGGGCGGCGCTCTCCTCGCGCCGGAAGGCGACCGTCCCCGTCAGGCACTCGTAGAGCACGCAGCCCAGCGCGTACACGTCGGCCCGGCCATCGACCGGCTTGCCCTCGATCTGCTCGGGAGAGATGTAATCGAAGGTGCCGAGCAGCTGGCCGGTGGCGGTGAGGGTGTCTCCCGAGGAGGTGTGCTTGGTGATGCCGAAGTCGCAGAGATAGGCATGCTCCCTGCCCTTCCGGCGATCGACGAGGATGTTCGCTGGCTTGACGTCTCGGTGGACCAGGCCTTCCTCGTGGGCGGCGTCGAGGGCGTCAGCCACCTGGGCGACAAGGGCAAGCGCGCGCTCGAGCGTCAGCGGGCCGTCGGCGTCGATGAGCGCCCGCAAGTCACGGCCGTCTACGTAACGCATGGCGATGTACAGCAGCCCTCCCGCCTCGCCTGCGCTGTAGATCGGGACGATGTGGGCGTGGTCGAGGTTGGCCGCCACCTGGGACTCGCGGATGAAGCGCGCGCGGAACCGCTCGTCATGAGCCAGGAACGGGGCCAGGACCTTCAGTGCGACGTTGCGCTCGAGCCGCACGTCCTCGGCCAAGTACACGACGCCCATGCTCCCGCGCCCCAGCTCCCGCTCGATCCGGTAGCCGGGAAGCTCCCGGACGACGTCGCCAGCGTTGGGTACCTGCTCACTGACATCAGCCATGTCTGGTCCCGCTCCCTTTTGGCCGAGCTCCCGAAACCGTGGACGGGCTTCTCATACTCCCAGAAAGCCGCTTTATAGCAGGTCGTTCGGGATGTCCGAGGGGACAGCCCGCCGGGCGGGCGGTCCCCTCCACAGATCGTCAAAGGACCAGCGACTCCGGGCCAGGCCGCTCAGGAGTCCGGGAGGGAGGCGCGGCCGTCAGCGGGCTTGGGCGACCGGGGAGCTCGACGCGTAGTCGGGCGGTAGGACTTCAGCCAGTCGGCCAGTGCGAGCAGCTCCACGCGGCAGTGCGATGTCCAAACGCACCGCGTCCGCTCCCCTCACGAGATGGAGAGCGCCGATTGCGGTCACCCCATGTCCGGCGCGTCCTCCGTCGTGCTCCCCCGAACGTGCGCATGAGCGACGGGGATCGTGCCGAGGCGGCCGGCTTGGTAGTCCTCGAAAGCCTCGACGACCTCCGCCTTCGTGTTCATCACGAAGGGGCCGTAGGCGAAGATCGGCTCGCGGATGGGCTGGCCACCGAGGATGATCACGTCCATCTGGGGGCTGCGGGACTCCTGGGTCGCGTCCGCGGTGACCGTGACGGTGTTCCCGGCGCCGAAGGTCGCGAGCTGACCGGTCCGCACGGGCCGGCGCTCGGCGCCCACGGTGCCGCGCCCGGCGAGCGTATACACCAGCGCGTTGAAGTCCTGTCGCCAGGGCAGCGTCAGCGACGCGCCCGGGCTCAGCGTGGCGTGAACGAGCACGATCGGCGTGTGGGTGATGCCCGGGCCGGCGTGCCCGGCCACGTCACCGGCGATGACCCGCAGCAATACGCCGCCGTCGGACGACGCCAGCAGCCCGACCTTGTTCGCCCGGATGTCCTGGTAGCGCGGGGTGGCGAGCTTGTGCGTCCTGGGCAGGTTCACCCACAGCTGGAAGCCGTGGAACAGCCCGCCGCTGACGACGAGATGCTCAGGCGGGGTTTCGATGTGCAAAATGCCGGCGCCCGCGGTCATCCACTGGGTGTCGCCGTTGGTGATCAGCCCTCCCCCGCCATTCGAGTCCTGGTGGGCCATCTCTCCGTCGATGATGTAGGTGACGGTCTCGAACCCGCGGTGGGGATGCCACGACGTCCCCTTCGGCTCCCCAGGGCCGTACTCGACCTCGCCCATCTGATCCATATGGACGAACGGATCGAGGGCGCGCAGGTCGACGCCAGCGAAGGCCCGGCGCACGGGAAACCCCTCGCCCTCGTAGCCCGTGGGGGCGGTGGTGATCGACGCCACCGGGCGGGGGCGATCGATCGTCGGGTCGATGCGCGGAACTCGGGGGAGGATCATCGGGTTCTCGACGGTGATGGCGGGCATCGCTCTTCCTGGTCTCGTCCAGTCGTCATCCCAGACAACGTAGTTGCAAGTTCAATCATTCCCGTGTGCGGGCGGCCGGAGGCAAAGGCGCTCGGCGGGGCGGGCGTCGGGCCGAGCAGCCGAAGCACGGCGGCCGGGCCACGGTCGCAGGCGAGCCCCGCCACCTCCAAGACATCCTCGAGCCGGCACAACGGCTGCACGCCGTCCCGGATCAGGTGGAGCGGGGCCACGGGCGGTCGGCTGGTTCAACGAATTGTCGTAAAGTTGTGCCCAGCGAAACCCGGCCTCGGTGAGCGCGGTGTTGACCTCACTGAGCTGGAGCTGACCGCACAAGAGAATTGTGCCCTGCCGGTCCTCTGCCGGCTCATGGAGCTCTAGGCGCCCCTTGAATGCTTTAATAACCAGCGTAAGGCGCCGGCACGCTGTAACGCTTGTGCGAGTGTCTCTCCCAGATCGCGAGGCGCCTCCCCCCACATCAGCTCTGCCGTCCCGTCGATCATCAGAACCGTGCCAAGCTCAGCGATGGCGTCACGGGTCCCGAAGCAGAGCCCAGCCTCTTGCAGCTTGGCTCTGCTTCGACCGGAGACGAGCACCAGGGTCAGCCCAACCAGGTGGATGGCGTACAGCGCCTCAGCTGCTGCGAAGGTCGGAGTGCCATCAAAGGCTGAGAACAACGACCCGCCTCGGCCCACGAGCGTGCCGTCCACATCAGAAAACAAGACTCTTGGCTCAAGCTGGTTGAGCACCGATGTGGCTTGCGTCAACGGGATTACGACCATATCCCTTTGACAGCGCTGCTTGCCGGTTCACAGCGAGCCTGTATGTCGTTGACGCTAAATCCCCTTGGTGCGTTAGGGTTCGGGGGAAGGAAAGGTCCCGCGAGGCGGTGCTCCGGAACCCGGACGAGCAGAGAGAGGCTGCGAGCCATGGACGAGAATGCGCCGGTCGGCGAGCGGATCGCCTACTACCGCCACCGCCGAGGACTCACCCAACAGGTCGTGTCCGGGC
Organism: Egibacteraceae bacterium; assembly: GCA_050743125.1. Classification (GTDB taxonomy): domain Bacteria; phylum Actinomycetota; class Nitriliruptoria; order Euzebyales; family Egibacteraceae; genus JBOGEB01. Next base: position 26,532 of record JBOGEB010000037.1, read on the forward strand.
TCGTCGGGCGGTCGGGCGGTTGGCTGTCGCTGATCGAGCGCGGCGACCGGACCGTGGAGAAGATCGCGGACCTGCTGGCGCTCGCCCGCGTGCTGAAGGTCGAGCCAAGTGACCTGATCGGAGGGCTTCGCTTGCCCGCGAACGGCGGAGCACCGCACGACCCGCCGCAGGGAATTCCCGCGATCCGCCGCGCGGTGCTCGCGGACCTCCCTGGGGACCGCGAGCCTCCTAGCGCCGCCGAACTCCGGGCCAACGTCGACCAGGCCGGCGCGCTCGCCGCCAGTGGGTCCTACGAGGCTCGCGCGATTCTTCTGCCTGACCTGCTGGTCGCCGGGCGTGCCGCCGCCGAGGAGGGAGTGCCCAGCGCGTGGGGGTGCCCTTGCCCGCGTCTACCTGATGACCTCCGGTCTGGTCCGCACCTTCGGTGACATGACGTTGGCGTGGATCGGCGTGGATCGCGCGATCGCCGCGGCAGAGCGCTCGGGCGATGACCTGCTAGTGGCACACGCACGCCGTCGTATGGCTTTCGCACTGATGCGTGAGGGGTGGCTCGACAAGGCCGGGAGCGTGTGTTCGGACAGCGGCGATGCCCTCGCCCCCACCGACGCAGCCCCGCTGGAGCAGTGGTCGCTGTGGGGATCATTGCAACTCACACAGGCAGTGATCGCCGTCCGTGGTGGAGACGGGGCGTACGCGTGGCGGCTCCTGCGCGACGCACGGACCGCCGCCCAGCTTGTCGGGCCAGGGCGTAACGACTACTGGGAGAGCTTCGGGCCAGCCAACGTGGGCGCGCACGAGGTCGCGGTGGCGCTGGAGTCCGGCGACGCGCGGGAGGCGCTGCGACACGCCGACCACATAGACATCGATGAGCTGCCAATGGCGCAACGGCGGGCCGAGGTCTTGATCGATGTGGCCCAGGCGCATGGGCTGCTCCAGGACGACGCGGCCACGGTCGCGCTGCTGTTGGAGGCCGAGCGGCACGCGCCGGAGACGGTGGGCTACAGCGTGCTGGCCAGGGAGCTGGTGCGAGTGTGCCTGGGCCGTGAGCGCCGGTCACGCACGCCAGGGCTGCGAGGGCTCGCCGAGCGGCTCGGGATCACCCGCTGACACCGCAGTATCAGGGTTGCGGGGTAAGCCCAGGTTGAAGCCATCACGTGGAGCTCGCGGAGGCGCGAGGCGTGCTCTACGCCCGGTGCCGCTGCGGGTGGGTGGGCACACGCTACGAGGTGCGCGTGATCGGACGCGATCAGGCGCTACGGGAGGCCGAGCGCGACGCAGTCGGGCACGAGGACTCACTGGACGAAGGAGCGGGCTAATGGAGGACTGGCGCCACGGAGCCGTATGCCTCGACCTGGACCTGAGCTTTTCTTCCCCATCGGGGTCACCGGGAGGGCAGGCCGAGCAGGCCGAGCGGTGTGCGCGACCTGCCCCGTGCCCGGCCAGTGCCTGGAGTGGGCGCTGGAGACGGGTCAGGATGCCGGCGTGTGGGGCGGCAAGGCCGAGGACGAGGGCCGGTGCTCCTGAGGCCACCTGCGTGCAC
>JBOGEB010000038.1:0-28054 GCA_050743125.1 Egibacteraceae bacterium
GACGAGGACAACCTCTGCTTGACCTGCTGGACGTGTCATCACAGGATCCACGAGGACGGCTGGCTCGTCGCCCGTGACCCGGACACCGGACGGTTCAGCGTGCACCCGCCTGACCCGCTCGCCCGGTCACACCGGCGACGAGCGTGCTGACCCGCGCCCGACACCGCCCACGGACCCATGCCAAGAGCCGGTTTCCGCGCGGACCACTAGTCTCCCGAGTCGTGCGTGATGCCACTCTCACCGGATCGGAATCAGCCACGCTTGCCAGGGTGGTCCCCGTTCCGACCTGGCGGCTGCCGGCGGTCGCGGCCCTGGCCGCCGTGGTGGTCGTAGCCGCGCCGGGACGCGGGGCGGCGGTTGTGGTCGTGCTGAACGTGACGCTGCTCGTCCTTGCGGTGATCGACTGGGCGCTGGCGGTCCGGCCGACCGCCCTGGAGATCCACCGCGAGCTGCCGGCTGTGCTCACCCTTGGCGGGCAGGGCGAGGTCGTCTGGCGCGTCGGCAACCCCGGCCGGAGGCGGCTGCGGGTGCGGCTGGCCGACGAGCTCGCGCCGTCGTTGCGCGCGGGCTCGCGTCGGGCGCGGCTGGTGGTCCCCCCGAGGGGCCGGGCACTCGCGCGGACGACCATCCGCCCGTCGCGGCGGGGGCGCTTCGACGTCGTCGAGCTCGTCGTGCGGGTCGAGGGGCCGCTCGGCCTGGTCGCCCGGCAGGGGCGGCTGCGGCTCCCCTCGACGCTGCGGGTCTACCCGCCGTTCCGGTCCCGGCAGGAGGCCGAGCTGCGCATCGCGCGGGCGCGGATCCTTGAGGTCGGGCTGCGGTCGGCGCAGGGGCGCGGCGGCGGCACCGAGTTCGAGCACTTGCGCGAGTACACCGTGGACGACGAGTTCCGCCGGATGGACTGGGCGGCGACCGCCCGTATGGGTAAGCCGATCGTGCGGACGTACCGCGCGGAGCGCAACCAGACCGTGCTGCTCCTGCTCGACGTGGGCCGGACGATGGCGGGCCTGGTCGCAACTGACCCGCGTGGAGGATCCCGGCCGGATACGGCCGCGGAGCGGGACAGTCTCCCGCGGCTGGACCACGCGCTCGACGCGGTGATGGCGCTCACCGTGGTGGCGACCCGGCTCGGAGACCGCGCGGGCCTGGTCGCCTTCGCCGATCGTGTCGAGGCCGTGGTCCCGCCCGGAAACCGCCGTGACCAGCTGGGCCGGGTCACTGCGGCGCTCTACGCGCTGCAGGCGCAGCTCGTAGAGAGCGACTATCGCGGCGCGTTCGCTGCGACGCTCGCCCGGTTCCGGCGGCGGTCGCTGCTCGTCGTGCTGACCGAGCTGGCCGAGGCCGCGGTCACGCAGGCGCTGCTGCCCGCGCTGCCGTTGATCGCACGCCAGCACGTCGTGCTGGTCGGCGCCGTCCGCGACCCGGACGTCGACCGGTGGGCGCGCGCCGTGCCGACCGATCCCGGGACCGCGTACCGGAAGGCCGCGGCCGTCGCCGCCCTGGACGAGCGCCGGCGAACGATCGCCGCGCTCCGCGGTCGCGGCGCGGTCGTCGTCGATGCCCCGCCCGGCAAGCTCGCCGGCGCGCTCGCCGACGCCTACCTCGACGTCAAGGCCACCGGCCGCCTGTGACCAGCACAGCTTCCCGGTAGGCCACCCACTCGCGCTCGTGGCGGGAGCAGTGTCAGATCGGTAGCTGTTCCGCCAGGCGTTTGGCGAGCGTCAGCCCCGTGAGGGACGGGTTGACCGACCCCACCGTCGGAAAGAGCGACTGGTCACAGGCGTACGCGTTCTGTTCCTGCGCCGTCGAGGCCGGCCACCGAGCCAGGTCTTCGGCGGTCAGTCTGGGGCACCATCCGCACCAGTAGAGGGACTTCCCGTTAGCGCAGTAGGCGAGCCCGGGGAAGTCGATGTTGCCGCGCCGGACGGGCCGCCGTCAGCGCAGGATCATCCGGCACCGCAGCCGCACGAGCCGCCGCAGCAGCCCCCGCCCTGCGGCACCGCCCACCAGACAGCCGGCGGCCACCGACCAGCGCGACAGCGGAGAAGACAGGCCGTACACGCCCGCCGTCCTCGCAGTGCAGGCATCGCGGCGCCAGACCGGCGGCCTTCTCGGTCATTGTCGCGCGCAGTTCTAGGCGCCTGCCACAGTCGGTTCACACAAACTCATACCTCGGCATCCCCTCAACCTACCGCGAGACCCACCGCCGGCGCGGTTGCGACGACCAAGCAGGGCACCTCAGGGTGGGGGACGTCAGGTACAGCCCCAGCATGGGCGCTGCGCTCGGCGGCTGTCAGCAAGGCGGCCATGTCGGTGAGTTTCTCTCTCGCTCTTTCTCAGTAATTATCCGCTATATCCAGCCTCGCCATCGCTTGTTGACACAGAGGGCACTGTAACGCTATTGTAAACACATCCAAGCAGAGGGTGGTTCATGGTTAATTCTGTTGGCTACGAACAGCGTGCCACCGCCGACGGTAAGGGCGACGGTGTCTTCGCCACCCGGTGCTTCGATGTCGGGGAGACAGTGATGATCGGTGTGATCGAGCGTCGACTCGCCGAGAACAACTCCCATGCCACCCAGGTCAGCCGGTTCGGTTACGTGGAGCTGGGGGGCTTAGGATCTAGGGTCAATCACTCGTGTGATCCGAACTGCGGCGTTCGACTGAACAGCTCGGCAGCGTACGACCTTATCGTTCGTCGAGCCGTCGAGCCGTCGAGTTGGGGGACGAGATTACTTTCGACTATGCGATGCGCAACTTCTCGATCGAACACTTCCCCAGCCGCTGCCTGTGCGGGACAAAAATATGTCGAGGCTCGGTGACCGGTTGGAAAGATCTCCCCGAGGAACGAAAGGCAGCCTACGCGGGTCTCGTCGCTCCGTATCTGCTCAAGATCGATCAAAAGGTACGGTCATTCGAGCAAAGACGGGGTCTACGAACACAATGCTGACACCTCCGGCTACCGGAGTGCCTGATGCGCGGTCACGTTGGGACGTGTCGCGGGGGACCGACAACGGGTCGGCGTCTCACCGTTGCTCACCCAGTGCGCCGGTCAGGCCGCGGGCTGAGGCTGCCCGGCCACGGAGCACGGCGTAGGTGACCACGACGGCCTCGGCCGCGATGCCGACCCCGACCCGGGCCCAGGTCGGCAGGTGGGATCCGGTGACGAAGCCCTCGATCGTGCCCGCGACGACGAACACGAGCACCAGGCCGATCACCACGGTGATCGCCCGGCGGGCCTCCTCGGTCAGCGCGTCGGCGCGGGGACGGTCGCCGGGGTCGATGATCGCCCAGCCGAGGCGGAGGCCGGTCGCCCCGGCGACGAGCACGGCGGTGACCTCCAGCAGCCCGTGCGGCAGGATCAGCCCCCAGAACCGGGCCTGCTGCCCGGCGGCGGCGAACAGCCCGGCCGCGAAGCCGACGTTCGCGCCGTTGGCCGCCAGGATGTACGCGGTCGGGGCGCACAGCAGCACGCCGGCGGCGAACGCGAGGACGCTGACCTGGACGTTGTTCGTCGTCACCTGGGACGCGAAGACGGTGGCCGGCTGGGACGAGTAATAGGCCTCGAAGTCCTGGCGGACGTACGCCTCGCGCAAGGCCGGCGGGGCGAGCGCGTCCAGCGCCTGTGGCGAGTTCGCCATCCAGAGCCCCACGCCGAGCGCGGGGAGGAGGAACAAGGCGGCGCTGGCCAGCACGAACCACCGGATGTGCCACAGCGCTGCCGGGAACGTGTCGGTGAGGTAGCGCCCCAGGGTACGGAGCGTGCGGGGACGGGTACCGTAGATGACGGCCGAGGCGCGCCCGGCGAGGTGCGAGAGCGCCGCGACCAGCGACGGGTCCCGCAGGTACGTGCGGGCGTACGAGAGGTGCGTGGACGTCTGCTGGTACAGGCGCACGAGGTCGTCGACCTCGTCCTGTGAGACCGACCCCGCGCCGCCGCCCAGCAGGGCCTCGAGCCGGTCCCAGACTGGCTGGTTCGCGGTGATGAAGCGGTCGACGTCCACAGCGGCCACGATAGAAGACGGACGAGCGGAGGGAGGGGCAGTGGTGCAGGACGGCACGGTCGTCACCCCCGAGGCTGTGCCGCTCGAGTTCGAGGCGGCGCACATCGGGTCGCGCTTCGTCGCCCTGCTCGTCGATGCGCTGATCCAGTGGGCGCTGTTCTTCGTGCTGTTCGTCGCGGGCGGGCTGCTGGGATCGGCGGGAGCCTTGGACGCGGTGCCGGAATGGCTCGGGATCACGCTCGTGATCCTGCTGTTCTTCGGGGTCGTGTGGGGCTACCCGGTGGGGATGGAGACGTTCTGGCGCGGTCGCACGTTGGGGAAGGCGGCGATGGGGCTGCGGGTCGTGACCGTCGAGGGCGCCCCGATCGGCTTCCGCCATGCGGCGATCCGGGCCGCGGTGGGCCTGGTCGACTTTCAGTTGACGTTCGGGTTCGCCGCCGTGCTCAGCGCGGTGGCGAGCAAGCGCCACCAGCGGCTCGGGGACCTGGCCGCTGGCACCCTCGTCGTGCGGGAGCGCACCGGCGCCGGCGAGCCCACCGCCGTCACGTTCACCGTCCCTCCCGGCGCCGAGGCCTATGCCGCCACGCTCGACGTCTCGGGCCTGCGCGCCCGCGACTACGCCACGATCCGCCAGCTCCTGCTCCGGGTACCGGACCTCGACCCGCCGTCACGAGCCGTGCTCGCCACGGACCTCGCCACGTCCGTCGCCCGGCGCATCCACCACGACCCTCCTCCTGATGCCTCAGCGGAGCTGTTCCTGCGCTGCGTCGCCGCCCGCTACCAGCAACGGGGCGCGGCGTCCGCCGCTGCCGTGGGACCGTCGCCGGCTGCGGGTTCCCCGCCTGCCGGTGGCTTCGTGCCCCCCGCATAGGCGGTCAGCGCGGGGTGCAGCTCCCGCCCGAGCCGATCAGGGTATCCGGACTCCGTCGCTCATTCGCTGCACGAGTTCCCAGACCCCGCTCGAAGGGTTGCAGCTGTGGTTGCACCCAGTCGGATCGAGCTGCTTTGCGCGCATCACGGCATGGTCGACACCCGAAGCGAAATCGGCGAAGCGAAGCTCGTCTTTGCGGTAGGTAGCGACGTAGCGTTTGCGCTCCCGCTGGGCCGCCTGAGCGTCGACCAGCGGCTTGCGCCAGTCACAGCGGTGCAGCAAAAGCCACAACTCGAAGCACGGGTTCGACACCGCCAGGTGGATATCTGCGCCGGCAGCAGCACGAGCTGCGTGGTCGAGTTGGAAATCGTCCGACGGTGGGCAGGGCGGCGCTGGCTGCTGTTCTCCCGTGGCTTCACGTGGCGTCGCCAGCGCGCGTTGCCGGAATGTGGAGCGACTCCAGGTCGTCGAGGAAGGGCACGGCACCGTACGAACCGCCGAGGTACCGACGTGCCAGATTGTGCTCGTTGCGTGGCTTGAAATCGGTCAACGGGTAGAGCGCGGAGGCGCCGTCCGGCTGCTTCTCCACGAACCACACCTGGTCGCGATCGAGGCCGGCCTCACCCGCGATCGGCGCAAGGAGGAACGCGTCGTGTGTGGTGAAGATCAGTTGGGCGCGGCCAGGGTTGGTCTTGGGCTCACGGAACAATCCGACGAGTTTGCGCACCAGGAGCGGATGCAGACTGGTGTCGATTTCGTCGATCACCATCGTCCTGCCTTCAGTCAGACAGGTGATCAGAATAGGCAGCAGCCCAAGCCACAGCTGAGTGCCGGCGGACTCCTCGTGGAGCCGAAAGGCCGCCCCGCCCGCACCGTGGGACAGCAGCAGGCTGGTCCGGCGGGACTCGCGCGCGATGACCACGCGCGCTCGTGCAAGGGTTGCGCGGTGAGCAAGCTCTTCTGCTCGATCACCGCTCGCCTGAGCATGCGCAGCTTCCAACTGCGCGGCTTCGCGTTCGAGAAGAGCCGCTTGCGCGGCTGCGCGTGGATCGGAAAGATCCTCGACGTCGATGTCGGTGATGCCGACGTCTGCCGCCCGGGCCAACTCCAGGTACGCGGCTCGGTCGGCGGTCGACCGCTCTATGAAGTCTGCAGCACGCCTGTCCGTCTCCCTAGCCCAGTGCCGACTGTTCAGCCCGGGCAGCAGGAGCGAGCTGCGGAACCACTCGAACACCGGCCAGTACTGCTCGAGCTCAACCCTTGCGGACAGGCTGAGAAACAGCGTCTCCTCGGTCAGGAGGCTTTCCACGACCTCAGCCTTGCCACGTTGTGTGACGGTCGAGCCGAAGTCGATCTCGCGGCCCTCGCGCTCGAAGAGCACGCGGCGGCGCCCGCGCGGGTAGCTGTACAGCCACTCCTCACGAACTCGTTCGTCGTCAACGGTGAACCCGTAGACATGCCGCACACCGTCGAGCACCAGCTCGACAACGAAGACCGAAGGCTCCAGCAGGGAACCCGGGCTGAGCCGGAACGGGATGCGAGGGATTCCGGAGCCGGGCGCTGGCTCCCGTGGACCCCAGCGACCCACAAGGGCAGCCATGAACCGCAGCCCGTCGAGGAGGTTGGACTTGCCGGAGGCGTTTGCTCCATAGACCGCGGCGACGGGCACGACCTTTCGCTCGTTGCCGTAGGTCGGCATCAACAGCAACTCGTGCTCGTCGCGGAACGAGCGGTGGTTGCCGAGCCGAAAGCTCCGCAACATCGAAACCTCTCTCGCCAGATTTTCGACCCGAATCGTGCAGTAAATCTGCACATCTGTCAGTATCAGCTCGAAGATCCGCCGTCCTTGCAATGTCAATCGACCCGCCTTGCCAGCACCGGGCAGGTGAGAGCGAGATGTCGCGCTGGTGTAGGGGAGGGTCGGTGGCGGGTATAGCCTTCACATGACGCTCGTCGGTTTTCACTCCTGTCACGAACAAATCATCCCCCAAGCGTTACTTGAGGCCGTCCGCGCAGCCGAACAGGCGGGATTCGACGCGGCGCTGTCGTCCGACCACTGCCCGCGCTGGGGGAGTGCGTCGATGTGATCCGCGCGCTGCTCGCGGACGAAGCGGTCAGCCACGATGGGCTCGGGCTCGTCACGATCAACCAACCCGTCGAGCGCGTGCTCCCACACCCGTAGAAGAAGGCGGCGTGACGATCAAAGCGACCAGCGACCTGTGGTGGAAGAACGCCGTCATCTACTGCTTGGACGTCGAGACGTTCTTCGACTCCGACGGCGACGACGTGGCCGATTTCTACGGCGTCGACCCGCGCCTCGGGACGCTCGGCGACCTCACCGAGCTCCTGCGCACGGCCCGCGACCGGGGCCTGCGGGTGATCGCCGACCTGGTCGTCAACCACACCTCCACCGAGCACCCGTGGTTTCAAGCGGCCCGCGCGGACCGCGGCTCCCCCTACCGGGACTTCTACGTCTGGGCGGACGAGCAGCCACCCGGCCCGGCGGAGGTCGTGTTCCCAGGCGAGGAGGAGGACAACTGGACCTTCGACGAACAGGCCGGCCAGTGGTACCTCCACCGCTTCTACCGACACCAGCCCGACCTCAACATCACCAACCCGGCGGTGCGCGACGAGATCGCCAAGGTGATCGGATTCTGGCTTCAGCAGGGCTTGTCGGGCTTCCGGGTCGACGCGGTGCCGTTCTTGATCGAGACCGCAGGCGAGGACCCCAAGGAGCTGCCCGACCCCCACGAGTACCTCCGCGACCTTCGGGCTTTCCTCGGACGCCGGAAGGGCGACGCGGCGCTCCTCGGCGAGGTCAACCTCGCGCCGAACGACCTCGCCTCCTACTTCGGCGAGAACGGCGACGAGCTGCACATGCTCTTCAACTTTCCCGCCATGCAGGCGCTCTACCTGTCGCTGGTGCGCGAGGACGCCGGGCCATTGCGTGAGGCGTTGGAGAGCCTGCCGCCGGCGCCGGACGACAGCCAGTGGGCGAACTTCGTGCGCAACCACGACGAGCTGACACTCGACAAGCGCAGCGAGGCCGAGCGTCAGGAGATCTTCGCGGCGTTCGGGCCCGACGAGGGCATGCAGCTGTACGGGCGCGGCCTGCGGCGGCGCCTGCCCTCGATGCTCGGCGGCGATCAGCGGCGCATCCGCATGGTCTACAGCCTGCTGTTCTCGCTGCCGGGCACGCCGGTGCTGTTCTACGGCGAGGAGATCGGCATGGCCGAGAACCTCGACGTCGAGGGCCGCATGAGCGTGCGGACGCCGATGCAGCGGTCAAACGAGCCGAACGCCGGTTTCTCGACCGCGCCGGCCGAGCGGCTGCGGCGACCGGTCGTGGAAGGCGGCTTCGGACCGGCCAGGGTGAACGTCGCCGACCAACGACGTGACCCGAACTCGCTGCTGAGCTGGATGGAGCGGCTGATCCGCCAGCGCAAGGAGTGCCCCGAGTTCGGATGGGGCGCGTGCCAGCTCACCGATACCGGCAGCCCCGCCGTCTTCGCCCACCGCTGCGACTGGAACGGCCGCGCTTTGCTCGCGCTGCACAACCTGTCCTCCAAGCCCGCGTCGATCACCCTGACGATCGACGAGCCGCAGGACTGCGACGGGCTGATCGACCTGCTCGGCGAGCGAGCGCTGACACCGCTGGACGGCAGAAGCGTCGGCGTCGATCTCGAAGGCTTCGGCTACCGCTGGTACCGCGTGCACCGCGCCGGCGACCGCTCGGCGCTGGAGAAACCCGCCGGCTGACCTCCAGCAGTGGATGCTGGATCGACGGGAAGGAGAGCCGTGCTCAACAGTGCAGAATCTCGCTGGTTCTTCAACGCTCCCCTCCCGGCAGAGGTCGACGACTGGTTCCTGGAGGGGCGCACGGTCGAGCCCCAGTCGCGGACTGACCGCTACCTCGTGTTCCCCGGATGCGACTGCCTCGGCGTCAAGATCAGAGACGCCGACCACCCCAAGGGCGGGAAGTTCGAGGTCAAAGCATTGGTCAGCGCTCCCCAGGTCACCAGGTTCTCCCCGAGCACCACCGCCCGAAGCGATGCCTGGGTCAAGTGGACGTGCCCTACGGAACTTTTTCCTGGCTGGGTGGAAGCCGTCACGGCCAGCGAGCCCTCCTGGCTGAAGGTCAAGAAACGGCGGTCACTGCGGAAGTTCTCGCTCGATGGCCACTACGCCGAAGTGAGAACAGATCTGCAGCCCGAGGAAGGATGCAACGTCGAGCTCGTCACCCTTCAGGTCGACGGGGATCTATGGTGGACGTTCGGCTTCGAGTCCTTCGGCCCCCGAGAGGCCGTGCGCTCCCATTTGTTCACCGTGGCCACCCGCTGGTTCGAACGCGACGCTCCGTGCGCCTTTGGTGTCGTCCAGTCGCTGTCGTACGCCACCTGGGTCGCTGGCTTCGCCGGGTGACGGCCAGACTGAGTGGGCCGTACCAGCATCCGGACGGTGACGGCCGACTCGACGGCACCGCAGTCGCGGATGCCCTGCCGAGGTCCTCGTGAGCCGCGCTCAAGGTCACCGCGGCGCCCTCAAGCGACAGGCTCGGACTCACTGTCCGGGGGACCCCGGACGCCGTATGGCCTGCGGTTGCCGCCGCAGGCGAGTCTCGACGGGCCCGACCGCCCAGAACAGCAGGGGGTTGACGACAATCGAGATCAGGGCGCTGGCGAGGATGAGGTTGCGGCCCTCGTCCGAGAGCAGGCCGAGTGACCGGCCCACCTCGGCGAGGATGAAGGAGAACTCCCCGATCTGGGCCAGGCCGGCGGCGACCACTAGGCCGGTCCACAGCGGCTGGCGCAGGGCCAGCACGATCAGCAGGGCGACTACCGACTTGCCGACCACGATGATCGCGACGACGGCGAGGATTCGGCCAGGCGCCTCCAACAGAAACACCGGGTCGAGGACCATGCCGACCGAGACGAAGAACAGCACGGCGAACGCCTCGCGCAGTGGCAGTGCCTCCTCGGCGGCGCGGTGGCTGAGCTCGGACTCGTTGACGACCACGCCGGCCAAGAACGCCCCGAGGGCGAAAGAGATGTCGAACAGCTCGGCCGCACCGTAGGCGATGCCGAGCGACACGGCCAGGACGGCCAGGATGAACAGCTCCCGGGAGCCGGTCCGCTCCACGTGCGTCAGCAGCCGCGGAATGGCCCGCATCCCGATGACGAGCATCAGCGCGACGAACAGCGCCACCTTGCCGAGCGTGAGGGCCAGCGTGCCTACGAGGCTCTCGCCAGGTCCCATCGCGGTGCCACCCAACGACCCGGCGAGAATGGGGAGCAGGACAAGGGCGAGGACCACGACCAAGTCCTCGACGATCAGCCAGCCGACCGCCACCTGCCCAGCCTGCCGCGGTAAATCTCCGGAGGCGGTGACCGCGCGCAGCAGCACGACGGTGCTGGCCACCGACAGCGCCAGACCGAAGACCAGCCCTTCGCCCACCGACCAGCCCCACCACCGAGTGACGCCGAAGGCGAGCGCGACCGCGACGGCGATCTGACCGACCGCACCCGGAACGGCGACGCCACGTACGGCGATCAGGTCCTTGACGGAGAAGTGGATGCCGACGCCGAACATCAGCAGGATGACCCCGATCTCGGCGAGCTGAGGGGCCAGCTCGGCGTCGGCTACGAACCCCGGGGTGAACGGTCCCACCGCGATCCCGGCCAGCAAATAGCCGACGATCGTCGGCAGGCGCAGGCGCACCGCGAGCAAGCCACCAACGAACGCGGCCGACAGGCCCACGGCGATCGTGGCGATCAACGCTGTGTGGTGCACGCCTCCATACTCTCCAGACGTGCTCATGCTCGCGCTGGGGGGAGGCGCTCGGACACCTCCTCGACCACCTGCAGGCACCTCGGCAGAGCGGTTCCTCCGCGCCCCCTCGTAGCCTCAGGTAGCCTCAGGTAGCCTCAGTCTGTACTGGCCGTAGGGCGGGGGAGGCAGACGAGGACCTCGTGGCTGTGGAGGCTGATTCCAACGTCCTTGCCGGTGGCCTCGCGCACGAGCCGGATCATGCGACGGATTCCGGTGCCGGCTCGGGTGACCAGCCCGGCGTCGGACAGCCGTGCGTAGATCGCGGGATTTCGCACGACATGCGCGCCGGCGCGCATCGCCGCCTCGTCGATCGTGTTGGGGACGGCGCCGGGCGTGTGCACCTCGATCCGGTCGTCGAGGACGAACAGCCGCACCGGTCCGCGGACGGTGTAGTCGCGGTGGGCGAGGGCGTTGACGACCGCTTCCCGCAAGGCCGCCTCCGGAAGCTCCGGGTACCGCTCTGGCTCAAAGCCGCGGATCCGGTGCTCGGTGCGCAGATGCGTGTCGAGGTAGGCGGCCGCCCGGTCGAGCACGTCGAGCAGCCTGCCGCTCAGGTCGGTGCGGTCGGCTGGGTCGGCGGACGTGTCGACGCCGGGAAACCGGGCGGCGGCGATGTGGGCGTAGGGAATCTGCCGCTGCGGCCTGCGCCCGAACAGGAGCACTCCCGCGACCGTCGCGTGGCGCCCGTCGAACAGCCGCCAGTTGCGCAGCAGTCGGGGAGGATCCTGTTCAGTGAGGTCGGAGAGCCCGGCGTCCTCCAGGTAGTCCTCGAACGCGTCGAGGTCCAGGTCTGCGAGGGTCGTGCTCGGCAGCGGGGTCTCGTCGAAGAACAGGCTGCCGGCCGCCTGGAACAACCGGAGGAGCTCCTCCCGGCTGGCCGACCGGCAGCGAGCGCCTGAGCGGATGGAGAACTTGCCGGACTTCGTGCGGTACGGCCTGGCAGAGCCCTTTGCGACGCTCACGACGACGACCGCACGACCGTCGAGCTCGATGACCTCGGTGAGCGCGGTGACCGGAGGCTCGCAGTGCTCGTAGGCCACCTCGTCGATCCTCAGCGCGAGCGCCTCGGGATCGTCCACCCCGGTCACGGTCCGGTCGCGGTCGCTCACGCCGAACACGACCTGACCGCCGTCCGTGTTCGCGAAGCAGACCAGCTGTTTCGCGACGGCGGCATGGGAGTCGAACCGCTCCTTGAAATCGGTGTGGAGGTTCTCGCCGCCGCGGATCCTCTGGCGCAGGTCCAGCGCGTCCATGGCGGTACTGTGCCATAGCGCCCGGTCAGACCGGACGTGTGCGGGACAGCGGAGGTACCCGGGCGCTCGCGCGGTGCTGCCTCAGTCGAGGTGGTAGGTGGCTCGTGGCGCGTCCGGGGGCGCGCCGGAGCCGGACGGCAGGTCGGGACAGGTCCGCACGTACGGCCGGTCGGGGCCAACGAATTCGTTCCACTCGTCTTTGGTCATATTGCGCTTGGCCAGCGTGCAGGCGTGCCGGATCCACGCATCGATCGTGACCGGCCACAGTCGCACGGTGTGGTCGGTGCGCGGCTGGCCGATCGGCTGGCCGATGGCGGTGCTCCAGCGCCTGCTGTAGCTGGTCTTGAGACCTCGGCGCGCCGTCCCGCCCGCGCAGCCGGCCGATCACGTCCTTGACGAACTCGGTGAGGTAGACGCCGCCAGTGGCTCCGAGCAACTCCACAGCTGCCTTCGCCGACTCGGGGACCTGGCCGAGCAGCGGGTAGACGACCGGCATGCACGCGGCGGCGACCAGCGCCGCGATCATCCCCGTCGGCGCCGCATCCTTCAGCCGCGCCCTGTAGCGGCGCACCGTCGCGCGGATGGCCCCACGCGCTGGTCTTGCTCGACAAGCGCCTGCGGCGCCCGCGAGCGGTCCTGCGCTGATCCAGACGACGCCAAACCCTGATCCATCCGCGGTTTTGGCCCCTCCCTCACCCGGGCCGAATGCGGTCTGGCCAGCGCAACGGTACCTCGCCGGTGTCCTAGAGGCGGCGCAGCGTGCGCACGCAAGTACGCAACGATGACCACATGCGTGCTCATCGCCGACCGACGTTGCCGGCGGCCACGTCCAGTGCCACGCTGGCCCTGCCATACCTAGACTAGGTCGAGTTAGTCTAGATAGAATATGACTGATGGAGCGGCCTGCGGATCTGTTCGACCGTGAGCGGGAGTGGTCCGACCTCCTCGGGTTCGCCACGAACGAAGGACCGGGAGCCCGTGTCGCGCTGCTCTACGGACGGCGGCGTCAGGGCAAGAGCTTTCTGCTGCGGCGGTTGGCGTCGGCGACCGGCGGGTTCTACCACCAGGCGCTGGAGGAGGAGCGCGCCCAGGCTCTCGACCGTTTCGCCGCCGACTGGGGGACGGCGCTCGGTCTCGCCGGCCGGCTGCGCTTCGATGACTGGCTCGAGGCCCTGACCGCCCCGCTGGCGTTGCCACTGCCCGACGCCAAGCCGCGAGTCGTGGTCCTGGACGAGTTGCCCTATCTGCTGCGGCATTCACCAGAGCTGCCCTCCGCGCTCCAGCGACTGTACGACGACGGCCGCAATCGCCCGGACGCCCCCCCGGTCCGACTGGTGGTCTGCGGATCAGCGCTGTCGGTCATGACCGAGCTGCTGTCCGGCACGAAGGCGCTGCGGGGACGCGCGACGCTGGGCCTGCTGCTCCGGCCCTTCGACTACCGCCAGGCCGCGGCGTTCTGGGGGATCGGCGACCCCGAGACGGCCCTGCTCGTCCACGCCGTCGTCGGTGGCACCCCTGGCTACCGAGACCTGCTCGCGAGCGCCCCACGTACCGCCGACGAGTTCGCGGAATGGCTCGCCGAGGGCGTGCTCAACCCCTCACACGCGCTGTTCAAGGAAGCTGACTACCTGCTGACCGAGGATCCACGGCTGACGGATCGGGCGGTCTACCACTCTGTGCTGACCGCGATCAGCGGCGGCAGCACTCGACCGGCTCAGATCGGTGCCGTCGTCGGGCGCGACGCGCGGGCACTCACCCACCCGCTGCACGTCCTGGAGACCGCCGGCCTGATCCACCGCGATGATGACGTGCTGCTGCAGCGTCGGCCGTCCCTGTCGGTCGCCGACCCGATCGTGCGCTTCGCACACCTCGTCATCCGTCCACGTCTGGCCGCCCTCGAGGACCGGCGCACGAGCCAGGCATGGGCGGCAGCGCAGCCGACGTTCGCGGCGGGCGTCCTTGGTCCCCATTTCGAGCACCTCGCTCGTGAGTGGACGGCCCGGTTCGCCAGCAGCGAAACCCTCGGCGGCGAGATCGGCGAGGTCAGCCGGACCGTGGTCAACGACCGCGCCGGGCGCACGCAGCACGAGGTCGATGTCGTCGCCCTCGCGGCGGGCCAGCGCCGTCAGGCGCCCAGCCCGACCGTACGGGTGCTGGGCGAGGCGAAGGCGTCCGACCGTCCCCGCACGATTGCCGATCTCCAGCGCCTCGAGCACATCCGGCGGCTGTTGGTAGGGCGCGGCGTCGATGCCGATGGCGCCCGGCTGCTCCTGTTTGGGCGCAGCGGGTTCGACGAGCAACTGCGCGCAGCGCAGCGCCAGCGACCCGATGTCGTCCTCGTAGACCTCGACCGGCTATACCGGGGCGATTGAGCGGACCGATTGAGCGGATCAAGGAGGGGGCGCACATGGACGTGCTGCAGGCGGTGCGGGAGTACTGGGACGCCGACGCGGCGACCTATGACCAGGCGCCGAGCCACGGGGCGGCGTCGGCGCTGGAGCGGGCGGCGTGGACCACGGCGCTGCGCCGGGCGCTGCCCGAGCCCCCGGCTCGCGTGCTGGATGTCGGCGCGGGGACGGGCTTCCTGAGTCTCCTGGCGGCCCGCCTCGGCCACGAGGTGACCGCGCTCGACGTGTCGCCGGGGATGCTCGCGCGGCTCTCGGCGGTCGCCGTTCGCGAGGACCTGCGGATCCGGACCGTCGAGGGTCCGGCGCACGAGCCGCCGCAGGGCCCGTTCGACGCGGTCGTCGAGCGTCATCTGCTCTGGGTGCTGCCCGAGCCCAGCGCCGCGCTGACGGCTTGGCGGGCCGTGACCCCCGGAGGGCGGCTGGCCTTGTTCGAGGGGTTGTGGGGCGGCGCGGATCCCGCCCAGGAGCGCTGGCGGCAGGCGAGGGAGCTGCTCCGCAAGGCTCGGCGCCGCCCTGACGACCATCACGCGAGCTTCGACCCCGCGATCAAGGACCTCCTCCCGTTCGGGCGGGGCGTCCACCCGAACCAGGTCGTCGAGGCCGTCGAGGCCGCAGGGTGGCCGGCGCCGAGCGTCGAGCGGCTGCGCGACGTCGAGTGGGCGCGGCTGCTCGCGCTCCCACCGGTCGAGCGGCTCCTCGGCACCACACCGCAGTACGTGGTCACCGCTGTCCTGGCGGCAGGTGCGGCGTGAACCGGAAGCTTCAGGCGCTGGGCTCCCAGGTTGACCTGAGGGACCTCCTGGTGACCGGTGTCGCGCTGAACCTGCTGCTCACCGGGGTGTCCAGCCTGGTGGGTCCGTGGCGGAGCGTCACGATCGCCGTCGTTCTCGCCGGGGTCATCGTCGCCATGGGGGTGGTGAGCAGCCGCCGGAGCCGGCGGCGGCGCCTCATCGGTGAGGCCGCGGATCCCGAGCAGCCGAGGCGGGGGCTCGTGCTCACCCTGAGCCTGCGCAGCGCGGAGCCGGGAAGCGTCGCGCTGCGCACGATCGAGCGGCTCCGTCCGGAGTATGTCGGGCTGCTCGGCTCCCAGATCACCGACACACAGCGGATCAGCGCACGGCTCGTCCAGGCGCTCGCTCGGTCGGCTCGCCTCGATCCTGTAGTACGCAGTGAGATCGTCGACCCGGTCGACGTCAACGACTGCAAGCACGCGACCGCGCGGCTCATCCAGTGGATGCTCGATCAGGGGCTCACACGGGAGGACATCCTGCTCGACCTCACCGCCGGCACGGCCGTCATGAGCCTCGGGGCGTTCCTGAGCTCGGAGGAGTTCCGGGTCGACACTCAGTACGAGGCGTCAGACTACGACGACCGTATGCAGCGCATCCCGGGCAGCGAACGCCCGATCTACGTCGCCCACTATCTCGAATCGCACGAGCCGGCGCCGAACCCGGCCACCGAGGATCCGGCCGGGAGGATCCAGCGCTCCCCGTCGGGGCCTTAGAACATGTGTCGAAACTCCTCCCAGGGCCGTGTCACGGAGTCTCCAGGGCCGTGTCACGGAGTCTCCAGGGCCGTGTCGCGGAGTCGCTGACAAAGGCTCATCAGGGCGTCTCACCGCTGGAACATCCAAGGACGACCAGCGGACCCCGCCCAGGCGCACCCGCTCTGGCCAGTTTTGACACACGCCCTGACTGACCGCTTTCAGGTGAGGAACTCGAGGATCGCCGCCGAGACCTCGTCGGGCTGCTCGAGGGTGAGCCAGTGCGCGGCGTTCGCGATCACGCGGACGCGGGAGACGGGGATCTCGCGGTGGAGCTCCTCGGTCATCGCGATCGGCGTCGAGCGGTCGTGGTCGCCCACGATGAGGAGCGTCGGCTGGCCGATGTCCTCGCGCTGGATCGACGCGGCCTTGGCCAGCGCCCGGCACGCCTTCGCGTAGCAGGCCGGGTCGTTGCGGAGGAAGAGGTCGCGGAGCAGGCCGACGAGCTGTGGGTTCGTCGCGTGGTTGCGTGGCGAGATCGCCCCTGGCAGCCAGTCGTCGACGAGCGCGTCCATGCCCTCTTCCTCGACGAGTTCGGCGCGCTTGAGGTAAAGCTCCTTCGTCGGCGGCTCGAACCATGAGATCCCGCCGACCAAGACGAGGTTGTCGATGGCCTCCGGGTAGTCGAGCGCGGCCTGTTGGGCGATGAGCGTCCCGAGCGAGTGCCCAACGAGGGTGACGGCCGGCAGCTCCAGCGCGCCGATCAGCGCGGCCACGTCGCGCGCCCACCCTTGGACCGAGAACGCGCCCCGGCCCCCGCCGCTCCGCCCGGCCCCCCGCAGGTCGAGCGCGACGACATGGTGGTGCAGCGCGAGGCACTCGATCACGCCCCACCAGACGTGCAGGCTGCCGCCGAGACCGTGGACAAGCACGACCGGCGGTCCCTCGCCCTTGCTCACATAGTGGTGGTTGACCCCGTGCAAGTCGATGAACATGGCGGAAGGCTATCCGGCGTTGATGCTGCGGGGGCAAACCCGGCCCACGAGGGAGGGCGTTCGGTGGCACGGATCGAGGCGAGCACGGTGATCGAGGCGCCGGTCGAGCGCGTCTGGGACGTCCTCATCGACTGGGAGGCGCAGCCCCGCTGGATGGTCGATGCGCGCAGCGTCACCGTGCTCAGCCCCCACCGGGAGGGACTCGACGTCGTGCTGTCCTGCCGCACCGCGATCGCGGGCGGCCTCGTCGTCAACGATCGTATGGTGACGATCGAGTGGCTCGAGCGCTCGAGCGTCGGCGTCCGCCACCTCGGTCCGCTGATCCGCGGCATCGGCGCGTTCGACCTGGAGCCGACGCCCAAGGGCACGCGCTTCGTGTGGTGGGAGGAGCTGGACCCGCCGCTCGGCCGCGTCGGCGATCTCGTCGCCGGAGCGCTCGTCGTCCCGCTGGTCGCCCGCGTGTTCCGCTCGTCGCTCGCCCGTCTGAAGGCGCTCTGCGAGGCGGGGGAGTAGCTGGAGGTTGTGCGGAGCCGTGGAGCATCCACGACCCATGCGTCGCGGATGCTCCGACCCGCCCACCCACCCAAAGGTCGAGCGTCACCGGCGCGCAGGTTGCGCAGGATTTGTCCGGTTCGTTGCTACCGTACGGCGGCGATGCGGCTCCTCCACACCTCGGACTGGCACCTCGGCCGGACGTTCCACGGGGCGCCGCTGCTCGCACAACAGGTGGCGGCCCTGGAGGCGATGGTCGACCTCGTCCGGTCGGAGGCGGTCGACGTCGTGCTCGTCGCCGGGGACCTCTTCGACCGGCAGCTCCCGCCGGTCGACGCGGTCGAGACGCTGTCGGAGGCGTTCGCCGAGCTGCGCGGTGCCGGGGCGAGGGTGGTCGCGATCAGCGGGAACCACGACTCGGGGCGGCGCCTCGCCTACGGGTCCCGGCTGCTGGCCCAGGCAGGGGTGAGCGTCTGCGGCGACCCCCGCGGCGCCGGCCAGCCGGTGCTCGTGGAGGCCACCGACGGTGGGGGGGACCTCGCGGTGTACCCGATTCCGTACCTCGAGCCAGAGATCGCCCGCCACCATTTGAGCGCGCCGGGCGCCGCGCCTCGGGCCTGCGGCCACGAAGCGGTCCTACGGCTCGCCCTCGACCGGGCGCGCGCCGACGCCGCGTCCCGTCCCGCGTCCAGGACCGTCGCGGTCGCCCACGCCTTCGCGGCCGGCGGCCAGCCGTCGGACAGCGAGCGCACGCTCGCCGTCGGCGGCTCCGCGCTCGTGCCGCTGCGCTGCTTCGACGGGTTCGACTACGTCGCGCTCGGCCACCTCCACGGCCGACAGGTGCTCGGCGAGGGCCGCGTCCGGTACTCAGGGTCGCCGGTGCCGTACTCGTTCTCCGAGCGCGGTCAGCGCAAGAGCGTCGAGATCATCGACCTCGCCCCCGACGGCACCGTCCGCGCTGAGCCCGCTCCGCTCCCCGAGGGCCGCCGCCTCGCCGCGGTCCACGGAACCTTCGACGACCTGCTGGCCTCGTCGGCGCATGCCCACGCCGAGGACTGCTGGGTGCAGGCCACCGTCACCGACCCGGTCCTGCCGCGCGACGCGATGGCCCGTCTGCGCCAGCGCTTCCCGCACGCGGTCGTCCTGCTCCACGAGCCACCCGCGACGGGCGCCCCAGCGCTGAGCTACCGCGAGCGCACCCGCGGCTTGGACGACCTCGACCTCGCCTGCCGGTTCGTGGCCGAGATGACCGGGACGCCGCCGAGCACCGCGGAGCGGCGCGACCTCGTGGCTGCGATCACATGAGGCCCCGCCGGCTGGTCATGACGGCCTTCGGGCCGTTCGGAGCCACGGTCGACCTCGACTTCGGCCGGCTCGACGACGCTGGGGTGTTCCTGGTCCACGGTCCCACAGGGGCCGGAAAGACCTCGATCCTCGACGCCGTCACCTACGCGCTCTACGGCGACGTGGGGGGCGGCCGCCAGCGTGACCGGCTCCGCAGCGACCACGCTGAGGCGCGCGCCGAGACCGCCGTGGCGTTCGAGTTCTGCATGCGCGGCGAGGACTGGCGGATCACCCGCGCGCCCAAGCAGGAGCGCACCCGCCGCCGTGGTCAGGGGATCACGGTCCAAGCGCCGACCGCCACGTTGGCCCGCCGCGGCCCGGCGGGCGGGGATCGCCCCTGGGAGCCGGTCACTGCCGGCGTCCAGGAGGTCGGCATGGCGATCGTCGACCTGCTCGGCCTGGACCGGCAGCAGTTCCAGCAGGTCGTCGTGCTCCCGCAGGGCCAGGTCTTCCAGGCGCTGCGCGCCAGCGCCCACGAGCGCGAGCGGCTCTTGGCGTCCCTGTTCGACGCCGGGCGCTTCGAGGCGCACACCGCCAGGCTCGCCGAGCGGGCCCGTGCGCTGGAGGCAGAGGTCGACCGCTGTGCCCAGTCCCTCGAGGACCTCCGCCGTCAGGCCGCCGACCGCCGCGCGGAGCTGGACGGTGATGACGACGCCCCCGTCGAGACCCAGGCGGACCTCGACGCGCTCCAGGCGGCGGCGGGACGCGTCGCCGCCGAGGCCGCCACCGCCGTCGCGCACGCCCGCGCCGAGGCCGCCGCTGCCCAGGGCGCGCTGCTGGCCGCCGAGTTCCTCGCGGACCGCTGCCGCCGCTGCGGCGACGCCGAGCGCGCGCTCGCCGAGACCGACGCCGAGGCCGTGCGTATCGACCTGCTCCGCGACCGGCTCGCTCGAGGTGAGCGGGCGGCGCCCTGCGCGCCTCTGCTTCATGACCTCGACCAGGCCGAGGTCGGGCTCCGTGAGGCCTCTTGCCGGTGCCGGGCGGCGGACGCCCCGGTCGCCGAGGCCGCGGCGCGCCTGCCGGCGGCGCTCGACGGGGACCTCGCCCTGGACCGTCTCCACCGGTTGGCCGCCCTCACCGAGCGGCTCGCCCAGGACGCCCGCGAGGCCCAGGCCGCCGCCGAGCGCGCCGCCGCTGAGCGCGCCACCGCCCGTGAGCATCGCGCCGCCGCTGACCTCCTTGACGTGCAGGCGAGCCGGCTCGACGACGAGGTCGCCGGCGCCGCCGCCCAGCGGGACGAGGCCAAGGCGGCGGCGGCCAGCCTCGGCCAGCTCAGCGAGCGCGTGGCCCGCCTGACCGCCGCCGCCGATGCCGCCGCCGAGATCCCCGCGCTCGACGCTGCTTACGCCAGCTCCCTCGCCGCCGAGCGCGCTGCCGCCGAGGCCTACCACGACGCCCTGCGCGTCCACACCGACCTGCTCCAGCGGCGGATCGACGGGATGGCCGCCGAGCTCGCCGCGAGCCTCGCCGCCGGCCAGGCGTGCCCGGTGTGCGGGTCGGTCGAGCACCCTGCCCCCGCGGTCTCCACCGCGAGCCCTGTCGAGGCAGCCGAGATCCACGCCGCCGAGGCCGTCGCCGCCGGCCTTCGCGCCGCCGCCGACGCCGGACAGCAGGCGCGGCGCGAGGCCTCTGACGCGCTCGCCGAAGCCCGCGCCCGGGCGGGCGGCGCCGACCCCGCCGAGGCACGGGCTGACGCCGCCGCCGCCGAGCGGAAGCTCGCCGCTGTCGGCGCGCTCGCGACCGACCTCGCTGATCTTCAGGCGCGGGTCGACGAGCTCGCGGCCGAGGCCAGCGTTGCCCGCAAGGCCGCCGCCGAGCACCTCGCTCAGGCGGCTGGCGCCCGGGCGGCCGAAGCCGCCGCCGAGGCCCAGGCCGCCGAGGCCGCCGCGCGGGTCACGGCGGCGCTTGGACCGGACGCGGACGCTGAGGTCGTCGCCGCCGACCTCGCGAGGCTCATCGACCTGCTCACCGCCCTGCGGGAGGCGCGGGGCGCCGAGCGTGCCGCCGAGATCGAGCGCGCCGGGGCGGCCCGCCGCTTGGCGGACCTGCTCGCCGCGCAGGGCTTCGGCAGCGCGGACGAGGTCCGCCTCGCCCTGGACGGCCGCGCCGAGTGGCCGGCCTGGCGCGCGCTGATCACCGAGCACGACCGGCGCCGCGTCGGCGCGCTCGCCGCCCTGGAGGACCCGGCGCTCGCCGATCTGCCCGGTGACCCGCCCGACGTCGATGCCGCCCGCGCCGCCTGCGAGGCGGCCGAGAAGGCCGCTGACGCCGCGATCGCCCGGCACAGCGTCGTCCGGCGGGTCGCCGCCGACCTCACGCTGCTCGCCGAGCGGCACGCCGAATCCTTACGCGCGCTGGTGCCGGTGCGGGTCGACGCCGAGCGCATCCGGCGGCTCGCCGCGGTCTGTGACGGCAGCGGCAACCAGGCGCGGATGTCGCTCAAGCGGTACGTGCTCGCCGCGTACCTGGAGGAGATCACCGAGGCCGCGAGCGAGCGTCTTGCGGCCATGACCGACGGCCGCTACCGGCTGCGCCACAGCGACGAGCGCGCCCGCCACGGCGCCGCCTCCGGCCTGTCGGTCGTCGTCGGCGACGCCTGGACCGGGGTCGAGCGCGAGGTCGGCTCGCTCTCCGGCGGCGAGACGTTCCAGGCCGCGCTCGCGTTCGCGCTCGGCCTCGCCGACGTCGTCCAGCGTCACGCTGGCGGCGTCCACCTCGACACGCTCTTCATCGACGAGGGTTTCGGCTCGCTCGACTCCGACGCGCTGGAGCAGGCGATGGCCGAGCTCGACCGGCTCCGCGAGGGCGGCCGGCTCGTCGGCGTCATCAGCCACGTCGCCGCGCTCCGCGAGCGGATCTCTGCAGGCATCCGCGTGACCCGCACCCCAACCGGCTCCCACGCCCAGATCGAGGTCGCACGCGGCCTGTAGGCACGTGTTTGAGAAGCGCGGCCTTGTCCCGTGGGCGAAGCGAAGCAGAGCACGGTTTTGGTGGCCTTGTGGGGGACTCCCCCAGCCCCTGGCCGCCGGAACGTCTCCGCTAGAACAAATACATACGACAATGGCCTGACGAGAAGGCTGCGTCGCGTCCCGGAAAGAGGCTCCGACCTAAAAGGCTCTTCGCGAGCGGAACCCGACGCGACGCAGCCCCAGAACGTTGGCAAGGCCCCCGCCCGACTGCCGTTTTCCTGCGGATCCGGAGGAAAACGGCGTCCCCAGCACTCAAGGCCCAGGAACGCCCGCTTCGCGGATTCTCAAAACACGTTCTAAGGCGTCAGCCGAGGTCGGCGTCGCGCACGGCCAGGGCGTCGTCCGGGTCGAGCTGGAGCAGGAAGTCCCGGCAGCGCTCGGCCTCGTCCCGCTCGCCGATCAGCGCCGCCGCGCGCATGAGCGCGTGGACGCTGCGGAGGAAGCCGCGGTTCGGCTCGTGCCGCCACGGCACCGGCCCCTGCCCGCCCCACCCGGCCTTGCGGATCCGGTCCAGGCCACGGTGGTAGCCGGTCCGCGCGAACGCGTACGCCGCCACCGGGTCGCCATCGTCGAGCGCCCACTCCGCCAGGTGCGCCCATCCGTCCAGAAACGCCGGGTGCGCGGCCACCACGTCCCGCAGCCGCGCCCCGACCACGGCGCGGTCCTCGACGTTGCCCGCGAGCGCGTGCGCCAGCCCCTGCACCGCCGACCGCGGCTCAGGGGAGAGCAGCGTCTCCTTGACCCCATGGAGCGGCAGTCCGCTCACGGCTCCAGCACGTCCTCGACCGCGACCGCGAAGCCGGGCAGCAGCGGACAGGTGAGCTTGTCGCCGCGCGTCAGTGTCTCCGGGTGGCCATGTACGCCGCCCACGAGCCGGTAGACCTGGACGGAGTCGGCGTCGAGGTCGACGTACCAGTACTCGGGCACGCCGTGCCGCTCGTAGAGGTCCCGCTTGCGGACCAGCTCGAGGCGCCGGGTCGACGGCGAGGACACCTCGACGACGATGTCCGGAGCTGAGCGGACGAACTTCTCCTCGATCCTGTCCGAGTGCTCCGGGCGGATGAAGAGCACGTCCGGCTCGACGACGTCCTCGTGGGTGAAGTAGACGTCGAGCGGCGCGATGCCCGCCTTCCCGCCGTGCTCCTTCGAGTACCCGCGCAGCAGGTAGAAGAGTTCGCCAGCGACGTCCTGGTGGCGGAAGCGGGGCGCGGGGCTCACGATGAGCTCCCCGTCGATGAGCTCTCGGCGCAGGCCGTCGTTGGGGAAGGTCGCGAGATCGTCGTAGGTGTACCTGGTGGCCTGAGCGGGCGATGACATTTGCTGTCCTTCCTGGTCATACCCCGACAGTAACCGTAAAGCAGTCTATCGTCCGGTCGATCTGCCGCGTCTGTGGATAACGTTACGACTGATCGAGCAGGTCGTCGATCGCCAGCGCGAAGTCGGGCAGCAGCGGGGAGGTCAGCGTCTCCCCGAGCTTGCGTGTCAGCGGGCGGTCGTAGCGACTGCCGGTGAGCCGGTAGACCTCGACGCAGCCCGCGTCCAGGTCGACGTACCAGTACTCGGGCACGCCGTAGCGCTCGTAGACGTCCCGCTTGCGGACGCGGTCGAGGTGGCGGCTCCACGACGACGACACCTCGACGACCAGGTCCGGGGCCCCGCGCACGAACCGCTCCTCGATCCGGTCTGAGTGCTCCGGGCGGATGTACAGCACGTCCGGCTCCAGCACGTCCTGCTCGCAGAAGTAGACGTCGAGCGGGCCCAGGAACGCCTCGCCGCCGTGCTCCTTTGCGTACACCCAGAGCCTGCTGGCGAGTTCGCCGACGACCGACTGGTGCTGGAGACTGGGGGACGGGTGCACGATGAGCTCGCCCCCGATCAGCTCACTGCGCCGGTTGCTCTCGGGGAGCCCGGCGACGTCCGCGTAGGAGAGCCCCGTCGTCCCGTCTGGCCACACCATCGCAAACGCCTTTCGAGATCCTGCTGTGGCGGTACGCGGCGTATCCTGCGGCCGCCACCGAACCCTGTCACATCTGCGGCCCGAAGAGGTCGTCGATCGCGACCGCGAAGCCGGGCAGCAGCGGGGAGGTGAGCTTGTCGCCGCGCTTGCGGAACTCCGGCTCCCCGTACCGCCCGTCGGCCAGCCGGTAGACCTGGACGGAGTCGGCGTCGAGGTCGACGTACCAGTACTCGGGCACGCCGTGCTGCTCGTAGAGGTCCCGCTTGCGGACCAGCTCGAGGCGCCGGGTCGACGGTGAGGACACCTCGACGACGATGTCCGGTGCCGAGCGGATGAACTTCTCCTCGATCCTGTCCGAGTGCTCCGGGCGGATGAAGAGGACATCCGGCTCGACGACGTCTTCATGGGTGAAGTAGACGTCGAGGGGGGCCGTGAACACCGTTCCGCGGTGGGTTCGGGCGTACGTTCCCAACTCGAGGATGAGTTCGACGACGATCGTCTGGTGTCGGGTGCGGGGCGCCGGGCTCACGATGAGCTCCCCGCCGATGAGCTCTCGACGCAGGCCGTCGTTGGGGAAGGTCGCGAGGTCGTCGTAGGTGTACCGGGTGGCCTGGGCGGGCGATGACATAGCTTTTCCTTCCTGGTCATTCCCCGACAGTAACCACGAAACAGCCTACCGCCCGGTCGATCTGCCGCGCTTGTGGATAACCCTATGTGCGCCGAGCCGCGAGTACGGTCGCCCGTCCGTCGCACGGGCATCCCCGCGCTCCGGCGCAGTCACGCCCTCGGTGTGATCGCATTGACGACGCACGAACAGGCATTACGTCCCGGTGCCAGTAGCCTTGCCCCATGGTGCGGCTGCTCGCGGCGCTGGCGCTGCTCGCCGTCCTGCTGACCGGCTGTGGGGGGACACCGGCCGGCAGCGGTCCCTCGGCGGTCCGGCCACGGGACGGGCGGTCCGGCCTGCACCTGGCTGGTGTGATCCGCGGGCAGCAGCTCGCGGTCTCTGACGGCCTGCCGCGGCTGGAGGCCACCGACTGTGACCCGAACGACGGCGCTGACCAGGACGTCTGTGTCGTGTCGCGGACAATCGACGGGACGCCGTTCGTCGTGGTGTTCGAGAACCCCGCGGTGCTCGAGCCTGGCACGTTGAGGGTGGAGTCCGGAGGCTGCGCGCGCCCCGAGGACTGCGATCGCGTGGCCGGCGTCGCGGTGATCGAAGTTCGGGCCGGGGTGCGCGACCGCGTGCGCGCGCAGGGCGGCTCGCTGACGCTCGAGGTCGTCGAGCCCGGCCGGCGCTACGTCGGCTCGCTCTCCCTCGAGCTGCCGAACGGCCGCATCGACGGCGACTTCGACCTGATCCCGCGCCCCGAGCCTTAGCGCGTGTTTGAGAATGACTCAGATGGGTCGCGTCGCGTCGGGTTCCGCTCCTTTAGGGTGGGTGGGGGAGGTTGGTGCGGTCGGCGGTTTCGGCGGCCAGGGGCAGGTCACTTCGCCCACAGAGCAAGGCCGCGGTTCTCAAACATGTTCTTAGGCGTGACCGCGCCTTGAACATGTCAGCCGCCCAGGGCCTTGCGCAGGCGGTCGGACGCGCTGCGTTTCTGTTTCGCCGCCTTGCGCGGGACCGGCGGTGGGCCACAGACGGCGGGGACCTCGTCCGGCGGGCTCACGACGACCTGGAGGATCAGCGGGTCGGCCGAGTCGTTGCGCACGCCGTGCGGCACCGCAGCGGGCACCATCACCGACTGGAGCGGCTCCAGCGTCGCCTCGGCCTCGTCGGTCACGATCCACGCCCGGCCGCCGAGCACCGTGTACACGACGTCCGCGGTCGGGAACGCTCGCGCGCCGATCACCTGCTGCGGCTCGAGGCAGACGAGGTCGACCGCTACGACGTCAGTGGCGAGCACCCGCTGGGTGACCGGGGTGCCTGGATGGAAGACGACATAGTCGCGGAGGTCGACGGCAACAGGCTCGAACGGGCTGGGCTGATCCACGCGGCTCATCGTATGGCCACCGCACTGACCAAGCCGACCTCCCCCACCCGCCCGCCCTTAACGGAAGGCCACCGGCTTCGCCGCTGGCCTACTGACCAAGCCGACCTCCCCCACCCGCCCGCCCTTAACGGAAGGCCACCGGCTTCGCCGCTGGCCTACTAAACTCGGCGGCAATGGTGATCTTCGAGCTGTCAGACGAGTCTCCCGCCGCGGCCCAGGCAGACGTCCTGGCCGTGTTCGCCGCCAAGGGCGAGGACGGGGCCGTGCCCGGCCGGGATGCGGTCGCCCTCGCCGAGGCGCTCGGCGTCGACCTCGCCGCCGAGCTTGGCGGGATCCGCTTCGAGGGCGGCCTCGGCGCGATCGCCCGCATCCCCACCCGTGGCAAGGCGAAGGCGCCGCTCCTCTACGTCGTCGGCCTCGGCAAGCCGGGCAGCCAGCCTGGCCCCGCCGAGACGCTCCGCCGCGCCGCCGGGGCATGCGCGCGCAACGCGACCCGTGACTCGACGCTCGCGATCGTCGTGCCGGGTGACCTGCTCGACGGCCTGTCCGCCGCCGAGCGCGGCCAGGTCGTCACCGAGGGCGCCGGGCTCGGCGCGTACGCGTTCACCACCTACCGCACGAAGACCTCGGACCTGGTGAACATCGAGCGCGTGCAGCTGCTGGTCGGCGAGGGGCTGGCCGGCGCGGACGTGAGGAAGGGCATGGATGAAGGCGAGGTCCTCGTCCGGGCGACAAGCCTCGCCCGCGACCTCGTCAACACCTCGCCCGCCCACAAGCGACCCCCGGCCCTGGCCGAGCGGATCGCCGAGATCGCGCGTGAGGCCGGCCTCGACGTGCGCGTCCACGACGAGGTGGCGCTGGCCGAGGGCGGGTTCGGCGGGATCCTCGGCGTCGGGCAGGGCTCCAGCGAGCCGCCTCGGCTCGTCGAGCTGACCTACGCGCCGCCCGGCGCGGCTGGCCACGTCGTGCTGGTCGGCAAGGGGATCACGTTCGACTCCGGTGGGTTGTCGCTGAAGCCGAGCAGCGCGATGAACACCATGAAGTCCGACATGTCCGGCGCGGCGGCGGTGGTCGCGGCGATGTCGGTCCTGCCGGCGCTCGGGGTGAAGACGAAGGTCACCGGGCTCGCCGCGCTCGCCGAGAACATGCCGTCCGGGACCGCGATTCGGGTGTCGGACGTGCTCACCCACCGGGGCGGCAAGACCGTCGAGGTCATGAACACCGACGCCGAGGGGCGGCTGGTGCTCGCCGACGCGCTCGCCTACGGCGTCGAGTTGGAGCCCGACGCGATGATCAACATTGCGACGCTCACCGGCGCGCAGGTGGTCGCGCTCGGCACCAAGATCGCCGGCCTGATGGGCACCGACGACGGTCTGGTCGAGGCGCTACGGGCCGCCGCTGACGCCGCCGGCGAGCTCGTCTGGCCGTTGCCGCTCCACGCCGAGTACGCCGACCAGCTCAAGAGCGAGGTCGCCGACCTCAAGAACATCGGCAAGCCCGGTCAGGCCGGAACGATCATCGCGGGGCTCTACCTCAAGGAGTTCACCGGCAGCGTGCCTTGGGCGCACCTCGACATCGCCGGCCCGGCCTTCACTGAGGAGGGCGACTCCTACTACACGGCCAAAGGCGGGACGGGAGCCGGCGTCCGGACGCTCGTGCGCTACCTCCAGGCCAGAGCCGGCTGAGCCGGCCGTGAGCGGTCCTACGGGGGTGATGGCCGTCATCCTGCTCGAGGCTGCCGTCGGTGGCTCAGTCGTGCTGTGGGCCAGCGGCGTGTGGGGCGCGGTGCGGCGCGGGTTCTTCCTGCTGACCGGGGTCACCGTCGCGCTGTGCGCGGCCGGGGCGTGGGCGCTCGTCCGCAGCGAGCCGGCTGCGGCCGTCCCGGGCGGCGCTCGGGCGGCGCTCGGCGTGGCGGCGCTTACGGCGCTCTGCGTGGTGTGGGTGGTGCTCCTGCTCGCCAAGCTCCCGCGCGCCGCCTACGCGGTGGGGCTCGCCACCTGCGCCGCCGGACTCGTCGCGCTTCCGCTGTTCGCGCAGCTGCGGGAGCGGGCCGTGCTCGCGGGCGTCGCGGAGCTTGCCCTCGGCGCGCTGTTCCTCGGCTCGACGCTCTACGGCTTGCTGCTCGGCCACTGGTACCTCGTCGAGCGGCGCCTCGACCACCGCCACATGGTTCGTGGCGCCTGGTGGTACATCGCCGGGGTGGTCGGCGCGATCGGCGCAGCCGCGCTGTCCGCGCGCAACCCCACGCCCCCGGTGGTCGGCACGTCGTTCTCGCCGCTGCTCGCCGTGCCCGGCTTCACCGTGCTCCTTGCCGCGGGCCTCGTGACGATCTGCGCGATGATCGGCGGGTTCGTGTGGAAGCTCGCCCGCGAGGGTGGCCGGTCGATCCAGGCCGCGACCGGCTACTTCTATCTCGCGGTCATCCTCGCCTTCTCCGCCGAGCTGGCGACGAAGTTCCG
>JBOGEB010000039.1:0-27938 GCA_050743125.1 Egibacteraceae bacterium
TGGGCTGGCGGGGGTGAGCTGGCGGTGTTGCGCGGTCACCAGGGCCCGGTGTTGGACGCTGGGTTCAGTCCCGACGGACGGCGGATAGTTAGCGCTGGCGTCGATGGCACGGTACGGGTGTGGGACCCGGCGGACGGGCGCGAGCTGGCGGTGCTACGTGGCCACCAGGGCTCGGTGTACAGCGCTGGGTTCAGTCCCGATGGGCAGCGTGTGGTCAGCGCCGGCAACGACGGCACGGTACGGGTCTGGGATCTGGCTGGTGGAGCCGAGCTGGCGGTGTTGCGCGGTCACCAGGGCCGGGTGTTGGGCGCTGGGTTCAGTCGCGACGGGCAGCGGGTGGTCAGCGCCGGCGACGACGGCACGGTACGGGTATGGCAGTGCGAGGTGTGTGGTCCCATCGAGGAGGTGCTCGCGCTGGCCAAGCAGCGGGTCACGCGTGAGTTGACATCGGAGGAGCGTCAGACGTTCCTGCACGAGCCGGCGCGCCCGTGATCACGGCCTGCGCTCGGCGGTCGGATTGGGTTGTCCGCTGCGGCGGCGTTGGCGGGCGCGGCGCAGGGTGCGGCGTTCGTCTTCGCTCTTGCCACCCCACACGCCATCGTGCTGGTTAGTTTTTAGTGCCCATTCCAGGCACTGAGCGCTGACCTCGCACCGGCGGCACACGGCCTTGGCCCGTTCGGTCTGATCCAGTGCGGGGCCGCTTGACCCGACCGCAAAGAACAGTTCGACATCCTCGCCAATGCAGGCAGCGTTGTGGCGCCAGTCCATCGTCAGACTCGCTTTCTGTCGGGCCGGAGTATGATCACGTCCTTTTCGTCACGGCCTATTGAGACTGACGACGAATGCGTCGTCCAGAGAAGCAACGCGGACACTCCAGGTGTCCGTGTGTCTGTATCCAAGACAGCCACAGGGGATTGCCGATGAGTCAAAGCCCGAAAGAACTGACGCCGTATGCGTCGGTACAGCATTTCTTCGGTGCGGAGCTGCGCCGTTGGCGTGAGCTGCGGGGGCTGTCACAGCACACGCTTGGTGAGCAGATCAACTTCGACGGCAGCCTGATCGGCAAGGTCGAGAAGGCCGAGCGCATGCCCTCACGCAGGCTGGCCGAGGCCTGCGACCGGGTCCTGGAGACCGACGGCGGCCTGACGAGGCTGTGGCCGCTGGTCGAGCGGGAGCGCGAGCGAGCCGCTGCCGGCAGCGAGCCCGAGCAGACGGCCGGCGGGCTGTGGCCCGCACCGGGCATGGCAAGCCTGGACCTGGTCGTCGCACCGGTCCTGACCCCCGAGGGTAGGGTCGTCCTCATGCCCATCGACCGCCGAACCTTGCTCCTCGCCAGCGGCGCCGCGGTGGTGCTCCCGTTCGTACTCCCCGGGGTGGAGTGGCAGCGGCTCGTCCGCGCGCTCCACGCACCAGAGCGTGTTGATGTCGAGATCGTGCGTTACCTCCAACGCGTCCTCGATGAGCACATCGTGGCTGATGAAAGGATGGGTCCACATGACCTCATCACCGTGGTGGCCGCTCAGATGGGCGTCATCGACCGGCTTCGTAGCGGTGCCCGTGGCGACGTCCGCGACGAGCTGCTCACGGTCGCAGCGCGGTATGCAGAGTTCGCGGGGTGGCTCTCCCAGGATGCGGGCGATGCCCAAGCCGCAAGGTACTGGACCGACCGGGCGATGGAGCGGGCGCAGGAAGCCGGGAACCACGTGCAGGTGTCCCACTTGCTTATGCGCAAGAGCCACCAAGCCAGGGACCAGCGCGATGCGCAGGGCGTGATCGGTCTTGCCCAGGCCGCCCAGCAAGCGGACGGTCCACTGCCACCGCGCATCCATGCGATGGCAGCGGAGGAGGAGGCGCAGGGGCATGCGCTGGCCCACGAAGAGGTCGCCTGCCACCGTAAGTTCGACGAAGCCCTTGAACTCGTCGCATCCGGCCACCCGGAGGGGGTCCCGGGCCCAGGACAGGGACGTTGGTGCACCGAGGTGTACATCGAGCTTCAGCGGGCCAACGGCTGGCTCGAGCTCGGGCATCCACCGCGAGCCATCGACCTGTTCGAGCGCCAGCTCCCCAAGCTCCCGGCCGTCCAGCAACGCGACCTTGGCGTGTACCGTGCTCGTCTTGCGCGGGCTTACGCCGCCAACCGCGATCCCGAGCAGGCGGCCGCGGTCGGTCGTCAGGCGCTTGCCGTCGGCCGGGACACCGGCTCTGCGCGGATCTTCGCCGAGCTTCAGCGTCTGGACGCCGCGCTGGCCGACTACGGCGACCTCCCGGCCGTCTCCGAATTCCACGAAGCCCTCGTGCCCCGTTGAGCTGCACCTTTCCTCTGCATGAGGAGGAAAGCGTCCGGTGAACCCTGGGGTGCGACGCGAGGTGCGTCACGTTCCTCCGGATGCGCAGGAAAGGTGCACGCCAGGGTTATCCACAACCTATGAAATGGGCGTGGCGGGCGGGCGTGGGGCGCGCATCCTGATTGCATGTCGATGCTCAATACCTCCGCGTTGCGCCTGATGTCCGAACAGTTCGGGATCGTCTCTCGGCCGCAGCTCCTCGCGTGCGGGCTGACGGAGGGCCAGGTCGGGGGGCTCGTCGCGCGCGGCGCTCTGGAGAAGTTCCACTGCGGCACCTACCGCGTACCGGGCGGGGGTGTTCCGGTGGAGCAGACGGCGATGGCCGCGGTCATCCGGTGCCGCCCGCGGGCGAGGCTGACGGGGTCCGTTCGTGCTCGGGTTGCTCGGGGTCGAGGGCTTCTCGACCGCCGATCCGTTCGACGTGCTCGTCCCGCCGGGCCGTCGGGTGCGCAACGTCCCGTTCACGGTGCACACCGACCCGTTGCCGGGGCAGTTCGCCGCGATGGTCGGCCCATTGCCCGTGGTCACCGCCACGCGGGCGCTGGTGGAGACCGCTCGACGCATCCAGGGCAAGCGGCTCGTCGTCGGGATCGACAGCGCGCGTTGGCTCGGGCTCACCCGGCTCGACCGGCTCTTGCGCTGTGCCGAGTGCTATGAGCTCACATCCCGGCGCCCTCGATCACGAGAGCGAGGGCGAGCGCACGCTCGCCGTGCTCTTCGCCCACTACGACCCGCCGCTGGAGGCACAGGTCTGGATCACGCCGCGTATCCGGGCCGACTTCGGCTGGCGGGACGTCACGATGATCCTTGAGTACGACGGCGAGCAGTTCACCGTCCGCCGCACGACCGCGAGGACGACCGCAGGCGCGACCACGAGCTGAACGCGCTCGGCTGCCACGTCGAGCATGTGACGAAGGCTGACCTCGCCAACCCAGCCGCGCTCCGCATGCGGATCCTGGCCGTCCGCCATGCCCTCCTGCAGGCACCCGGCAGACCAGTAGTCGTGCGCGCGCCTGAGGTCCCTCACCTGCACGATTCCTTCGGATTCGCAGGAAAACTCCGGTCTGGAGCGGCCTGGTGCCGGCCAGGCGGGCAGGCTCGGGTGCGCCGCAGCGGCGGCGGCGGTGGCCTACCATCCTTGGGATGAGCAACGTCGTCGGCTTGGAGGACTTCCAGCAGGCGCGTGACCAGGCGGTTGCAGAGCTGCGCGAGGGCGAGATCGTGGTGCTGCCGACGGACACGGTGTACGCGGTCGTGGCGGACGCGTTCCAGATCCGGGCGACGCAGCGGCTGTTCGGAATAAAGGAGCGCGGGCGAGCGGTGCCGCTGGGCGTGGTGATCCGCAGCCCGCGGCAGGTGAACGGCCTGGTGGCCGACGTGCCCGAGTGCGCGGAGCGGCTGATGGCGTCGTACTGGCCAGGGCCGCTCACGCTCGTGTTCAACGATTCCGACGGCCTGTCGTGGGACCTTGGAGACACCGTGGGGACGATCGCGGTACGCCTGCCGACCGATGCCCTGCTCCTCGAGGTGTGCGGGGAGATCGGCCCGCTCGCCTGCACTGCCGCCCGCGTGCACGGCGGGGTGATGCCGTACACGGTAGAGGAGGCGCAGCGCCAGCTCGGTGACCAGGTCGCGCTCTATGTGGACGGCGGCAGGCGGGACGGGCGGGTTTCGACGGTCGTGGACGTGACGAGGGGCACCGCCGAGGTTCTCCGATCCGGGGCGATCCCCGACTCGCACATCGAGCAGGTGGCGACTGGGCAAGTGGGCTGGGGTCAGCGACCTGCCGAGAAGGGTCTGGACGACCCCCAAACGGCTGATCCTTCTGAGGAGGCGTGAGGATGCGCGTCGCGATCGGCTCCGACCACGCGGGCTATCCGCTGAAACGGCACCTCGTCGAGACCTTGCGAACGCTTGGCCATCACGTTGACGACCACGGGACCGACAGTGAGGAGTCCGTGGACTACCCGCCGATCTGCGCTGGGGTCGGGCGTGCGGTCGCCGAGGGGGAAGCGGATCGGGGGATCGTCCTGGGCGGCAGCGGGCAGGGTGAGCAGATCGCCGCGAACAAGGTTCCAGGTGTGCGAGCTGCGCTGTGCAACGACCTCTACACCGCGCGCCTGTCCCGCGCGCACAACGACGCGAACGTCCTCTCCATCGGCGGGCGGATCGTGGCGCCGGGCCTCGCCGATGAGATCGTCGCGCTCTGGCTCTCCACGCCGTTCGAGGGCGGCCGTCACGCCCGGCGCGTCGAGCAGATCACCGCGATCGAGGCGCACCGATGACGCCGCATCGTGCAGCCTTCGGGCGGGATATCGCCCCAATCCTGCGACCACGCCAACCACCCCCACCCGACCACGCCAACCACCCCCACCAGCCCTTATAAGGGAACTCGGCCGTGACCGATCTCGTCCAGCATCTTGTGGTCCTCTGCGTTGCGCTCGGCGCGGTCGCGGTGACCACGCCGATCGTGCGGTGGATGGCATCGCGGATCGGGGCGGTGGCACAGCCGGGGGAGCGGCACATCCACCAGCGGCCCACCCCGACGCTGGGTGGGCTTGCGCTGTTCGCCGGCTTGATCGCGGCGGTCGGAGCGGCGTCCGCACTGCCGGCCTTCACGGAGCTGTTCACGAAGACGAACGAGCCCGAGGCGATTGTGCTCGGCAGCCTGGTCATCGTCGTGGTCGGCATGATCGACGACACCCGCGGCCTGCTCGCGCCGGCGAAGGTGGCGGGGCAGATCCTCGCGGCCGGGACGCTCGTGCTGTTCGGCCTGAGCCTCAGGTTCGTCTACATCCCGGGCGGGATCGGGATCGTCTACCTGAACCCCGACCTTGCGGCGCTCCTGACGATCGCGGCGATCGTGGCGATGATGAACGCCGTCAACCTCGTTGACGGGCTGGACGGGCTGGCGGCCGGAATCGTGGCGATCGCGGCCGGCGCGCTGTTCGCGTACGGCCAGTTCGCCAACCCGATGACCGTTACGGGGCTGCCGTCGTCGGCGTCCCTCGTCCTGGCCGCCGTGGTCGGGTCGTGTCTCGGATTCTTGCTCTACAACTTCCACCCCGCGTCGATCTTCATGGGCGACACCGGAGCGCTGCTGCTCGGGCTGCTGCTCGCGGCCGGCGGGGTGTCGACGATCGGGAACGCGGTCGGTCCCAGCCACGCGGACTTCGCGGCGTTCT
The DNA here is from genome assembly GCA_050743125.1 of Egibacteraceae bacterium. GTDB lineage: Bacteria > Actinomycetota > Nitriliruptoria > Euzebyales > Egibacteraceae > JBOGEB01. The sequence goes on from JBOGEB010000039.1 coordinate 5,531, forward strand.
CGGTGCCCGCGCTGATCCCCGCGCTCGTGCTTGCGGTGCCGTTCGTGGACACCGTCTGGGCGGTCCTGCGCCGCCTTCGGAGCAGGCGGGCGGTGTCCAGCCCGGACACACGCCACCTCCACCACCGGTTGATGGCGATCGGCAACTCACACCGGCGCGCGGTGCTGATCATGTACTACTGGTCGGCGCTGCTCGCGTTCGCGACCGTGGGCCTGGGGCTCGTGCCACCCCGGATCATGGGGATCGTGGTCGGTGCGGGGATCGGTCTGGCCGTCGTCGTTGTCGTGGCCCCCGAACCGGGGCGGATCTTTCGCGGGTTCCGGCGCACATTCCCGCAGCGACGCGGTACTCTTACCCGGAGCCCGCTTGTGCATTCATTCACAAGTCCCCGGTTATGCCCCCACAAAATAGGCTTTTACCAGCAGAAACATGTGGAGACAGAGGTTTGCCATCCGCAGACGGAGCACGCTAGGCTCAGCCCCCGCGATGACCCCGGATGATCCGGCCTGCGAGCACTCCCTACACTCGCGGCCGGATGCGTCCCCGAACCCCCAAGCTCCGTCCGCGTCCGCCGACAGCCGTGGCGGCTGGGGCGACCTGGATACCGGGACACTCATCGTGGCCGAGTTCATCTCCGCCATCCTCACCTGGAGCGGCATCGGCTGGCTGCTCGACCGCTGGCTGCATACCAAGCCGTGGATCCTCGTCATCGGCTTCGTGGTCGGCACCGTGGCCGGCTTCTACCTGATGTACCTGCGGAGCCAGGGGATGATCGTCACCGAAGACCCACCCGCGGAGGGTGCGAGCACCGCCGAGCACACGACCGAAGGCGCAGCGCATGGCAGCAGCTGACCGGCTTCGCCCACCTGGGTGGGAGCTTGGCCGTGTGCAAAACCCGGAGCTCCGCCTCGCCGCGTCTGCGGCGCGGTTCTCGACGATCGCCGCCGCGCCGGTGCTGTGCTGCGCCTGGCTGGCCGCCGGGACGCCCGGGCTGGTCGGCGCGGCGATCGCGGCCGTCCTGGTCACGGCCATGCTCTGGGGCTCGGCGATCGTCCTGACCGCGCTCGTCCGGCGCGGGGGCACGGCGCTGATGGTCGGCGTGCTCGGCGGCTTCCTCGCCCGGCTCGTGGCCACCGCCGCAGTGCTCTCCGCTCTCGCCCCGATCAAGGGCATCAACCACTCGAGCCTCGCGCTGTCCGGCATCGTGCTCGTCGCCGCGACTCTGGCCTTCCAGGCGTGGCAGGTCAGCCACACGCCCGGTTTCTTCTGGGTGACGCCCCCCGCCCCGGCGGAGCGCAGCAGCGAAAGGACCCGTGTGTGATACCGACCGTTCTGGCCAAGGCTGGCCTCAACGACCCGTTCGTGGTCCCACCAGTTCTCGAGCTTTTCCAGTTCCCGCCGATCTTCTTCGAGGGCACGCCGTTCGCGGTCAACCGGACCGTGATCATCACCCTGTTCGCGTGCCTGGTCGGTGCCGTGGCGCTCTCCGCCGCGTTCCGCAACGGCAAGGTCGTGCCCTCGAAATTCCAGGCGGCGTGCGAGGCCTTCGTCCAGTTCATACGTGAGCAGATCGCGATCGAGGTGATCGGCGCCCAGGGCGTGCGGTTCGTCCCGCTGCTCGCGACAATTTTTCTGTTCGTCTGGCTGAACAACCTCTTCGAGGTCATTCCGTTCGTGAATTTCCCCACGACGTCGCGGATGGCGCTGCCGCTGTTTCTCTCACTGACCGTCTATGTGGTGTTCATGCTCCTCGGGTTCAAGAACCAGGGCGTGCGCTACGTCAAGAACGTCGCATTCCCGCCGGGCGTCCCGAAGGCGTTCTACCTGATCATCGCGCCGATCGAGTTCCTGTCCACGTTCCTCATACGACCCGTCACGCTCGCGGTCCGGCTGTTCGCGAACATGCTCGCCGGCCATATCCTGCTGACGATCGTCTTCCTCGCGATCCATGCGTTCCTGTTCTCCGGCAAGGGCACGCCGGTCGGCATCATGGCCCTCGCCGCGGCGCCGATCGCGATCGGGTTCGAGCTCGTGGTCGGGCTTCTGCAGGCGTACATCTTCACGATGCTTACCGCCGTCTACATCGAGAGTTCCCTCCACGCGGAGCACTGACAAAAGGAGCAACCCACATGGAAACCCACATGGTGGCCATCGCCCACGCAATCCTGGCGCAGGCCCAGGGCGGGCTCACCGGCGACCTGAGCGCCGTCGGCAAGGGGCTCGTCTACGGTCTTGGTGCCATCGGCCCTGGCATCGGGATCGGGATCGTCGTCGGCAAGGCGATCGAGGCGCTGGCCCGCCAGCCGGAAGCGGCTGGTCCCGTCCGGACCACAATGTTCCTCGGCATCGCATTCGTCGAGGCGCTCGCCTTGTTCGGCCTGCTGCTCTTCTTCATCGTCCAGTAGCCGGAGAAGGTGTCGCACATGGCAATGCTCGCGACGGTGGTCCTCCTGGCCGCCGAGGGCGGTGGTGAGAACCCCGCGCAGCTCCTGCTTCCTGACCAGGCTGAGCTGATCTGGGGCCTCGTTGGGTTCGCCATGCTCATGGTCGTCATGGTGCGCAAGGTCTTCCCGGCGCTGAACAAGACGCTCGAGGAGCGCCAGCAGGCGATCCAGGGCCGGCTCGAGCAGGCCGAGGCCGCGCGCCAGGATGCCGAGCAGCTACGCCGGGAGTACGAGGAGAAGCTCGCGGACGCCCGGGAGCAGGCGACCAAGATCATCGAGGACACCCGGACCCAAGCCGAGGGCCTGCGGGCCGACCTCATCAGGCGCGCGGAGGAGGAGGCCCGCCAGATCGTCGAGCGCGCGCGCGCCGACCAACAAGCCGAGCGCAGCCGGCTGATTCAGGATCTCCGTGGGCAGGTCGCGGACCTCTCGCTCTCCATCGCGCGCAAGATCGTGCAACAGGAGCTCGACGGTGGTCGGCACGCTGACCTCGTGGACGACTACATCAACCAGCTTTCGAGCCTGAACTGATGGCCCGAGATGTGACCGCGCACTACGCGGAGGCGATCGTCGGGGTTGCGGACGCCGAGGGCGCCTTGGACCGCGTGTCCGACGATCTGTTTCGGTTCGCTCGGGCAATGGACGACCATCCCGAGCTCCGCGACCGCCTGACGGATGTGACCATCGCGATCCCGGACAAGCTCGGGATCGTGTCCGAGCTGCTCGCGGACCGCGCCCACCCGCAGACCCTCGCGGGGTTGGTCTACGTCATCCAGGCGGGTCGCGCGCGCCTGCTCACCGAGATCGCCGACGCGGTCGTGGAGCGATCCGCGCAGATGCGCGGTCGCGCGGTCGCGCAGGTCCGCACCGCGGCGCCGCTCGACCACGACCGCACGAGCCGGCTGGCTCTGGCGATCGAGCGCACGACCGGCAAGAAGATCGACATGAAGGTCGTCGTGGACCCCGACCTCCTCGGAGGTATTGTCGTCCGGGTCGGCGATATGGTGATCGATGGCAGCGTCGCCCGGCGGTTGGACGAGCTCAGGGCTCGTCTCGTCGGCTCATAGACCTTCAGGAGCGAGGAGCAATGACCGATCTCTCCATCTCCGCCGACGAGATCTCTCAGGCCCTGTCCTCCCGACTGGCGGACTACGACCTCAAGCTCTCCAGGGAGCAGGTCGGCCGGGTGATGGACTCCGGCGACGGCATCGCGCACGTCACCGGGCTGCCCGGGGTGATGGCCAACGAGCTGCTCGACTTCGGCGTCGACCCGAACGGCCGGCAGCTCTACGGGATCGCTCTCAACCTCGACGAGACCTCGATCGGCGCGGTGATCCTCGGCGACGCCTCTGGCGTGGAGGAAGGGGACCAGGTCAAGCCGACCGGCGACGTGCTCTCGGTGCCCGTCGGTGACGCCTACCTCGGCCGGGTCGTCGACCCGCTCGGCCGCCCGATCGACGGCAAGGGCCCGCTCGATACCGCCAAGCTCGACGGCCGCCGTGGCCTGGAGGTCCAGGCGCCGTCGGTGGTGGCCCGGCAGCCAGTGAAGGAGCCGCTCCAGACCGGCATCAAGGCCATTGACGCGATGACCCCGATCGGTCGCGGCCAGCGCCAGCTGATCATCGGCGACCGCCAGGTCGGCAAGACCGCGATCGCGATCGACACGATCATGAACCAGCGCGAGCTGTGGGGCACCGACCGGCAGGTGAAGTGCATCTACGTCGCGATCGGGCAGAAGGGCTCGACGATCGCCGAGGTCTATAGCCGGCTGGAGCAGCACGGCGCGATGGACTACACCGTCGTCGTCTCGGCCGCCGCGTCCTCGCCTGCGCCGTTCCAGTACATCGCGCCGTACGCCGGTGCCGCGCTCGGTGCCTACTGGATGTACAAGGGCGAGCACGCGCTCATCATCTATGACGACCTGTCGAAGCAGGCCGACGCGTACCGTCAGCTCTCGCTCCTGCTCCGCCGCCCGCCGGGCCGCGAGGCGTACCCGGGCGACGTGTTCTACCTGCACTCGCGCCTGCTCGAGCGCGGCGCGAAGCTCTCCGACGACCTCGGCGGCGGCAGCATGACCGCGCTGCCGATCATCGAGACCAAGGGTGGGGACGTCTCGGCGTACATCCCGACCAACGTGATCTCGATCACCGACGGGCAGATCTACCTGGAGGCCGACCTGTTCTTCCAAGGTGTCCGCCCGGCGATCAACGTTGGCATCTCCGTGTCACGCGTGGGCGGCAACGCCCAGGTGAAGGGCATGAAGAAAGTGGCCGGCACGATGCGGATCGACCTCGCCCAGTACCGCGAGCTGGAGGCGTTCGCCCAGTTCGGCTCCGAGCTTGACAAAGCGTCGCAGGACCAGCTCGACCGCGGCGCCCGCACGGTCGAGATCCTCAAGCAGCCGCAGTACCAGCCGGTGCCGGCCGAGGAGCAGATCTGCACGATCTGGGCCGTCTCCAACGGCAAACTCGACGACCTCCCGGTCAGCGACGTCCGTCGCTTCGAGGCCGGGCTTCGCGAGTTCCTCCGCGACCGCCACGGCGACCTGCTCGACGACATCCGCGGTGACGGGCTCTTGGAGGACGATCGCGCCGAGCGGCTCGGCAAGGCCGTCGATGACTTCAAGGACACCTTCCAGCCCTCTGAGGCCGTCCAGGCGGACGAGCCTGGCGAGACCGATGACCTCGACACCCTGAAGGGCGAGATCGAGGAGGCCGAGCCGCAGGCCGAGGAGGCTTAGCCTCATGCCTGGAACAGCTGAGCTTCGCACGATCCGCCGGAGGATCCGCAGCGTCAAGTCGACGCAGAAGATCACGCGGGCGATGGAGCTGATCGCGGCGAGCCGGATCCAGCGCGCCAGGGAGGCGGTCGAGGCCGCTCGTCCCTACGCGCGGGCGATCGTGCGGGTGATCCGCGATCTCGCCGCCGAGCACGAGGTCGCCGATCACCCCCTGCTTCACGCCCGTGACCCCGCCGAGCGCGTCGGGATTGTCGTGCTCGCCGGCGACAAGGGGCTGGCGGGCGCGTACAACACGAATGTCCTGCGCCGCGCCGAGCGGCTCGCCGAATCCCAGCGCGCCGACGGCCGTGTCGCCGTGCTCTACGCGTCTGGCAGGAAGGCCGAGACGTACTTCCGCTACCGGGGCCGGGCGCCTGAGCATACGTGGACCGGCTTCAGTGAGCGGCCGAGCTACGCCGACGCGCAGCGGATCGCCGCGCGCGTGATCGACGACTACGTCGAGGGGCGCATCGACGGGGTCTGGCTCGTCTACACCGACTTCCGCTCGGCCCTGACGCAGGTGGCGGCCGTGGTGAGGATTCTCCCGGTCGACCCGGCGGGGCTCTCCGGCGGCGCGGGCTTCCCGCCGCAGTTCCTCTTCGAGCCCGAGCCGGCCGAGATCCTGACCACGCTCGTGCGCCGGTACGTGGAGCATCAGTTCTTCGCCGGCCTGCTCGAGTCGGCGGCCAGCGAGCACGCGAGCCGACAGCGCGCGATGAAGGCCGCGACCGAGAACGCGGGGGACGTGCTTGAGGACCTCACCCGCGAGGCCAACCGCGCCCGCCAGGCCGCGATCACCACCGAGATCTCCGAGATCGTCGGCGGGGCCGAGGCGCTCGCAAGCCAGGCGGTCGCCAAGCAGGACCGCAGCCAAGAACAACCAAGGGAACTCGTCGGATGACCGAGACCACCATGACCCCCCCGACCCGCGAGGCCGATCAGCAGCCCGAGGGGCGGATCATCGCTGTCGTAGGGCCCGTCATCGACGTGGAGTTCCCCCCGGAGGCGTTGCCGGAGATCAACTACGCGCTGAAGCTAGAGCGGACGCTCGGCGACGAGACGAAGACGCTGACCGCCGAGGTCGCTCAGCACATCGGCGACCGGGTCGTGCGGGCGATCGTCATGCAGCCCACCGACGGCGTGAGGCGCGGCACGCCGGTCCGCAACACCGGCGCCCCCATCTTGGTGCCCGTGGGCCAGGGCATTCTCGGCCACGTCTACAACGTCCTCGGTGAGCCGCTCGACTGCGATCCCGACGAGATCGAGCCCGACGCATGGTGGCCGATCCATCGAGATTCGCCGCCGTTCGACGAGCTCGAGCCGCAGGCGAAGATGTTCGAGACCGGCATCAAGGTCATCGACCTCGTCGAGCCCTACGTCGAGGGCGGGAAGATCGGGATGTTCGGCGGCGCCGGTGTCGGCAAGACCGTGATCATCCAGGAGATGATCCACCGCGTCGCCGAGGAGCACGGCGGCGTGTCGCTGTTCGCCGGTGTCGGCGAGCGCACCCGCGAGGGCAACGACCTCATCCTCGAGATGCGCGAGTCCGGCGTGATGTCCAAGACCGCGCTCGTGTTCGGCCAGATGGACGAGCCGCCTGGCGTGCGGCTGCGGGTGGGCCTGTCCGCGCTCACGATGGCCGAGTACTTCCGTGACGAGATGCACCAGGACGTCCTGCTGTTCATCGACAACATCTTCCGCTTCGTCCAGGCCGGCTCCGAGGTGTCGACGCTGCTCGGCCGGATGCCATCGGCAGTCGGCTACCAGCCGACGCTCGCGAACGAGATGGGCCAGCTGCAGGAGCGGATCACCTCGACGAAGGGCCGCTCGGTCACGTCCCTCCAGGCGGTGTACGTCCCCGCCGACGACATCACCGACCCTGCTCCGCACGCCACGTTCGCTCACCTCGACGCCCAGACCGTGCTCTCGCGCGGCATCGCCGAGCTGGGAATCTACCCCGCGGTCGACCCGCTCGACTCGAACAGCCGGATCCTCGATCCCAACATCGTCGGCGAACGCCACTATCGGGTGGCGACCCGGACACAGGAGATCCTCCAGCGCTACAAGGACCTCCAGGACATCATCGCGATCCTCGGCATCGACGAGCTCTCCGAGGAGGACAGGGTCACCGTCCAGCGTGCGCGCAAGACCATGCGGTTCTTCTCCCAGCCCTTCTACGTCGCCGAGCAGTTCACCGGCGTGCCTGGCGTGACGGTGAAGCTGGAGGACACGATCTCCGGCTTCGAAGCGCTCGTCAACGGCGAGCTCGACGACATCCCTGAGCAGGCGTTCTTCAACGTCGGCGGCATCGACGACGTCCTGGCCAAGGCAAAGAAACTCGCGGAGAGCTGAGCATGGCGACGATGGAGGTTGAGGTTCTCTCGCCCGAGCGTGTCCTGTTCTCGGGCGAGGCGAGGGAGGTCTACGCCCGCTCGATGGACGGCCAGATCGGCATCCTGCCCGGTCACCAGCCCGCCCTCCTCCAGCTCGACATCGCGCCGGTGAAGGTGCGGACCGCCTCAGACGAGCACCTCTTTGCGGTCTACGGCGGCTTCCTTGAGCTGCGCGACGGGCGGCTGGTGGTGCTGGCCGACACCGCCGAGGAGCCCGACCACATCGACCGTTTGGCCGCTGAGTCCCTCCGACAGGACGCCGAAGCGCGCCTGCGCACCGACCCAGACGACGCCGACGCGAAGCGCGACCAGAAGCGTGCCACCCTTGCCCTGGACCTCTCCTCGTAGGGGACCTGCCATTGCCGGCGGGTAGGCTCGCCGCCCATGGACATCATTGAGGTGCCGTGGGCTCATCCCGAACCTGGCCGGGATGACGAGTTCGGGCGGGTGGGGTGGACGCTCCCGGACGCCGCGCGTGTCCTCCTCGGCTGGCTCGTGATCACCTTCCTCATCGGTGCGGTGGCCGGCACGGTGGCCGGCGCGCGGCCGAACGACGCCCCCTCGGTGGTGCTGCTGCTCCTGTTCGCCCCGCCTGTCGCGCTCGTTGTGATGACTGTTCTCCTGGCTCGCATGCGCAGCACGGACGGTGTCCGGCGGCTCGTCGGGCTCAAGCCTCCAAGCGTCCGTGATGTCGGTGCCGGGCTGATCTACGGCGTCGGGGGAGCCTTGGTGCTCATGTTCGCGGTCGGGTCCCTGCTCCAGGCGCTTGTCCACGCGCTGGACATGAGGATCCCGCCGCTCCAGCAGGACCTGCACCAGCTCGCTACCGGCTCGGCCGCGCCACTCGCGATTCTGCTGATCGTCACCGTCGCCCCGATCGCCGAAGAGCTGTTCTTTCGCGGCATGCTCTTCCAAGCGTTCGAGCGGCGGCTCGGCGTCTGGTCCTCGGCGGCGCTCTCCGCTGCAGTCTTCAGCGCTGTCCACGTCGAGCCTGATCCGCTTGCGAGTGTGATCATTGTCGTGCCCATCTTCCTGTTCGGCATGTACCTTGCGCTGATCTTCCGGCGCCGTGGCACGATCATCACGCCGGTCATCGCCCACATGCTGTTCAACGGGCTCGGCGTCCTGCTCATTCGCGCTGGGACGGCCTAGTGGTCCGCGCGGACCACTAGCTAGGCGGTGCGCACTGCCGACTTCTCTCTTGCTGGAAGTGCACATCGCCGTTGACGGGCGAGTAGGGGCGGTGAGCTGGCCAGCAACCTGAGCAGGCTTTGGAGCCAGCGCTCCCGATCCCGTTGGAAGCCCGGTCGCGTGAGCCGCCCGATCCGCCAGCCGACTGCGGCGAGTTCGAGATCCTTCTCGTCGTCCTCGTCGACCCGGGTGCCGTCGTCGGCGTCGATTCCCACCCACTGATCAATGAACGGGATGTCGACCTGCCTGGTCCGGCCGTCACGGCAGGGGATCCACAGGGGCGTTGGGTGTGGGACGAGGCCGTGGCTGTGAACGAACGCCCGGATCTCGTGCTCGAAGATCGAGCCTGGCCGTTCGGCGTCGAGCTCGTTGAGGATCCGCGCCAGCCGCGTCCCTCCACGCGAGCGAGCCAAGCCCATGTGGCGGCGGCGCAGCTCAGCCAGGTCGAGCACTCCCCGGCGGCGGGCGGCGAGCACGAGCAGGCGCAGCTCGTGGTCGTCCAGGATGACCGCGGCGAGGTCGCAAATCGTCCGGGCGGGGCTCGTTACCGCGAGCCCGTCCACGCACCGGAGGTCGGAAGGCGTGACGGTCCTACTCCGGAGCGCGCGGACGCCCTCCAGCGCCGGAGCCCGACGGCTCGGCGGGATGACCAGGTCAACCACGCTGGGAACGCGATCGGTCATGCCCCACAGATACGCCGCGGTCTGGCGGCAGGCGGCCACCTTGCCGCCGACGGCAAGGAGCGCCGCGCTGATCTGCCGCTCGTGTGTGGCGGCCGACCCCGGCAGCGCGTAGACGCCTGGGTGGAGTCGCTCCCAACGCTCCGACGTCGCCCGCCGCCACAAGGTGGCGGGGTCCAGGCCGCATGCGGCGGCCTGGACCCCGCTGACGACGTAGTGGTGGCGGCGTGCTACAGTCGCGAGTTTCGCCCATGCGTTCATGAACCGCACTGTGAACCATTCGTGCCCGGCGCGCCACGTCTGCGGGACGTGAGCTGTGGATAACTCCCGTGGCTGTGCCCGCAGACGGGCACCTGAGCGTGACGGACGTTGCCCGTCCGCGTCCGTGGGCCGCCTTCTGGTCGGGCAATCCTGGTTTCGGGCTGGGTGTGCTGCTCCGGGGAGCGTGGGACGTCATACTTCTACTGAAGGATTTCGCGGTCGATCGACGCGTGGCCCCGAGAGCGAAGGCGCTCGCTGGGCGTGCGGTGGCCTACCTCGTCAGCCCGTTTGTTCGACCCGGCACTGGACCTCGTGCTGGTGCTCGGGCAGGCTGACGACCTTGGGGTCCTCGCCGCCCCTTGCGCTGGTGTTGGCCTTAGCCGGAGTAGAGGAATGAGTAAAGGCGCACGGAAAAAGCGGGCTACCCGTCCCTGGCAGAACGCTGACGCGATGCGCGACATCGGCGATCTCCTCGCCCCGTCGCGATCTGACGACGAGCTGAAGTTCGAGGGCTACGAGGTCCAGCTCGTGGACGAGCACCGGGCAGTCAAGGACTACCTCTGCCCGGAGTGCGGAAACATCGTGCCCGCTGGTGAGGGTCACGTGGTCGTGTGGCCAGTGGGTGACTCTGACCTCCGCCGGCACTGGCACCGTCACTGCTGGCGCCTGGAGGTCAGGCGCAGCCGGAGTGCCCATTAGCGTCCGCCTCGGGGAGCTTTGTGTCTTCGGCAGCGCCTGCATCCCGCCTCGCCTCGTTGCGTCTGTTCGCTGCTGCGACGCGCGCGCAGACCGCAGCCTCGCGGGCAGCTTCTTCGTCGGACCTCTAGATGATTGCTTCCTATGTCGGGTTAGTGGTCGTAGGCGATCAGCGAGCGTTTGTCGGGCTGGTCGACCTGGCTGGTGCGGATCAGGTGATGGTCGGCGTCGAGCAGCGCGGCCAGGACCTCGCGCTCGCCGAGGTCGGCGTCGGCCAGCCCCCAGATGACCGGCATCCCGTCGGGCGCGCAGACCAGGTACAGCCGCATGCCCCAGAACCAGCGGGAGCGGGACGCGCAGCAGCCGTAGTTGGCCCAGCCGGCTAAATCCGAGCGTTTCACCGTCTGTCGGCTGGCTGCGCAGGGGGCCGGGGTGGAGTCGGCCAGCCGCACCCCCGTCGTGCCAGGACGGCGCGTCGGCCGCCACACGGCGGATGACCTCGGCCAACAGCGGCGCTGCCTTGCGCAGCCGCTTGTTGCACCCGGGCGCTTTGGGCAGGTGACCGAACAGGTGGCCCAGCCGCGTGTTGGCGAACCGGACCCAGCGGCGCTCTCAGTCGAACCCGAGCAGCGGCTGGGCGGCGGCCAGGCAGATCAGCTCGGGGTCGGTCAGCTGCGGGGGGCGTCTCATGCGCCGTCGGTCGGCGGGCAGGTCGTCGACCGTGACGTAGCCTGCGGTGACGAGGTCGTCGAGGCAGGCGTCCACGCGGCCTCCAGAGTCGGCGTTGGTTGATAACGCCCGCTCTCGACGATCTCGTCTCGAAAGCCTCGTATCCACTACCAGTCACATCAACCACTTTGGAAGCAATCATCTAGCATCCCTAGAGACCCTCTCACCAGCGGCCGGGTCAGCGGGCAGGTGACCCGAGCGTTTCCATGTAGGTCACGGAGGTGACGTGAGCGGCAAGCAGCACAAGCGTGAGCTCAGGCGACAGAAGGAGGCCGCGCGGGCTGCGGCCCGCCGCCAGGGGCGCCAGCGTACGATCGGCACCGTCCTGGTGATTGCGGTGGTGATTGTGATCGGCGGTGTGCTCGTGTTCTTCAGCGTCGATCGCCCCGTACCCCAAGCTGAGCCGACCGAGGCGCCCGCGGTGGTGCCCGCGGTCCCGACCGCCAGGCCAGGGCAGGCCGTCCCAGGCGCCACCAAGGCCACGGTCCGCAGTGACGCGCCGGTCGCCTGTGGGGCGACCGAGCCCGTGAACGTCGGCGATGCGCGGCCGACGTTCCCCGGCGGCCCCACCCGGGTATTGGAGTCCGGCAAGGACTACCGCGCAGTGATTCAGACGTCCTGCGGTCGCGTGGTCGTGGACCTCTACGAGCGCCCGAGCCCAGTCACGGTGAACAGCTTCCTGTTCCTCGCGCAGCAGAGGTTCTTCGACGGGTTGGAGATCTTCCGCAACGCCACGACGATCGGTGCGCTCCAGACGGGCTCGGGCACAAACGATGCGTCCTGGGGCGTCGGCTACACGATGCGCGACGAGCTCGAGGCCGCTCGATCCGAGGGCTACCCCGCGGGGTCGGTCGCGATGGCGAAAACCAGCGATCCCAACAGTGCTGGGAGCCAGTTTTTCTTCGTCTTCAACGATAAGTTCACTATTGCGCCGACGTATACAAAATTCGCAAAGGTCGTCGAGGGGTTGGACGTCCTCGGCAAGATCGGGGCGATTCCCGTGGACGGAGAGACCCCGAAACAGCGCATCTGGATCGAATCGGTCACGATCGAGTCGTCTCCGACCGGTGGGTCGGGAGCCCCCAGCCCGTCAGCACGATAGGAGCAGCCATGGAAGTCGCATGCGGCGGCAGCGTTCCTGAAGGGCACGGCCGGCCAAAGCAGAGCTACGAGCAGGCCAAGCAGGTGCTCGACGACCGATCACGCCACCAGGCCACGATCACCACCTCCTGCGGCGAGATCGAGATCGAGTTGTACTCCGCTGAATCGCCCGTGACCGCGAACAACTTTGTGTTCCTGGCGAGTGCTGGGTTCTACGACGCCACGATCATTCACCGCGTGGTGCCCGGGTTCGTCATCCAGATGGGCGACCCGACCAGCACGGGCAGGGGTGGGCCGGGTTACCGTTTCGCCGACGAGCTCGCCGCCGCCCGAAACCGCGGCTACGCCAGGGGCACCGTGGCGATGGCGAATTCCGGGCCGGACACGAACGGCAGCCAGTTCTTCATCTGCCTGGCCGACGTCCGCCTGCCACCGAACTACGCGGTCTTCGGTGAGGTGACCGCCGGTATGGACGTTGTCGATCGCATCGCCGCCGTGCCTCTGCGCGGCTCCTCCCCGCTCCAGACCGTCTTCGTCGAGACGGTGCAGATGCGGGATTGAGCCAGGCACAGGGTTAGTGCACCGCCCGCAAAGTTCGTTGGCATTCTCCACGCGCCTGCATCCCGGATCGCGGCGTTGCTTCTGCGCTCGAGTTTCTCCAAGTCACGTCCTCCTCGCGCCTTGCGCTCCGGGCGCAGTCGCGCCCTTGAGTCATCGGGGGCGTCCCCAGGGTCCCCTCTGGGGTTCCGGACCCCCTCACAGCAGAACGAACTTCCCGCGCGGAGCACTGGCAAGGCCCCGCCAGGAGACGTCAGTCGTCGCGCTCCGGCTCCTCGGTGACGTCGAGGGGAGGGAGGTCGTCCAGGCCGATCCGCCGCTGCTTTTCCCCCTGCTGATATTCGCGCATCCGCTTGGGATAGCCGACTTTGCGTGCGTCGTAGAGCGGCACCTTATGCTCAGCGCAAAGCGTGTGAGCCTGTCGCTCGTCCTTCACTGGGCGGCGGAGGAACTCCCCGTCTACCGCTACCAGACAGAGGGTCGTGGCGTAGATCGTTGTCTGCGGCTCAAGGTACCCCTCCACACCTTCCCGGTCGCGTAGGAACTGCGCCAGCTCCGCCAGGGTCCTCGCCGAGGGGCCAGCCACCCCGGGGATCTTTCTTCGCCTGCGCCGGAAGCGGTCGAAGAACCCCATGGAATGGAGTGTACGTGTCTATCCCGGAACGGTTCGGGATCGCTGCGGAGTGCACCGGCGCACGGAGCGCATACCCGCGCGTGCGCGATGCGGGCCGCGCCTACACTCGCGACCACCACCGAGTTCCCCTGAGCCAGATGACCCAACCAAGATTGTGGAGCTCTCGGATGTTCACTGGAATCGTGGAGGAGCTCGGCCGGGTCCGGGCCGTCGAGCATGGTGACCGCGGCGCTCGGATGTCGATCGACTGCGCGACTGTTGTCGCCGACGCTCGTATCGGTGACTCGATCGCCGTCAATGGGTGCTGCGTCACGGTCACGGCGCTCCCGCCGGAGGGTGGATTCACCGCCGACCTGATGGGTGAGACCATGGCCCGGACGGCGCTCGGCGCGCTGGCCCCGCGCGCTCCGGTGAACCTCGAGCGGTCCCTCCGGGCGGACGGGCGGCTCGGTGGGCACCTCGTGCAAGGCCACGTCGATGGCGTTGCCGAGGTCCTCGCGGTCGAGCCACAAGGAGCCGGCTGGACGGTCATGCGCTTCTCGCTGCCGTCAGCCCTTCAGCGCTATGTGGTCGAGAAGGGGTCGATCACGGTCGACGGGGTCTCGCTGACGGTGATGGGAGTCGAGGCTCGCCCGCCGGGGTTCAGCCTCGGCCTGATCCCGCACACGCTCGCGGTCACCGCCTTCGGCCTTCGGGTGGTCGGCGACCTGGTCAACTTGGAGGTCGACGTCATCGCGAAGTACGTCGAGCGGCTGCTGACCGCCGGGCTGGAGACCCCCTACGGGAGATCCTGACCGCCAGCACTGGAGGGGGACTCTCCACCCGGTTCCTGTCCATCTTGGCAGGTAAGGACAGGTAGCTACGTGGAGGATACTCACGCCCCCGCGCGGAAGAGTTGCTCTGGAAACGGACATCGTGGTACTACACCGGGCATAGACGAAAACCGGGGTGTCCCCGCACGTTTCGGGGCACTCTGGGGGGAGGTTCAATGGACATCGCCTCTGTGGAGCGACACGGCGCGCAGCGTGTCGCGAGACGCGCGCTCCTCATAGCGGGCGCGTTGTTTACGTTCTGCGCACTGCTTTTCTTGTACGCCAGATCTCTCCCCGCTGCCCACGCCGAGACACCTGCAGGCATCAGTCGCGTCGGCGCTGATGACACCAACAGCCAGATCAGGTACGTCAGCAGCGACTTCAGCGACACCGCTGACGCCTCTGACACCGCTGACACCAACGAAGTCAGCCACACCACCAAGAACCGTGGTGGCCGCAGCGTGGCCAGGGGTGGCGACGGCGGCAACGGCGGCCTGATCGGCGTCGGGGTCGGCGTGTGCCTGATCGTCGCCAACTGTGAGAATGTCGGCAGCGGCAACGCGGCCGGCGGCGATGGTGGCGACGCCAAGGTTGCCAAGGGCAAGGGCAAGGGCAAGGCATTCGGTGGCGACGGCGGCAACGGCGGCCTGATCGGCGTCGGCGTCGGCGTCTGCGCGGTCTTCGCTGACTGCGAGGATGTCGGCAGCGACAACGCGGCCGGCGGCGAGGGTGGCGACGCCACGGTTGGCAAGGGTACGGGCACTGGCACGGCCATTGGTGGCGACGGCGGCAACGCCGGGCTGATCGGGGTCGGCGTCGGCGTCTGCGCGGTCTTGGCCGAATGCGACAACGTCGGCAGCGGCAACGCGTCCGGCGGCGATGGTGGCAAAGCCAAGGTTCGTGGCCGCGGTATAGCCATCGGTGGTGACGGTGGTAACGGCAGCCCGATCGGCATCGGCATCGGCCTGTGCCTCGTTATTGCCAAGTGCGAGAACGTCGGCAGTGGCAACGGAGCCGGCGGTCGTGGTGGTGACGCCAAGGTTATCTCGGACAAGGACGACGAGGACGAGGACAAGGACAAGGACGAGGACAAGGACAAGCCCAAGGACGAGGACAAGGACAAGGGCGACAAGGAGGAAGAGAAAGATGAGCCTCCTCTCGCCGAGACTGGTCAGTCCACAGCGCTGATCCTGGTGCTCGCACTACTCGTCCTGACACTCGGAGGAACCTTCCTCGCCGCTGCAAAGCGAGCCAACCGGCGTAATTCGGAGTTCACTGGATAGCGCTCTACTTGACACTCCTCTCACTCCCTCAAGGCACTCGCCTTGAGGGAGTGAGTTTTTTGGGCTCTTGTCACACGTCCGTGGGTGGCTGCTCCCCGTCTGCGCAGGCCGCAGCCTCTTCCTGCCCTGTCGTCGGCGTGCAGGCGTTGCGCAGACCTGTGGAGCCCGCCCACGGGTCGGCTCAGATCCTCGGCCATCCACTTTCCTGCGGGTCAGCGGGACGATTACGCCAGCGGACTCACCGCCCCGGCGGGGCAAGCCAGCGTCACGCCCCTTGTACCGGGCCGTCAGCCTCGCGCAACGGCCGGGTCAGGCGTCGAAAGCCTCGGTGGGGCCTGCGCGCGACGAGACGGACGCCGGGGACGTCACCTGCCGGTCACCGCGTCGCTGCCGCGTCGCGCGCGCAGCCGAGTTGTGACAGGTCAGGCCGGGAGCGGCCTCTGCTCGCTGACCGCAGGGACGCCCTGCCCTGCCCGGACAGGCCCGAGGCCACCCACGGATGCGTGAGAAGACCCGATTTTTGGTCGGAGGGCTGGGAAACTGCGGCACCGAAGAAAGGCCGGTGAGGCCGTGACGGGCTCACCCGTCGGTCAGCGTCGGATCCTCTACCAGCTCGACCAAGACACCCATGGCCCCTTTGGGGTGGAGGAACGCGACGGTGCAGCCTCGGGAGCCGGGCCGTGGATGGTCATCGACTAGCTGGACGCCGAGTTTCCTGAGGTCCTCGAGAGCCGCGGCGACGTCGGCAACGCCGTAGCCGACATGGTGTACGCCAGGGCCGTTGCGCTTGAGGAAGCGAGCAACCGGGGAGTCGGAGTGGACGGGCTCGAGTAGCTGGATGAAGCTGGGCCCGACTGCGAGCAGGGCCTCGCGCACACCGTCTCGCTCGACCTCTTCCCTGTGGACGACTTCGGCGCCGTAGAGCCGCTGGTGATACTGGATCGCGGCCTCGAGGTTCTCGACGGCATATCCGACATGATCGATCCGTTGCAGCCTCATTGACACTGAGGATAGGCGCTAACCCCTGAGAACGTGTTTGAAATTGTTGTGGGGGTCGCGTCGCGTCGGGTGGAGCGACCTATCTGAGAGCGTGTGTTTGGATGCTCTTCATTGCTCCGCGCGAGTCATCGTGCGCGGTTTGCTACACGCTTTCAAGGTTGGAATGTGCGCTCGCCAGCCGTCGTCGTTGTACGCACTGGCGCTGCCACAGGCACAGCTGCACTGTTCGGCCGAGATGCAGACGGCTGCGCGACCGCGCGCCGTCTGCGGTAGTGGGCCCGGACGGCGGCGGCGAAGCGGGGATGAACCCCGATGAGCCGGACCCAGCGGTCGTTCTTCTCGATACGGCCGCCGATCGACCACCTGCACCCGAACAGGTTCAGCGCGGCGGCGATCATGAATACGCCGATCCCCGCGGCCGTGACGCGCGGCGCCAGCGACGCGTGGGGGAGCGTGAGGGCGACGACGAAGGCGCCGGCGAACAGGCAGCCTCCGACTCGGCGCGCATGCTGACCGGCGGCGAGCGTCCACAGGACGCGTTTGTGTGCCGGGGGGGTCATCGGCAGGATGCCGAGCACTGCCCGGCGGGTGAAGCGGCCAGCCCTGGCGTCCGTGTACCAGCTGTATGGCAAGAGCCAGGTGATCCAGGAGGGCTGGTTCGAGAGGCGAACCCGACAGCTCGTCCTGCACCGGACACCGGTCTTCGCGCAAATAGGCGGCAGGTTGCCGTTGGCGAGATCATGGAGAGAAACCCAGACGCGCATGATTGACAAACGTACTCTATGCGGTCTTGTTGACAGGAACCCGTTGAGCACCGGGCAACATGGGCCGTACCCCACCGCGTCCTCAGGGGCGTCCGGGCTCGTGGTCCGCGGGAACCCGTGGCATTCGTGCGCGCCCTGATGCCGCCTCGCGGCGTGCGGGTCGCTTGAGAGGACAACCAGTACACGCAGCCCGCGCCTTGTGTGACGGGCGCAGTCGCGACCTCGGTGTATACGGAACGTTCCGCTTGGACCCACTGGCTGGACGAGGCCGGATGACAGGCGGCGGTGATACGCAAGTACAACGCGGTGATCTGGGATGCCGGGGCGATGGTTGGGCCAGGTACACACATCTGGACGGGTCAGCGTGGTGGGCGTGCGGCCTCGAGCATGAGCGGATCTGAGGGAGCAAGCCAGAGGTCCCGGGTCCACACCAGCCAGGTGCCGCCGTAGACGAGCGCGAGGGCGAGGAGCGCCCAGGAGGTCGTGCGCAGCCCGAAGACGTCGGCAGCGCCGCCGGCCAGAAGTGCGGACAGCCCGACCGCCAGCGTCGCGAGACCGAAGTAGAGCGACATCACCCTTCCCCGGACGGCGTCGGGAGTGGTGCGCTGGAGCCCGTACGTCGAGAGCACCCATTGCGCACCTCCGCCGGCATGCGCAAGCGCGACGCACACTGTGGCGACCGCGAGCGAGGACGTGAGCGGCAGGAACGCGTACGCGATCGCGTAGCTGCAGATCGAGGCCCCGCAGACGAGCAGCAGTCGGCGCCCGTCGTCACGGCCGATCCTGCGCCCGATGAACGGGCCGATCAGCGACCCGATTCCCCGGGCGGCGAGGAGCAGCCCGATCGCGGCGTCGCCCGCGCCGAAGCGAGCCGCGAACGCGGGGAGCAGGCCGACGATGCCGTTGCCGATCCCGACCCCGGTCTTGGCGAGCATCAGCGCGCGGCTGGCCTTGCGCGGCTTGACGAACGCCCAGACCTCGCGGAGATGGGCGAGCACGGTCGCCGGCGAGGACACCGGCCCCGTCTGGAGCGGGCGGCGAATCCTCATCACGAGCGCGGCGGAGACGACGAACGTCGCGGCGTTCACGACGAACGCCGTCTCGCGGCCGAACACTTGGGCGACCAGCCCACCGATCGCCGCGCCGACGAAGAGCATCGTGCCCCAGACCGAAGCCATCGTCGCCTGGGCGAGCGACAGGTCCTCGGCCTCGACAAGGTTGGGTAGCGCCGCCGCCGAGACCGGCTCGAAGAACACCGACATCACCGCGATCGCCAAGATGCAGCCGATCGCGAGCGGCGCGCTGCCCCAGCGGACCGCGAGGAGCAGCCCGAGCGACGGCACGACCCGGCCGAAGTCGACCATGACCATCATCCGCTTCCGGTCGACGCGGTCAGCGATCACGCCGGCCAAGGGTGAGGCCAGGAAGATCGGCAGGACGCTCGCGGCGAACACCAGGGCCGCCGCGCCCTCGGTGCCGGTCAGCTCGTTCACGAGTCCGGTGACCGCGACGAACGCGAACCAGTCGCCGGCCAGCGACACCACGGCGGCCAAGAACAGGCGCCGGAAGTCGGGGTTTCGCCGCAGGAACGCGAGCAGATCGCTCATTCCTGGTAGAGAACACTCGAGGCGGGCGGGGTTCATCCCGTCCTGACCTGCGATGATGGAGCTACGCCGTGCCTGCTGGCAGGAGCAGTGATGAGCGAAGCGGTGATCGTCGGATACGCCCGTACGCCGATCGGCAGGTTTCTGGGTGGGCTGTCACCGCTGTCAGCCGTGGACCTGGGGGGCCGGGCGATCGCTGCGGCGCTCGACCGTGCGGGAGCCGTGCCAGATCAGGTCGAGTACACGATCATGGGCCATGTGCTCCAGGCAGGACAGGGGCAGGTCACCGCGCGGCAGGCGGCGCGCAAGGCCGAGATCCCGATGCGGGCACCCGCGCTGACCGTCAACATGGTCTGCCTTTCCGGCATGAACGCGGTTCACCTGGCCGACCAGGCGATCCGCCTCGGTCAATACGACGTCGTCGTGGCCGGCGGTATGGAGTCGATGTCGAACGCGCCGTACCTGCTCCCCAAGGTCCGGACAGGCCACCGGATGGGCAATGGCGAGCTCGTCGACTCGATGATCCACGACGGGTTGTGGGACGCCTACGACTTGGAGCACATGGGCTCGGGGAACGACCGGATGGCCGAGCGGCACGGGATCAGCCGCCGGGCACAGGACGAGTGGGCGGCGATGTCCCATGAGCGTGCGGTGGCCGCCTGGAAAAGGGGCCGGTTCACCGGTGAGGTCGTCCAGGTCGAGGTAGCGCAGGGCAGTTCCCACCCGGTGGTCGTCGATCATGACGAGGGGCTCCGCCCAGGCTCATGCGTGGAGTCGCTGAGCACGCTGACGGGGGCGTTCGCGCAGGACGGCACGACGACGGCGGGAAACTCCAGCCAGATCTCCGACGGCTCGTGCGCGCTCGTCTTGACCAGCCGCGAGAAGGCGAACGAGTTCGGGCTCATCCCACTCGCGCGGATTGCCTCGGCCGGAGTCGTCGCCGGGCCGGATCCTTCGCTCCACCACCAACCAGCACTGGCCATCAGCCAGGCCGCGTCCAGGATCGGGAGGGACCCGTCACACTTTGACCTGTACGAGATCAACGAGGCGTTCGCCGCGGTCGCGATCCATTCGACGCGTCTGCTCGGCGTCGACCTGGAGAAGGTCAACGTGAACGGCGGCGCGGTGGCGCTCGGCCACCCGATCGGGTGCACCGGGGCCCGGATCACCGCCGGGCTCGTCCACGAGCTGCGCAACCGCGGCGGCGGGGTGGGGGCCGCCGCGCTCTGCGGCGGCGGGGGCCAGGGCTACGCCCTGATTGTCGAAACCTTGTAAACCATGCGTCCGAATACCGGAGGGCGGTGGAGCGGAATCGTCGATGAAGGCTCAGAAGGTCTCACCGCGGTGAACCCGAGGATGACCAGTGGAGCCACACGTCCAGGGGGAGTCCTGTTCGACGCGGGCGGGACGCTCGTTCGGATCCATGCGGACCGCCTCGCGGTCGCTCTCCGCGTTCGGGGAGCCGACCCGCGGGACCTCGGGGACGCGTTCTGGCGGACGCTCGTGCGGCTCGAGGACGAGTTCGGGCCGTCGGCGGAGGAGTTCAGCGGCTGGTGGTCGCGCTGGCTGGCGCACCTGGCCGGCCGGTGCGGGGTGCCCGCCCACGTGATGGTCGAGGCGTACTGGGAGGCCGACCATGCTCAGCACCTGTGGGACGATCCGCTGCCCGGCGCCGCAGCGTGCCTGGCCCGGCTGCGCGGGGCAGGGATCCGCGTTGGGGTCGTGAGCAACGCTGACGGGCGGATCGCCGAGGCGCTCGGCCGGGCGGGGCTCGCCCAGCTGCTTGACGTGATCGTCGACTCGGCCGTCGTCGGGGTGCACAAGCCGAACCCGGCGATCTTCGGCTACGCGCTCGAGCCCCTCGGCCTGGAGGCCGCCGAGACCTGGTACCTCGGGGACACCGTCGCCTACGACGTCGCCGCCGCCGACGCTGCTGGCCTGCTCTCGTGGGTCATCGACTACGCCGGCCTCCACACGGTCGACCACCCGCGGCGCGTCCGGAGCCTGGCCGAGTTCGCTGACATCGCCCTGGCATGAGCTGACGGGCAGCTCATACAAGCGCGTTCGGGTCGACCTCTAGTGGTCCGCCGGAGGCCGGCCCGAGCGGCGGTTCGTTCCCGTTATTCGGGTAGCCTCGCCTTGATGGAGTCTTCCGAGCTCGTTGCCCGGCTGCTTGCGGGCGAGCGCCGCGCTCTGGCGCGGCTGATCACGAGGGTGGAGGACGGCTCCCGCAAGCGGCTGCGGGAGGTCGTGCGGCTGCTTCACCCGCACACCGGGAACGCGCGGCTTGTCGGGATCACCGGGTCTCCGGGGGTCGGCAAGTCGACGCTGGTCAACGCGCTGATCGCCGAGTGGCGCGGCCGGGACCGGACGGTGGCGGTGCTCGCGATCGACCCGACCTCACCGTTCTCGGGTGGCGCGCTGCTGGGGGACCGGGTGCGGATGCAGGACCATGTCCTGGACCCCGGCGTGTTCGTCCGGTCGATGGCGAGCCGGGGCCAGGGCGGCGGACTGTCTTGGGCGACCCCGCAGGGGCTGATCGTTCTCGACGCGGCTGGGTTCGACGTCGTGGTCGTCGAGACCGTGGGCGTCGGCCAGGCCGAGGTCGAGATCGCGTCCGTCGCCGACACGACGGTGGTCACGCTCGCGCCGGACATGGGCGACGCGATCCAGGCAGCCAAGGCGGGGATCCTCGAGGTCGCGGACGTGTTCTGTGTCAACAAGGCCGACCGTGACGGTGCCGACCGGACGGTCCGCGAGCTGCGGCAGATGCAGGCGCTGGGCGCCAGCGGGCGGGGAGCGGAAGGCGGTGACGGGTGGCTCGCTCCGGTCCGCAAGACGGTCGCGTCGACCGGCGAGGGGGTCAGCGACCTCGCCGACGTGATCGACGAGCACTACGCCTGGCTGCTGCGGACCGGCCATCTCCGCCATCGGCGCCTGAGCCGGGCGCGACTCCAGCTCCGCGAGATTGCGCTCGGGCACATCCGGGAACGATTCGCGTCGGTCGGCGAGGGCGACCTCGTCGACAAGCTCGCCCAGCAGGTCGCGGACCGCGAGACGGACCCCTACACGGCCGCTGACCGGCTGATCGCCGAACTCGACGTCTGACCGCTGCCCGACCCGTCAGGGGCGTTTGCCCGGCTGACCAGGGGGAAGTGCGATGTCCCCCAGATTTATCTCATCCGGCTCTTCTCGGCGCAACCAGATCCTCTTACCATTCGTCTAAGGGAGGGAATCGACGGGAATCTCTTGACCGGTAAGAGCGCAATGGGGGGGCTCTATGTCGCGTCGCAGCATCATCGTCAGCTTTGTGCTGGTCATGTTCGCCACTTCGATCGGGATTGCGCTGGCAGTACGGTCGCAGGCCCCGGGCCTTGTGCTGGCGGACTCGTTGAGCGACCAGCTTTCGTCCGAGTCATTCATCGACGCGCCGCACGTCAGCCCTGAGTCCAACGTGGCGGCTGCTTCTCCGGCGGCTCC
>JBOGEB010000040.1:0-27849 GCA_050743125.1 Egibacteraceae bacterium
GTGAGGAGGGGGACCGGTGACCGGGACCGGGACCGGACGTCGAGCGTGCCGTGACCGGCCCGGCGGTGTTCGGCTGCGGCCCTGTCCAGGCGGTGTGCTTCAAGCCGTGCTGCCGTGGGCCGGCCCGCCGGTGCTCGTGGCCTGCGAGGCGCCGTCGTGTCGTGTGGACGGTGGAGCTCGCTGGCGCTGGCGCGGGCACGGACCGGGCGGCGGTGTGGCGGGCGCACAGCCGCCACGCCCCGCCGCCGCGCGGGACGCCGACGGTGAACGCCGCGTTTTCCGTCCCTCGTGCTCTTTCTGCGTGCTGCTGCTCCTGTGGTGGGACGGGCAGGGGCGGCAGCCTGAGCGCGCACGCTCGCGCGCTCGACAGCGGACGGCCGGGACGGGCGCTGATGCACAGACAGGCGACTGGGGACGGCTCTGCGCACATCAGGGGGCAAGCGGATAACGTTCCGGATGAATTCAGAAACTTCTGGACGAAGATCAGGAATCTCTGACCCAGAGTATTGCAGAACATCCGGCCAGGCAGGCATGGTGCTCCCTTCCTCACGGTACGCGGGCACGGCCTAAGAACAGGCGTCGAAACTCCGAGGGCGGTGTCGCGGAGTCGCCGACGAAGGCTCACCAAAGCGTCTCACCGCTTCAACCCCAAGGATGACCACGGGCGTCTTCTCACGTTTCTCCGGCAACGACGAGGCCGCCAGTACCGCGCATCCTCCGGTGCGACACCGAAGCACTGGCACGACGCCGCAGTCGCGCTTTGGCGCACCCGCTACCCTCCAGGGCATGACGCGAATCCAAGCCGCCACCCACGCCCGCGATCACCCGCGTGCGCGCGTCCCACGCTGGTGGTGAACGGGCTGGGAGCCCGCCCTGATCTCCTGTCCTGCCCCTAGGCGGCCGTCCAAGAGGATGCGATTGAGGCTCTTCGACACTGTGCAGCAACGGATCGTTGACTTCCATCCACGCGCCACGGTGCGTGCGTACGTCTGCGGGATCACGCCGTACGACGCGGCGCACATCGGCCATGCGATGAACTTCCTTTCGTACGACGTGCTCTTCCGTCATCTGGAACGCCGAGGGCACCGCGTCCACATGGTCCGCAATGTGACGGATGTCGATGACTCTATCCTGCCGAAGGCTCGGGAACTCGACATGCACTATCTCGACCTCGCGAATTCGGAGCTGGGACAGTTCACGAAGGACATGGAAGCGTTGAGCATCCGCCCGCCCCAGGCGGAGCCGCGAGCGACTGAATCCATGGATTCGATCATCGAGCTGATTCAGACGCTCGTGGAGCGTGGCCATACGTATCGAACCGACGGGATCATCTATTTCGACGTCGGGACGTTCCCGAGCTATGGATCACTCAGCGGCTACAGTGATCGCCTGATGTCGCGGCTCTCCCTTGACCGGGGCGGCGACGGGCTGCGCTCTGCGAAACGGAATGCGCTCGACTTCGTCCTCTGGAAGCCTTCGGCCGCGTCGGAGCCGGACTGGGACTCCCCGTTCGGCGAGGGCCGCCCCGGTTGGCACATCGAATGCTCCGCGATGGCCATGAGCGCCCACGGGGCGACGCTTGATCTCCACGGTGGTGGGACGGACCTGATCTTCCCGCACCACGAGTGCGAGCGGGCGCAGAGCGAGGCAGCGACCGGGCAGCCCTTCGCCAGGCATTGGATGCACTGCGGCGTCGTGACCATGGCCGGCGAGAAGATGTCGAAGTCCTTGGGCAACACCGTGTTCATCCGCGACTTGCTGAGGCAGTACGAGGGGCCGGTCATCAGGCTGGCGCTGATGAGACGGCGCTATCGCGAGGGCTACGAGTGGCAGCCGGACGCACTCCCCCGTGCATGGAAGCAGCTCCAGCGACTGCGCGCAGCCGCGACGGGCAGCGGCGGAGCAGACCCGCGGCCCTGCCTCGCACGGGTCGACGACGCCCTGGACGACGATCTCGACGTGCCTGCCGCGCTGGCCGCAATCGACGAGCTGGCCGCAGGCATCCTCGCTGGCGGCGAGAACTCGGCAGCACCCTCAGCGTTGGTGGACGTCCTCCGGTCCCTGGGTGTGGATCTGGGGGTCGAGGAGCACGTCCCAGGGTAGGTCCGCCAGAGCCCCGGGATCCCGCACGGTGCGGCATTCCGTCAGGGAGCGGCTCGCGCGCGTTACGGGGGCAGTGACCGCGCCGCGCACGGCTTCGGGGCGCGTGGGGCTGCGCTTACTCGTGGGGGGGGTGGCCGTTGAGGTAGCGGCGGACGCCGCCACGGAGCTGGCCGCCGACGCCGGGCACCGCGTCCTGCTGCCCGAGCCGCTTGATCATGCTCCCCCCGTACACGGCGCTGGCGAGCATGATCGCGAACCCTGCCAGCCCCCAGGCGATGTGGACGACGATACCGAAGAGCAGGAGCACGCCGAGCACAAAGCCGACCGCCGCGAGCTTGAGCTGGCGACGGGCTTGAAGGGTGACGGTGGCGGTGCCGACCGCCCGGGTGAATCTGGAGTCCTCGCGAAGGTGCGCCTCGATGTCCGCGAGAATCTGCCGCTCACGATCGTCAAGAGGCATACGCTGCTCCGCGTCCTGCCGTCGTTTCCGCCGTGCCTTTGAGGCCGGTGCTCCCATCAGAAGTTCGGGAACACCTTAGATTTTGCACTAACGGGCGTCCGAGTGCACCCGCGATCTCTCACCCGATCCGCCCGCGAAGGCCGGGTCGCGCTCCTGCGTCGCTGCGGCGACCGCGCGCGCGACAGCTCAGCAGAAAGTCGGGCCGGAGAACTTAGCCTTTCAGCCAGATGTACACATCCGGCCGAATCTCGCTGAAAGCGCACATCGTCCCGCCCGACGCATGCCCGCAGTGGGAGCGGCCGTGAGCAGCCCCGGCCTTCCGACGGCTCAAGCGGCTAGCCGCGCAGGAAGCTGAGGACGCCCCGCCCGTTCTTGACCTCCGCGGACGCCCCTTCGACGATGGCGGGCCGATGCGGCGCCAGCGTGAGCGCGATCTGGCCGATGGTGTCTGGGTCCACACCCAGTTCGGCGAGCGTGGCCGCGAGGTGAGCGACTACTTGGTAGAAAGCGGCGTCGGTGATGCCATGCCCGGCGTGGGCCTCGGCCATCCCTCGCCCGTTGTAGACCTCGGGTCCGCCCAGCGCGGCGGCGACGAACGCCCGCTGGTGCGCTTTGAGACGGCTCCGGTCTATGCCTTCGAAGTAGCCTTTGAGCGCCGGGTCAGCCCAGACCTTCTCGTAGAAGATGTCGACTGCGGCCTTGACCGAGGGAGCGCCGCCGATCCGCTCGTAGATGCTTGCCTGCATCAGAAGCCTCCTGTGTCGTCCCGACGTCACGTTTACCGAACGAAGCGACACGCTCAATTTCCCGACTGTTGCTGTCTCGTTAGAATTTGGTGTAAACAGCGTGGGAAACTCGAATTTGACAGTTTGGAAACAAAACCGGGGGACGAATGGGCAAAGGCCACGATCCCCACCGCTCTTGCCGACCCGAAGCGGAGCCGGTCAGGCCTAGTGGTCCGCGCGGAAAAACCCCGTGGCATTCGTGCGCAAAGCATCCGCACCTCGCGGCGTTGCGGATCGCTCGAGGACAACCGGTACACGGCGCGACCCGCGCGGAGCGCTTCGCCTTGCGAGACGGGCACAGCCGCACCTCAGAACGTGTTTGAGAATCGTGGCCTTGCCCCGTGGGCGAAGCGGAGCGGAGCGCAGTTTCGGCGGCCACAAGCCGTCCGAAACCGCCTCAGCTATACAAAAACATACGGTATGACCCGACAAGAAGGTCGCGTCGCGTCCCGGAAAGAGGCTCCGACCTAAAAGGCTCTTCGCGAGCGGAACCCGACGCGACGCGACCCCCACAACAGTTTTCAAACACGTTCTCACAGTCAACGGAACTTTCCGCTTGGACCGCTAGGGAGGCAGGCTGCCCGGTCGCTGGACGTCGTCGCGGGTTGGCTGGGGGGTGTCGGCACACCCCTCCTGGTCAAGCAGAGCGCCGCGGGTCACCGCCTGCTCGCCGAACCGGCGGCGCGCGCCGTCCGCGGCCCGCTCCAGCGCGGCCCACCGAGCCCCCTGAAGATCGTCAAGGGCGTCCAGGCGCAGTTGGCGGGCGGCGGCCCCGGCCGGGACGAGGTTCGTGACGCCGACGCCGACGAGCCGCACCCGCACCCGCTCGAGCCGCAGCGCGTCGAGCAGCGCCGCCACCTCGCGGTGGATCTGTGTCGCATGGTCGGTGGCCATCTCGAGGGTCCGTGACCTCGTGATCGTCTGGAAGTTCGCGTAGCGCAGCTTGAGCGTGACGGTGCGCCCGGCGACGCCGGCGCGGCGCAGCCGCCGCGCGAGGGTCTCTGACAGGCGGAGCAGCTCGCGGCGGAGCACCGCCGGGTCATCGACGTCGCGGTCGAATGTCTCCTCGGCGCTCATCCCCTTGGCGGGCTCGTTCGGAGTGACCGGCCGCGGATCCTCACCCCGCGCGAGAACGACGAGCTGCGCCGCCGCGGCGCGCCCGACGATGCGCGCGAGCGTCGGCTCGCCGGCGCAGGCGACGTCAGCGACCGAGCAGAGCCCGAAGCGGCCCAGCCGGGCGGCGGTCCGCTCTCCGACCCCCCACAGGTCGCGGACGGGCAGGGGGTCGAGAAACGTCCGGGCCTCCGCAGCACGCAAGTGGAGCAGCCCGTCCGGCTTGGCCTTGCCGCTGCAGAGCTTGGCGAGAAACTTGTTCGGCGCGACGCCGACGCTCGCGGGCAGGCCGAGCTCAGCGCGGATGCGCTCGCGCAGGCGCGCGCCGATCACCGGGGGCGGGCCGAACAGCCGGACCGCGCCGCCGACGTCGAGGAACGCCTCGTCCAGGGCGAGCGGCTCGACCAGCGGGGTGACGGACTCGAGGATCGCTCGCAGCGCAGCCGACGCCTCCTGGTACGCGGCGAAATCGGGGGGGAGCACGACCGCGTCCGGGCACAGCCGCCGCGCCCGGGCCATCGGCATCGCCGACGTCACGCCGTAGCGCCGGGCCTCGTACGACGCGCTCGCCACGACCCCCCGCCCGCCCCGCCCGCCGACCAGCACCGGCCGCTCCGCGAGCGACGGGTCACGCCGCACCTCCACCGACGCGTAGAACGCGTCCATGTCCACATGAAGGATCGGCTCGGACGGCCGCGCGCTCCTCGTCACTCTTGATCCCGCAGCAGAATTCCCTGGACGTAAGCGAGCATCTCGTTCAGCCTTGCTGCATCCACGGCCGGCTGGTCACCCCGCTCGAGCAGGCGGTGCTGCTCGTCGAGCAGCGCGGCGACGACCGCCGCCTCGCGCCGCAGCGCCACACGGTCGCCGGTCGCCTCACGAACGCGCAGCTCGAGGACACGCGCCTCGAGGAGCGCCCAGAGCGCGCGCGCCCATCCGGGGTCCTCCTCCGCGAGGTCCCGCATCATCCCGGTGACCCTGAGCGCGTCGTCCCTGCGCCCCAGCCGGATCAGCACCAGCCCGGCCGTGCGGAGGTAGTCCAGACGCTCGACGCGGTTCGTCGACCGGCGGTTCAAGCTGCCGAGCAGCTCCCGGAAGATGGCGAGCCACTCCTCGTGACGGCCGACGGTCACCCAGCACAACGCCTGCGTGGCGTCGGACATCACCCACAACAGCCGATCCTGGGGCAACGCGCCTCGCGCCCAGTCGAGAAACTCCCGCTGCGCCCGCACTGCCTCGTCGCACCTGCCGAGCCCGGCGAGCCGGTCGACCAGCTCCCACCGAGCCCGTGCCTCCTGGTTGGGCGTCCGCCCGTCCGGCTCGGGCTCGTACCCGTTGGAGATGTCCATGGCGATCAGGTCAACGGCCCGACGAGCCGCCAGAGGAGTGCCAGAGCTTGTGGGGGCCGATGCCCTGGTGGTCGGTTGCCGGCGTGCCTCGCTCCGCGAGCGCCTCGTCGAGCCCGCCCTGCCGCCAGGCGCGCATGAGCCGACAGAGGTCCCACGCCAGGACGGCGTTGATCGACACCCCCCGCCGGCCGGTCCGGCGGACGGTGCCTTCGACGACGAGCAGCCACGTGTGGAACACCGTCCACGCGCAGCGGTCGTGGACCGACTCGAAGAACACCGTGTCGCTCACACCGGTCGCGTCGTCGAGCGACAGGAAGATCACCCGCTGGCCCGAGCGGACCGGCGGAGTCTGGGTCGCGACCTTCACCCCCGCCACCCGCACCCGTTGGCCCGAGTAGCAGCCGAGCAGGTCAGCCGCCCGGGTGACCCCGAGGCGAGCGAGCAGGCCGTCGTAGAAACGGAGCACATGGCAGGTCACGTCGAGGCCGAGCACCTCGAGCTCCGCACGGACCCGTTCGCTCGGCGAGTAGTCGGCCAGCCCCGGCGGGCTGTCGGAGGGGAGCCCAGCCCAACGCTCGCTGACCTCGAGCAGAAGGTCACGGCGTGAGGGGGTCCCGCTCCCCACGCCGCCGAGGTCGTCGAGCGCACCGACGTGCGCGAGCGCCTCTGCTACGGGCGCGGACAGCGCCGACCGCCGGCGCAGGTCCTCGACCGACGTGAACGGCCGTCCAGCGAGCAGGCTGTCGATCATCCCGTCGTCGATCCCCGCCACGTCCTGTAACCCGATCCGGATCCCCAAACGCCATCGCGGGTCCCGGGGATCCGCCCCGAGGTCAGGCCCCGTTGATCCGGCAGACACCCGTTCGACGCGGTAGTCGCGCCATGAGCGGTTGACGTCGAGCGGCAGGACGCACACGCCGAACTGGCGCGCGTCCTCCAGCAGCAGGCGGCGGGGATACATGCCGGGGTCGTGCGTCAAAAGCCCGGCGGCGAACTCGGGGAGGTAGTGCGCCTTCAACCACGCTGAGCGGTAGGTCAAGACGGCGAAGGCGGCGGCGTGCGCCTTGCAGAACCCGAACGAGGCGAACCCGGCGAGCCCGGACCAGACCTGCTCGGCGACGGTGCCGGGCACGCCCCGCTCGCGGGCGCCGTCAAGGAACCACGCCCGCAGCCCGGCGAGCTTCTCGGAGTCGCCGAGCTGCCGGCGCACCCGATCCGCCACCGACAGGTCGCAGCCGGTCATCGCCGCGACGATCCGCATGACCTGCTCGTGGTAGACGATGACGCCGAACGTCTCGCGGAGCGCGCGCTCGAGCAGCGGGTGCGGGATCACCGGCGCCGATTCGATGGGGGGACTCCCCCCGACCCCCTGCCCTAGTGGTCCGCGCGGAAAAACCCGTGGCATTCGGCTGCGCCTGCATCCCGCCTCGCGGCGTTGCGGATCGCTTGAGGACAACCAGTACACGGCGCGACCCGCGCCTTGCGAGGCGGGGAGCACTCCGCCCGGGCCCTCGGTGTCAACGGAACTTTCCGCTTGGACCACTAGCCGGCGTTGGAGGAACGGAGTGACCATGTCCCCCTTCACCGGTCCGGGGCGGAACAGGGAGATGTCGATGACGAGGTCGGCCAGGTGCTCGGGCTGGAACTTGCCGATCAGCTCACGCTGGCCGGGCGACTCGATCTGGAACATCCCGAGCGTCCGGGTGGAGCGGATGAGCTCGAAGGTCGGCTCGTCGTCCCACGGCACCTGCTCTAGATCGACCTCGACGCCCCGGACGCGGCTGGCCTCCTCGACGGCATGCGCCATCGCCGACAGCATCCGCACCCCGAGCACGTCGAGCTTGCACAGGCCGAGCGCGGCGACGTCGTCCTTGTCGAACTGGGCCATCACGAACCCGCGCGAGCTGCGCTCGACGGGGACGAGGTCGCGAAGCGTCGCGTCGGCGAGCAGCACCCCCGACGGGTGGAGCGCGACGTGCCGCGGGAGGCCGTCGAGCCGCTCGACGAGGTCGAACAGCAACTTCAGGTCGGGCCTTTCAGATCCCCGCCCGCCGGCGACCGCTGCGCGGCCGCCCTCACCCGTGAGCCCCTGGCCCCGCAGCTCAGGCAGCGTCGCCAGCGCCGGGCGGACGTCGGACGCGCGGATGTGCGGGAAGCGTTGCGCTAGGCAGCCGATCTCTTCGGCAGGCAACCCAAGCGCCTTGCCGACCTCGCGGATCGCCATCCGAGCCCTGAACGTGGAGAACATCGCGACGCACGCCACCCGGTCCTCGCCGTACTGGTGGAACAGGTCGCGGTAAATGTCAGCGCGCCGGGCCGACTCGACGTCGATGTCGATATCGGGCAGCTCGTCGCGGTAGGGGTTCATGAACCGCTCGAAGCACAGGTCGTGCGCTATGGGGTCGACGTCAGAGATCCGCAGCGCGTACGTGACGAGCGATCCCGCCGCCGACCCTCGGCAGGCGACCATGATCCGTTGCGACCGGATGCGCTCGACGATCTCGGCGACGGTGAGGAAGTACGGCGCGAGGCCGAGCTGGGCGATCATCTTGAGCTCGGCGTCGAGCAGCTGGAAATGCTGCCGTCCCGGTCGCTCGAACCGCTCACGCATCCCGGCCTCGCAGCGGGCGCGCAGCTCGGTGGTCGCGGCCTCGCCGACCGCGACGAGGTCCGGTACCCGCAGCCGACCGAGGCCGAGATCGACCTCGCACCGCTGCGCAACCCAGGCGGCGTTGGCAACCGCGTCAAGCCGCTCGGCGAACATCGCACGGATCTGCTCCGGCGACTTGAGGTAGCCCTCGGTGTTGCCCTTGCGGGACGAGTGCCGCGGGTCGAGCGGGGTCTGCTGGCGGATCGCGTCGAGCACGTCGGCGACCCGGGCGTCAGCCGGGTCGAGGTAGCGGGGCGCCTGGTGGACGACCGCGCGCAGGCCGAGCCGGTCGGCGAGCCGGAACCGCGCGCGGGCACGGCCGTCGTCGCCGGCCGCGAGATGGTGGGTCACCCCGACGAGCACCGACGGCGGGCCGACGAGATCCATCCACCGGCGGGCCTCGGCCTCGGCCGCGTCAGGGCGGCCGGCGTCGAGCAACCGCGCAACCGGCGAGTCGTCGCCGAGCAGGACGAACAGGCCGTCCGGTCTGCGCGCCAGCTGCGCCCACGTCACGTGCGGGTCACCAAGGTCGGTGCAGAGGTGGTGGTCGGAGACCGTCCGGCAGAGGTTCGCGTAGCCGTGCTGGGTGCGGGCGATCAACGTCACCCGCGCCGCGTCGTCCTCGAGTCGGGCCGGCCCGCTGCCAGGACCTTTCATGCCGGGTGGCCGGCGTCGTGCCACCCGACGGATCCTCCACCCCGGCCGCGGCCGGTCCGATCCCCACCCGCCGTCGGGCGCTGACGCGCCCTCCTCACCCTCTTCCGCCAGCGCGAGGTCGGCGCCGAAGATCGGCCGCACGCCCACGACCCGGCACGCCTCAGCAATCCGCACCGCCCCGTACAGCCCGCCGCGGTCAGCGATCCCGACCGCGCCCATGCCGCGCTCCAAGGTCGCCACCGCCAGCTCACGCGGCCGGATCACCCCGTACAGCAGGGAGAAGCACGTCCGGACCGCGAGGTGCGCGAACCCATCCAACCCAGCGTGATCGAACATATGTTCGACAGATTAGCACGGTGGTCGGCTAACGGTCCAGCCTGAATTCAGCGCGCATCGAGGGCGTGTGGATCCCGGCCGTCGTCATCCGCATGCTGCCCACGGCGCTGCCTGGCTTGCGGCCGCCTGATCGTGTTTGTGGCCAGGATCCGTCACGCATGCGTGACGGATCCTGGCCACAAGGGCCGTCAGCGCAGGGAGACGATCTTCGTCCCGACGTCGACGAGGTCGTAGAGCTGGGCGACGTCCTCGTTCGACAGCCGGACGCACCCATGGGAGGCGCTCTGCCCGAGCGACGCGGTGTTCGACGTCCCGTGGAAACGGATACCGCCGACCCGCGACCAGTTCAGCGCCCGCACGCCGAGCGGATTGTCCGGCCCGGGGGCGATCTCGGCCGGCATGCCCTTCCCCCAGCCGGTCGGGTCAGGATTGACCCAGGTGGGCATGGGACGCTTCTGCGCGACCTCGAACTGCCCGGTCGGCGTCGGGAAGCCGCCGGTGCCGGTGGCGACAAGCCAGTCGTGGGTGCGCTGACCGTGCTGGTAGAGGTAGAGCCGATGCTCGTTCTGGCGCAGCAGGAGCACCTTGCCGAAGGCGGCTGTTGTGACCTTCGGCATAATCTCGAGCGACTGAACGGTCACGACCTCCCGGCCGTCCGACAGCGCGGCGAGCAGGTCCCGGCTGGTCGCCTGGGGAGCGACCGCCAAACCCGCCTGCTCAGACCTGATCCCGAACGACCCCGACGAGGGGTCGATCGAGGCGTCGCGAACCGGCACGTCGACCTCGGCGGCGATCTGGTCGACGACCGCCCGCGCGGTCCGCTCGTCGTGGGCCGTCGCCACATTCCGCCGGACGCCGAGGTCCTTGCCCAGCCAGCGCATGCGGAACCAGCCTCCCCAGCCGATCCCCTCGCTGCGGGTGACGGCGTCGCTGAGCGCGGTCGCGGCGTCGCTCGTAGCGCCGAGCTTGCGGGGAGTGGTCTGCCAGGTCCGGTCGCCGTGGACGAGCGTGATCGTCCGGTCGAGCTGCGGCTCGACCACCGCCTGCACGGCCTCCAGCGCCTGCCGCATGGTCATCCCCCCAACATCGACGCCGGAGAGCACTGTGCTGGGGAGAATCCGGCCGGAGTAGGCGCGCGCGAACGCAGCCGTCTGGGCGTACAGCCAACCGAGGCAGAGCACCGCGCCGACGAAGAAGCCGACGAGCGCCCAGCGGGCGCCGCGCGCGAGCTGCCCCCGCCGCCGCTCCACCGCCATGCCGGTCGACTCCCAAGCGGTTCCGACCTCCGCCACGCCATGCAACACGCTTATCTTCCTCCTCTTACACCACAGGTGCCACAGCTGTCACAGCGTAGGCGTTGGTCGTGCGGAGGTCCACGACCAGGGTTGTGGTGGTCCTGGATCCCGGCGGAACACCGCCGGGATCCAGGACACAAGATGCCCCCGGAGGGTCAGAGCTGATAGCGCTCGACGGCCTCGGCGACCGTCTCGCGCTTGACCTCCTCCAGAGTGGCGAGCTCGCCCAGCACGGTGACGGTGATGCTCTGCGCGTCGATGCCGAAGTGGCGGCGCAGCGCGGGACGGGTGTCAGAGCGGCCGAACCCGTCGGTGCCGCACACCGCGTAGCGGCCAGGGACCCAGTCGGTGATCTGGCCGGGCACCGCCTTGATGTAGTCGCTGACCGCGACGAACGGCTCAGGCGCTGCGCTCAGCTGGGCAGCCACCCACGGCACGCGCGGCTCGTCGGTCGGGTGGCGGCGATTCCACTGCTCGCACGCGATCCCGTCACGCTGCAGCTCGTTCCAGCCCGGCGCGCTCCACACGTCGACGGCGACGTCCCAGTCCTGCGCCAGCAGCCGCTGCGCCTCGAGCGCCAGCGGCATCGCGCTCCCGCTGGCAAGGATCGTGGCCCGGTGCGCCCGCTCACCGACGGCCCCCTGGTAACGGTAGAGGCCGCGGAGGACATGCTGCGGATCGAGACCGGCGGGCATCGCCGGCTGGGCGACGGGCTCGTTGTACAGGGTGAGGTAGTACATGACGTCCTCGCCCTGCCCGTCCTCGCCGCCCGTCAGCATCCGGCGCAGCGCCTCCTCGACGATGATCGCGATCTCGTAGGCGAACGACGGGTCGTAGGCGACGACCGCCGGGTTCGTGCTGGCGAGCAGCAGCGAGTGGCCGTCCTCGTGCTGCAGGCCCTCCCCGTTCAGCGTCGTCCGCCCCGCCGTGGCGCCGAGCAGGAACCCGCGGGCGCGCTGGTCGGCCGCGCACCACATCAAGTCCCCGGTCCGCTGGAACCCGAACATCGAGTAGAAGATGTAGACGGGCACCATGTGCTCGCCGAACGTCGCATAGCTCGTGCCGGCGGCTGAGAACGAGGCCATCGACCCGGCCTCGGTGATCCCCTCGTGGAGGATCTGCCCGTCCGTGGCCTCCTTGTAGGACAGGAGCATCTCCCGGTCCACGGCCTCGTAGGTCTGGCCGTGCGGCGAGTAGATCTTCTGAGACGGGAACAGCGAGTCCATCCCGAACGTGCGGGCCTCGTCCGGGATGATCGGCACGAACCGCTTCCCCAGGTCTGGTCGTTTGAGCAGGTCCTTCAGCAGCCGCACGAACGCCATCGTCGTCGCCATCGAGCGCTTGCCCGAGCCCTGCTTCAACTCCGCGTACGCATCCCGGTCCGGTAGCGCCACGGGGTGAACCCGCACCCGCCGCTCCGGCAGGAAGCCACCCAGCTCCCGCCGACGGGCCAGCATGTACTGCATCTCCTCCGAATCCTCGCCAGGGTGGTAGTAGGGCGGCAGGTCACCCTCGAGCTCGGCGTCAGAGATCTCGAGGTAGAGACGATCCCGGAACGTCTTCAGCGTCTTCGTGGTGAGCTTCTTCATCTGGTGGGTCGCGTTGCGGGCCTCGAAGTCCGGCCCCAGCGTCCAGCCTTTGATCGTCTGAGCCAGGATCACCGTCGGCTGGCCGGTGTGCTCGACCGCGGCCTTGAACGCCGCGTACACCTTCTGGTAGTCGTGCCCGCCGCGGGACAGCTTGGTCAGCTCCAGATCGGACAGGTGCTCGACCAGCTCGAGCAGCCGGGGGTCCGCGCCGAAGAAATTCCGCCGGATGTAGTCGCCGCTCTCGACCGAGTAGGTCTGGAACTGGCCGTCCGGCGTGACGTTCATCTGGTTGACGAGCGCTCCATCGACGTCCCGGGCGAGCAGATCGTCCCATTCGCGGCCCCACACCACCTTGATCACGTTCCAGCCGGCGCCGCGGAACATGCTCTCCAGCTCCTGGATGATCTTCCCGTTCCCCCGTACCGGACCGTCCAGGCGCTGCAGGTTGCAGTTCACGACCCAGATGAGGTTGTCGAGCTCCTCACGGGCGGCCACGCCGAGCGCGCCGAGCGACTCGGGCTCGTCCATCTCACCGTCGCCCACGAACCCCCACACTCGCGAATCGGACGTGTCGACGATGCCACGGTGGTGCAGGTAGCGGTTGAACCGCGCCTGGTAGATCGAGTTGATCGCACCGAGGCCCATGGACACCGTCGGGAACTCCCAGAAGTCCGGCATCAACCGGGGGTGCGGGTAGCTCGGCAGGCCCGGACGGCCGTCGGGCGTGCGCTTGAGCTCCTGGCGGAACAGGTCGAGCTGCGCTTGGGACAGCCGGCCCTCCAAATACGCGCGGGCGTAGATGCCCGGCGAGGCGTGCCCCTGGAAGAAGACCTGGTCCCCGTGCCCGCTGGCCTTGCCGCGGAAGAAGTGGTTGAACCCGACCTCGTACAGGCTGGCCGCCGACGCGTACGTGGCCATGTGCCCGCCGAGGGACAGCTCGGGCCGGTTCGCACGGGACACCATCACCGCGGCGTTCCAGCGGATGTACGCGCGGATGCGCCGCTCGACGAACTCGTCACCGGGGAACTCCGGCTCACGCTCCGGGGGAATCGTGTTGATGTAGTCCGTCGAGCGCAGCGCCGGCACGCCGATCTGCAGCGCCCGTGCGCGCTCGAGGACCTTGAGGATGAGGAACCGGGCGCGGGCCCGTCCCTCCCGCGCCACGACCTCGTCGAGCGACTCCAGCCACTCCCCCGTCTCAGCCGGATCGATGTCCGGGAGCTGGCTCGGCATCCCGTCCGTGATGATGTGCTGCTGGCGCTGTTGTACGTCGATTGCGTCGATTGCCACGTCTCCCTACTCCTGTAACCGGCATGCAACTCACTGCCTACCCTAGACGCCCAACACGACAAACAAAGAGGTTTCAGGCGCGTGCACACACGCCTGAATCAGCAGCCCACCGCGCCGGGATGCTACGAGTCCGCCGGGCATGCGGGAAGAGCCCTCGACGGTGGCGGCTAACTCCCGTTCGCGATCCGCTTCCCGAGCAGGCGGGCGGCGATCCGGAGGTCAGCGACGAAGTGGGCCATTCCGCTCTCCCGGTCGGCGCCGTCCATGCGGAGGATCGCGGAGGGGTGGATGGTGGCCGTGATCCGGCGCTGCGGGTCGCTGTCCGGCCATCCGAAGACCTCTCCACGCTGGCGGGTCACCCGAAACCCCGAACCCATCAGCGCCTTCGCGGCCGTAGCGCCCAGGCAGACGATCACCTTCGGGTCGACGATGGCGAACTCGCTGTCCAGCCAATGACGGCACGCACGGACCTGGAGGGCGCTCGGCGTGCGGTGGATGCGCCGCTTGCCACGCGGCGTGAGCTTGAAGTGCTTCACCACGTTCGTCACATACGCCCGGCGCTGGTCGATGCCCGCCTCACCCAGCGCATGGGCGAGCACCTGCCCGGCCGGTCCGACGAAGGGATGGCCCTGGAGATCCTCCCGGTCACCCGGCTGCTCTCCAACCAGCATGAGAGCGGCCGTGGCCGGCCCCTCTCCAAACACCGTCTGCGTCGGCGTTCTTGTAGAGGCGGGGCCGTCCATCGCGCACGGGGGAGCCTCGCCTTCGGCGAGACGTCCTTGTCAACAGCGGCCGGCGCGTACCACGGTGCCTGGTGGGTCGGTCAGCACAAGCCGACGCGCGGTCGCGAAACCCGCGTCATGGGCAGGTGGTCAGTCCCAGACGCGGTCGAGGCGCCAGGTGCCGGACTCGTAGGCAAGCTCGTAGACGCCGGGACCGGCGGTGCTCAGGGCCTCGACGCGCCAGAGGTCGCGCTGGGGGATCTCGATCTCGCCCCCGGACCAGTAGGCGGTGTCCTCCCGCCAGTGCCCGAGCACGGTGAGCACCCGGTAGGCGCGCCCACGCCACCGGAAGGCCGCGGGCGCCGGTCCGCACCGGCCGACGCTGACCTCGATCGGCTCGCGGTAGCGCTTCGTCAAACGGCTCCCCGCCAAGGGTCCGCTCTGGGGCCAACGGCGGCCGGGACGCGCATCCCCTCGCGTCCCGGCCTCCCACCGGGCGAGAGTAGAACATATGTTCGACTCCCGCTCGAACAGTACCCGCCCAGGACAGCCGCGTCAAGAAGCCGGCGTCAGCGAGGTCTGGTGGTCCGCCTCAGTAGTTCCACGCATTCGGCTGCGCCTGCATCCCGCCTCGCGAGACAGGCGCAGATCGCAGCCTCGGTGCAGGGAGCTACCTCGTTGGACCACCTGCCAGGAACGCCTCGGCGAGGGCCTGCGGGTCGGCACCCGCGATCAACTGGGCGTTGAGCTGCGATAACGACAAGGTGGTCAGCGCGCTGGTGACGGGCCGGAGCGCGTCGGCGATCTCAGGCAGCCGATCCAGCACGTCGGCGCGGGCTACGGGCGCGACGATGAACGCGGGAAACACCCGCTGGTCGTCGGCGACCGGCACGAGCCCAGCGCGGACCGCCTCCCCAGAGGTCGCGGTGGCGAGGCCCGCGAGGCAGGTGCCGTCCGCGACGCCGGCGATCGCCTGACGCTCGGTGGCTCGCCGGAGCG
Source organism: Egibacteraceae bacterium (assembly GCA_050743125.1). Taxonomy (GTDB): domain Bacteria; phylum Actinomycetota; class Nitriliruptoria; order Euzebyales; family Egibacteraceae; genus JBOGEB01. Next base: position 15,349 of record JBOGEB010000040.1, read on the forward strand.
GGATGAGCTGGCGAATCGAATACTCGTCGGCCAGCGCCTCGTAGCCAGCGGGCCGGTCGATGAAGTCGGAATCGGCGCAGAGCCGTCTCCCCCCGGCGGACAGCACCCGCGCGAGCGCGGTCAGCGTGCCCTCCTCAGGTCGGTTGGCGGCCCGGACGAACAACGCGAGCGTCGCGTTCGCCCGGGTCGGGTCGAGCCACGTCAGACCCTGCCTGGCATCCGCGTCGTGGACCCGCTCGTAGGACTCGCCAGGGTCCGCAGGCGGGCCCTGCTGGCCGAGCCCGAGCGCCCAGGCGGCGCCGGTGTAGTCCCAGTAGAGGTCGATGGCGCCCCGGCGCGCTTCCTGACGGAGCCGGCGCGTGCCGCCGAGCTCGGTCCGCGGCTCGACCGCGATGCCCACACGGTCGAGCGCGGCGATCGTGAGCGCGGCGAGCACCCGCTGCTCGTCGGTCGACCCCACGCCGATCCTGACCGTGCGGCCCCGCACGGGCGCCTGCTGCGCGCAGCCCGCCGCGAGCAGCACGACGGCCGCGACCGCGGCCAGCCAACGCAGCCGGTGCTGGGGGCTCATGGGCTCCGAGTGTGCCACCCGGCCCGTTGTGCGGATGCTCCACACAATCAGCGTCCCGCGGGCGGCCCCCGCTGGAGCAGGCCGGCGAGGGCGCGTGTCACCACTGCGGGCTCGGCCGCCTGGGCGATCGCCCGCACCACGACGAGCCGTGACGCACCGGCCGTGAGCGCCTCGGGCGCGGTCGCCATCGACATCGCCCCGGTCACGAACCATGGGCGGTCCCCGGCCACTGCCGCAGCATGGCGCAGCGGCTCGAGGCCGACGCCCGGCCGGCCCTGCTTCGTGGGGGTGGCGTGGACCGGGCCGACCGCGAAGTAGTCGCAGTCCTCGGTCAGCGCACGGTCGATTTCGGCGAGGGTGTGCGTCGAACGCCCCACGAGCCGGTCCGGCCCCACCAGCGCACGGGCCTGGTAGGGCGGCGGGTCGTCCTGGCCGACGTGGACACCGTCCGCGTTGACCTGGACGGCGAGGTCCGGGTCGTCGTTCACGATGAACAGCGCGCCGTAGCAACGCGCGACCTGGAGGAAGACCTCCGCGGCGGCCCGCAGCTGTGACCGGCGCGCCGTCTTGTCACGGAGCTGGACAAGATCCACGCCCGCGCCGACCACCTCGTCGAGGAACGCCTCGAGGTCACCCTGCTCGGCGCGCCGATCCACACAGAGGTAGAGCCGCGCGCGGGCGAGCCGCTGGCGGCGCCAAGCGCCGGTCAATCCCTGGGGCGCCTTGGCGGCACGAGCCCAACGTCCGGCCCAGAAAGGGAGTCCCCGCGCCGCTGCGCGGCGTCGGCGCCGCGCAGGGCGTGCGCCGCGACGAACACCGCGACCACCAGCAGCAGTCCGAGGACGAAAACTCCTGTCCACCGGACCATGACCGCAAACGTCAGCCCCGATTGCAGCCCGTCGATGACCACGCCGACGACCGCGACCACGCCGAGTACGGCGGCAGCCCCGCCGAGACGCCCCGCCAAGGCGCGGAAGTCGAGGAGACCCCCCTCGTCACGCCGCTCGCCGCTCATGCAACCAGCGTACCCAGGAAGCCGCGAAGAGTGTGGAAATTCACATCAATGGCTCGGCCAGACCCTCGAACGTCGTCGACGCCTCGGCGTAGAGCCGGCGGGGGATGCGGCCCGCGCGGGCGGCGAGGCGGCCGGCCTCGACGGCGAGGCGCATCGCCTCGGCCATGCGTTCGGGGTCCTGGGCGCGGGTGACCGCGCTGGTGAGGAGGACGCCGTCACAGCCGAGCTCCATCGCGATCGCCGCGTCGCTCGCGGTGCCGATGCCGGCGTCGAGGATGATCGGCACCGTCGCCTCCTCGACGATGATCCGGAGGTTGTAGGGGTTGCGGATCCCCGCGCCGCTGCCGATCGGCGAGCCCAGTGGCATCACCGCCGCGCAGCCGACGCTGGCGAGCCGGCGGGCGAGCACCGGGTCGTCGCTCGTGTACGCGAGCACCACGAACCCGTCGCCGCAGAGCTCCTCGGCGGCGTCGAGCAGGCCGACGGGCTCGGGGAGCAGCGTCCGGTCGTCGGCGATCACCTCGAGCTTGATCCAGTTCGTCGCCAGCGCGTCCCGCGCCAGGCGCGCGGTATGGACCGCGTCGCGAGCGGTGTAGCAGCCGGCGGTGTTCGGCAGCGGACGGCAGCCGCAACGCGCGAGCACGTCGAGCACCGAGCCGCGCGCGTCCACATCGAGGCGGCGCATCGCGACGGTGGCGATCACCGCCCTCGACGCGCGCAGCGCGCGCTCGAGCCGATCCAGGCTGGGCGTCCCGCCGGTGCCAATGATGAGGCGGGGGCCGACGTCCTCGCCGGCAATGACGAACGGATCAGGGTTCATGCTCCGTTCCGCTCCATTAGGGTGAGGGGTGAGGCAGGTTGGCGTGGTCGCGCACTCCTCAGCCCCCCTGGGCAGCGCCGAGCACCTCGACGCGGTCGCCGTCTGCGAGCCTGCGAGCCCGCCACGTCCGCCGTGGCACCACGGCGCCGTTCACCGCGACCGCGACGCCCGGCCGGCCGGGGTCGTGGCCGAGTTCGGCGACGAGGTCCGCCACCGTCATCCCCTCCCGCACCGGCTGCTCGCGGCCGTTCGTCACGACCCTCACAGGACGAACCGGTCGGGGGCGAAAGGGGCGGCTTGGTCGGGCAGCTTGCCGGTCTCGAGCAGCTCAGTGACGAGGTCAGCGGTGACCGGGGTGAGCAGCACGCCGTTGCGGTAATGGCCAGTCGCGCAGACGAGCCCGTCGATCCCGACCGCGGGACCGAGCAGCGGCGCGTTGTCCGGCGAGCCAGGACGCAAGCCCACGGCGACCTCGACGAAGTCGAGCTCGGCGACGCCAGGCAGGAGGTCGCGAGCGTCGCGGAGAAGGTCGTGCACCGCGCCGGCGGTCGGGACGAGGTCGAACCCCCGCTCCTCGACGGTCGCGCCGACCACGACCCGGCCGTCGGGCCGCGTCACGACGTAGACGTCGAGCCCGCGCACGTTCCGGGTCGAAAGGCGCTCCATGGCCGGCCCGCGGAGGCGGAGGAGCTGCCCCTTCACCGGGCGGACCGGCGGCAGGACGCGCAGATCGACGCCCTCGATCTGGCCCGACCAGCAGCCCGCGGCGAGCACGACGGTCTCGGTTCCCAGCTCACCGCCGTCGTCGAGGCGCACGCCGGTCACCCGGTCGCCTCGAGTGAGCACGCCGAGCGCGCGGGCGGGGCGGAGCCCGACGCCCGCGCGGTCACAGGCCGCCCGGAGGGCGGACAGGAGCGCGCGGGCGTCGATCTGGTGGTCGCCGGGGACGTGGATGCCGCCGCAGACGCTCGGCGCGAGCCCGGGCTCCAGCGCCCGGAGCTCCCGGCTGCGCAGCGGCTCGACCTCCAGCCCAAGCTCCCGCTGGAACGCGATGAGGTCGGACAGCGCTCGCCGGTCGTCGGCGTCACGGGCGACGACGACGGTGCCACATTCCAGGTACCCGGGATCGAGGCCGCTGGCCTCGGCGAGCTCGGCCGCGAACACCGGCCATCGGCGGGCGCTGTCAAGGTTGAGCGCGAGCAGCGCCTGTTCGCCGTAGGTGACCTCGGTGACGGGAGCGAGCATCCCAGCCGCCGCCCACGAGGCTCCGCTGCCCGGCCGCGGGTCGCAGAGCGTCACCGCCATCCCCGCCTGTGCGGCCCGCCATGCCACGGCGAGCCCGATCACACCGCCGCCGACCACGACGACGTCAGGACGACGAGGCTCAGACATAGGTGTCGGAACCCCGAGGGGCGGTGTCGCGAAATCGCCGACGAAGACTCACCAGGACCCCTCACCGCTGGAGAACCAACCGCTGGAGAACCAAAGGACCACACCTGCCGGAACACCGGCCCGCGCGCACCGCTCTGGCCAGTTTTGACCCATGCTCTGAGCGGTCATCGGCGCCCACCCTAGCCGGGTGTGTTACAGGGCGGGGTCAGACAGATCCAGGCTGGACAGCTGCTTCTCGAGACGCTGGACCTCGACGACGACGGCCTCGATGTCGCGGGCGATCCGGACGTCGAACTGAGGGTAGAGGATCTGGAAGCTCGTCTCGGCGGCACCGATCTGCCAGCCGCTGTCCTCACAGAACGTGCCAAGGTCGAACTCCCACGTGAACAGCGCCTCGTCGCCGTAGTCGTGCACCCACTCCGTCAGATACCGGTTGGGCTTGCGGGCGTACTGGCTCACGCCCCGCCGGTCCCGCTGCGCGAGCATGAAGCCAAGCGCTGACAGGCCGTCATGGAACTCGGTCATGCTCCCGACTCTAGCTAAGCCACCGTCAGCGCTCCGCTGTGCAGGCTCGCCTCGACAACGATGCGCGCGACCGCGGCCCGCGAGGGGACGCCGAGCTTGACGAAGGTGCGTGACAGGTAGGTCTCGACGGTCTTTTCGCTCAGGGCCAGCGCCCGCGCGATCTGTCGGTTGGTGCTGCCGTCGCTGACCAGTTCGGCGATCTGGAGCTCCCGTGCGCTCAGCGCGGACAAACCCCCCGGCTCCGCGTGCATAGGTTCACCTTTCCATTATGGGCGCATACCGTTGGGGATTGCGCAACCGGAGGATGGCAGCGCGGCGTGGAAAGCGTGTTGAATGCCTGTTGAAGCGGTGATTGCTCGCAGCGCCCGCTTCAGGCGCAAGCTGATCGCGACGGGAGGCGACGTGGAGGTTCGGATCCTCGGGCCGTTGGAGGTGGAGATCAACGGCCAGCAGGTCCGGTTCGGTCCGCAACAGTGTGTGCTGCTGGCCGTACTGCTGTTGGAGGCGGGTCGGGTAGTGCCGAACGGTCGGCTCGTCGAGTTGCTGTGGGGACAGGCGGCGCCCGAGCGCGTGGCGGCCACGCTGCGCAGTCATGTCCTGCACCTGCGCCGGGCGCTGGAGCCCGACCGGCCAGCGGGCGCGAAGCCGACGATGCTCGTCACCGAAGGCGTTGGTGAGGGCGCCGGCTACGCGCTGCGGATCCGCCCGGAGCAGCTCGACGCGGTCCGGTTCGAGCAGCTGGTCGACGAGGGCCGGGCGGCGCTGGCTGACGGTGATCCGCGCACTGCGGTCGAGCGGTTGCGCGCCGGCCTGGCGCTGTGGCGGGGCCCGGCGTTGGCCGACGTGGCCGATCGGCCGTTCGCGCTTCGGGAGGTCGCGCGGTTGGAGGGGCTGCGCCGAGCTGCCCGGCAGGTGCGGATCGAGGCCGACCTCGTGCTCGGCCGCCACGCCGAGGTCGTCGGGGAGCTGGCCGGGCTGGTCGCCGACCAGCCTGGGGACGAGCAGGTGCGCCGCGTGTTCGCGCTGGCCTTGTACCGCAGCCACCGCATCGAGGATGCGGCCCGGGTCTGTCAGGAGGGCCTCGAGCTCCTCAGAGACCGCGGGCTGGATTCGCCGGTGTTGCAGGAGCTCCAGCGCGACCTGCTGCGTGGCGCGCCGACCCTGGACTGGGTTCCTCCCCAGGCCGCGCGTCCGTTTCAGCTCCCGCCCGACATTCCCGAGTTTACCGGCCGCCAGGCGGAGCTGGCCGCGCTGCGGGCGCGCCTGCTCCCCCTGGCTCCCGAGCCTGGACGGGCGGTGGCGATTTCGGCGATCGACGGCAAGCCCGGCATCGGGAAGTCGGCGCTCGCCATCCACCTTGCCCACGCCGTCGCTGCGCAGTTCGCCGACGGGGTCCTCTGCGTGAATCTGCGCGGCGCCGAGCCCGAGCCAGTGGCCCCGCTCCAAGCGCTCGGGCAGTTCCTCCGCGCGCTGGGCGTCCCCGACCAACAGATCCCCGGCGACCTCGACGCCGCGGTCGCGTCCTACCGCAGCGCGCTGGCTGCCAAGCAGGTGCTCGTGGTGCTCGACAACGCCGCCAACGCCGCCCAGGTGCGCCCCCTGCTCCCGAGCAACCCCGGCAGTGTAGGGCTCATCACCAGCCGAACCCCGTTGGCCGACCTCGAGGGGGCGGTCCCGCTCACCCTCGACCTGCCCACCGAAGCCGAGGCCGTCGCGCTGCTCGCTCGGCTCGCTGGCCAAGAGCGGGTGGACGCCGACCCCGCCTCCGCCGCCCGGGTGGTACGCCAATGCGGCCTGCTCCCGTTGGCCGTGAGAATCGCCGGGGCCAGGCTGCGGGCAAGACCCCACTGGCCGCTCGCCACCCTGGTCGTCCGCCTGGCGGACGAGCGCCGCCGCCTCGACGAGCTTGCCGTCGGTGAGCTCGCCGTGCGCTCGAGCTTCTTGCTCAGCTACCAGGGGCTCGAATCGGCCGAAGCCCGCATGTTCCGGCTGCTGGGCCTGCTGGGTGGCCCGGACGCGACCCCGGACGTGGCCGCCGCGATCACCCCGTGCACCCCAGCCGAGGCGGAGGCCACGCTCGAGCGCCTCGTCGATGCCCAGCTGGTCGAGACACCAAGCCCTGGCCGCTACCGCTTCCACGACCTGCTGCGCCTGTTCGCCCGGGAACAGGCCGAGGCCGACGAGGCAGAGCCGGCCCGCCGCGCCGCGCTGGAACGAGCGCTGGGCTGGTACCTGGCCACCGCCGAGCACGCGAACGAGCTCCTGACGCCGACGAGCATACGCCGCGTCGGCCCCGCCCACTCGCCGTTTCCTGACCGCCACGCCGCGCTCGCCTGGCTGGAGGCCGAGCGAGCCAATCTGGTCGCCACGGCCAAGCAGGCCGCGGAGCACACGACGGCGGCGACCACCACGGTCGCCTGGCGGCTGAGCGACGCCCTGTGGCGCTTCTTCGACCTGCGGAAGCACTGGGCCGACCGGCAGGCGGTCGGCGAGGCCGCCCTACGGGCCGCCCGGCGCGGCGGCGATCCCGCCGTGGTGGCACGACAGTTGCGCTACCTCGGCATCATCGCCACCGAGCAACGACGGCTCGAGGAAGCAGGCGTTCACCACCAGGAGAGCCTCGGGATCTGCCGGGAGATCGGTGACCGCGGCGGCGAGGCCAGGGCGCTCAACAGCCTCGGCATCGCTTACTGGCAGCAGCAACGCCTGGACGAGGCGATCGCCTACTTCGAGCAAAGCCTCGCGCTATGCCGGGAGCTCGACGATCGGGAGTACGAGGACAAGGCCCTCAACAACCTCGGCAGCGTCTTGGCCGAGCAGCGGCGGTTCGACGAGGCGATCGCCTGCCTGGAGCGCAGCCTCGCAATCTCCCGGGAGATCGGCGGCAGCGCACACAGGACCCTCAACAGCCTCGGTGACCTCTATCGGAGCCAGGGACGCGCCGCGGAGGCGATCACCTGCTACAAGCAGAGCCTGGCGATCTGCCGCCAGGTCGGCGACCGCCACACCGAGGCATTGAACCTCGGCAATCTCGGCTTGGTGGTCCAGGCGGTACAGGGCTCCAGCGCCGCCCGCGCCTACTGGGCGGACGCCCTCACGATCTTCACGGACCTCGGCGCGCCCGAAGCCGACGAGGTCCGCGCCCTGCTGGACGGGACGCCCGACAGCGCCCGCGCGACCCGTGGGTGAGCTGGTCGTGGGGGCGGCGAGGACCACTGCCCGCGCGGCGACCCTACGCAACAGCGTCGGGCCAGACACGGCGCCGTCGTCCGCCGGGGCGAGACCGCACGAGTCCTGTGAGCGACGACCTCCTTCAGGCTCGGCCGTGCTCGTCCGTCAGGATCAGGAGATCAGGATCGGACGGACGAGCACCGCGTGGTGCTGATGGTCCTCAATGGCAAGGAGCACAGCTCACCGCCGCCTGGGCGACGCCTGGGAGCAGCATGGCGACCGTCACGCCCGCGGCGGCGGCGAGGACCGCCACCCGGCCAGCGGTCCTGCGCAAGGGCGCCACGCCAGCCCAAGAACCACCGTTCGAAGCGAGACACGCACGCATCTTCCGCACGACGACCTCCTTCAGGTTTCGGCCGCACTCATCCGTCGGGTTGACGATCAGGCGCACACGACGACGGCTCGGCGGGGTGACCTCTGTGTACTCGATTGCGCCGCCACTGAGAAGTCAGGGAAATCCCTGACAAGGGCGAGCGCTAGACTCGCCTTCTTATGAGGCGCACGATCGGGTCCGCGCCGCGCGGGGAGGTCGACGGCCTGCTCGACGGGCGGTACCAGCTGGGGCCACGGCTCGGGGTCGGCGGGATGGCGACGATCTACCGGGCCTGGGACGTCGCGCTGGAGCGGGCCGTAGCCGTGAAGGTCATCCACGCCCATCTGCTCGACGACGAGGAGATCGCCGAACGCTTTCGGCGCGAGGCCAGGCACGCGGCCGCGCTCGTCCACCCGCACATCGTGACGGTGTTCGACCAAGGCGTCGACGGCCTGCCCTACATCGTCATGGAGCTGGTCGACGGCCCGTCGCTCCGCCAGGTCCTCCACGAGCGTGGCCGGCTGTCGCCGCCGGAGGCGCTCGCGGTGCTCCTTCCGGTCTGCGCGGCGCTCGCACGCGCGCACGCCGCGGGGGTCGTCCACCGGGACATCAAGCCCGAAAATGTGCTCATCGCGCCCGACGGCTCCCCGAAGGTCGCCGATTTCGGTATCGCGCATGCGCGCACCGCGACCCGCCACACCGCGGGCGGCACGCTGATCGGCAGCGTCCACTACCTCGCCCCGGAGCTGATCCAGGGCCACGAGGCGACGCCGGCGACCGACCAGTACGCGGTCGGGGTGCTCGCGTTCGAGCTGCTCACTGGCCGGCACCCGCTGCCGGCCGAAACCCCGACGGCGGTCTTGACCCGGCACACCCGCGAGCCGGTCCCTCCGCCCAGCGCGTTCGCGCCCGACATCCCCGCGGCGCTCGACCGCGCGCTCCGCCGTGGGACCGCGCTGAACCCCGCCGACCGGTTTTCCAGCATCGAGGAGCTCGCGACGGCGCTGCGCGCGGCCGTGCCCGGTGGCCCCCAACCGCTGGAGGTGCCCGGTAACCACACGCTCGTCATCCCCATCGCCGCGCAGCAGACCGCGTCCGTGGCGGCTGCGGAGAAGCTCGACCAGCGCCGGGCCAGGCCGGCCACCCGATCGGTCGTCCCCGCCCTGCTGCTCCTGACGCTGCTCTTGACCGGCCTCGGAGCCGGGCTGTGGAACTGGGTCATCGCACCCGAGCGAGCCGTGCCGTCCGTCGTCGGCCTTCCCGAGGACCAGGCGAGATCGACGTTGTCCAGGCTCGACCTTGCCCTGGCCGAGAGCCCACCCGAGCCGTCGCTGGAGCATCCAGAGGGCACGGTCCTGTCCCAGCAGCCCTTGCCGGGGATGCGGCTGCGGCGCGGCGCGGCGGTCCAGGTCGTGCTGTCCTCCGGCCCGCGGGTCGTGTCGATGCCGCGCGTCGTGGGCATGACCGAGGCGCAGGCCCGCGCGGCGCTCGGCGGCCACGCGTTCACCGTTACCGACGACGAGTCCTTCAGCGCCGCCCCGAGGGGGGTGGTGATCGCTCAGGTCCCCGACGCGGGCGCGCCGGTGCGCGAGGGTGCCGAGGTCCGCCTCCACGTCTCAAAAGGCAGGGAGCGGCTCCAGCTCCCCATCCAGATCCCAGACCTCCTCAAGGACGCGCTGGACGGGGTAGGGCAAATACTCGGCGGATAGCCCCTGAGGTGCGGCCGAGACGGCCGTAGACCTCGATCTCGCTGAGGGCGGCGCCAGGGTGGCGATCGCCGTCGTAAACGGCCACGACGGTGAGGCGGATCTTCGCCGTGAGGACGGGCTCGGGCAGGTCGACGGCCTGGGAGCCGCGGGCGTCGAGCAGGTCAACGGAGAAGCGGCGGCCGGCCGCGTCGATCAGGAGCGTGCGGACGCGCCCTTTCTCACCGAACTGGGCTCCCCTTTGGTCGCCATTCCACACGAGCAGGCGGGCGACGTTCGCCGGACGGTCGAGGGTGAGCTCGACCCACTCCCCGGCCACGCCCCGCACAGCACCCCCGCTCCACGCGGTACCCGGGTCGCCGTCGATGACGTTCGCTGGCTCGTCATGGACCTCGCCGGCACGGGCCGGCATCGACGAGGCGGCGACGCCGGTCACCTCCAGGCGCGTGAACCCGCTGGGCGGAGCGCCGTCGCTCGGTGCCCGGAGGAACCCGATCCCCCGTGCCCCCAGCAGGGTGAGGAGCACCAGACAGATCACAAACCCAGCGATGAGCGTCACGAACAGGAGGAACCGGGGCGAATCCGCCTCCCCAGGCGCCTCGGTCGGCGGGGACGCCGTCGCGGCATGCTCCTGCGGAGCCGGGACCGAGGCGCCGTCGAGCGCCGACCGGCAGCGCCCGCACACCGTCCGGCTCGCCGCGTTCGACGCCCCGCAGTGCGGGCACTCCCCGAGCAGGACGGTCAGCGGCGGCGAGGCGACCGCCGGTGAGACCACGGCGGTGGCAGGCTCTCGGAGGTCGTAGCCGCAGGCCGTGCAGAAGTTGAGGCTGCCTGGCGCCGGCACCGGCTGCCCGCACCGTGGACAGCTCACACGACCGCCTTTGTGGAGCATCCACGACACGGGTGCCGCGCATGCTCCACACCTCTCACGCTGCGTGTGTCGAAACATGGGCCAGAGTGGCGCCCTGGGCGGATTCCGCTGGTCATCCTTGGGTGGTGGGACGCCCTGGTGAACCTTCGTCGGCGACTCCGCGGCACAGCCCTTGAGGAGTTTCGACACCTGGTCTTGCGCACGGTCAGACGCTACCAAGCTTCGGGCTGAGAGGCTTGCGGGCACGGACGATCGCACTGTGCATACGGTCGGCGACCTGGTGGGTGAATGCGACGGAGACGTCCTCGAAGCCCGCAGCGGCGAGCCCGGCCTCGTACTCGGCCTTCGACAGCGCGCCAGCGATGCACCCGACGTAGCTGCCTCTCTCCAAACGGTCAGCCGGCGTGAGCCCGTCCTCGGCGACGACGTCGCTGATGCCGACCCGGCCGCCCGGCCGGAGCACGCGGAAGACCTCGGCCATGACGGCGGGCTTGTCGGTCGACAGGTTGACGACGCAGTTCGAGATCACCACGTCGATGCTTGACGCCGGCAGCGGCAGGTCCTCGATGTCGCCCTCGAGGAACTCGACGTTCTCCGCGCCGGCCTCGGCGGCGTTGCGCCTGGCGAGCTGGAGCATCTCTGCGGTCATGTCCACGCCGTACGCCTTGCCGGTCGGCCCTACGCGCCGCGCGCTCAGCAGGACGTCGAGGCCGCCGCCGGAGCCGAGGTCGAGGACGACCTCACCGGGTGCCAGCTCCGCGATCGCGGTGGGATTGCCGCAGCCCAGGCTCGCGAGCACCGCGGCGTCGGGCAGATCGGCGCGGTCGGGGTCGGCGTAGAGGGCGGCACCGAAGTCGCCGGTGCCGCAGCCGTCGCTCGCGGGGCCGCAGCAGCCGGCTTGCGCGCCGGTGGCGGCGGCGGCGTAGCGGGTCCGGACCTGCTCGCGGAGATCGTCGTGTGCGGTAGCCATGTTGCTCCTCCATATATCGATAGCCATCGATGCACTGCCTCAGACGAGATTAGCGCCCGAAGGGGTACCGTGCTGGGCTATGGAGGTCGAGGTGATCAGGAGCGCGCGCCGGCAAAAGACCGTCGAGGCGCGCCAGGTCGGCGAACGGCTGCGGATCTCGATTCCCGCGACGATGACACGGGCAGAGGAGACGCGCTGGATCGAAGAGATGACCCGGCGGTTCGAGCGCCGGTCACAGGTCCAGCCGATCAACCTCACGGAGCGCGCCGGGGCGCTCGCGCGCCAGTACGGCCTGCCGGCGCCCGTGAGCATCTGCTGGGCCGAGAACCAGCGCAAACGCTGGGGGTCGTGCACGACCGGCTCGGGCGCGGTGCGGATCTCGACCGCTCTCGCGAGCTGCCCGCGCTGGGTCCTCGACTACGTGATCGTCCACGAGCTCGCCCACCTCGTCGAGCCCAACCACCGCCCCGCCTTCTGGGCGCTCGTCGCCCGCTACCCACACGCTGAGCGGGCCCGCGGCTACCTGATCGCAAAGGGTGTCGAGCCCGACGAGTAGCGTCAGATCATCGGGGGCGACGTGCGGGTTGGTGGCAGTCGGGGGAGAGCCTGGTGGCGCAGTCCGCAATAAGGGCTCTTGGCATGCGTCCGTGGGTGGTGTCGGGCACGGGTCATCCGGCTCGTCGCCGGTGTGGCCGGGCGAGCGGGTCGGGCGGGTGCATGCTGAACCGTCCGGTGTCCGGGTCACGGGCCACGAGCCAGCCGTCCTCGTGAATCCTGTGATGGCAGCACCAGCAGGTCAAGCAGAGGTTGTCCTCGTCAGTGGGTCCCAGGTCGCGTGTTCCTTCAGGGTGGGCGGGTGGGGGAGGTTGGCGTGGTCGGTGGATCTGGCAGCGGGACGCGGGCGCGCCGCAGCCGACGCAGGTCTGGTCTCTGGCGATGACCGCGACCCGCTGCTGTCTCGTCGGCTGCCGTTGCGTGCGGCCTGCGTCCAAGACGTCCCCGTTGCGGGTTCGGTTAAGGGCGGGTGGGTGGGGGAGGTTGGCGCGGTCGGTCTCGGCGTCGCAGCAGACCATCTGCGCGGTCGCAG
>JBOGEB010000041.1:0-27392 GCA_050743125.1 Egibacteraceae bacterium
CCGGCTGGACCCGGTCGGCACCGCCACGGTGACCGCGGCGTTGGACCCGCTGGCGCGCAGGACCGGCCACGCCGACGAGCGGACGTATCCGCAGAGGATGGCCGACGCGCTCGTCGAGCTGGCCCGGCGGTCGCTGGACGCAGGCGACCTGCCCCAGGTCGCGGTGCAGCGCCCGCACGTGATCCTGATCGCCACGGCGGAGGCGTTGGAGGGCAGGCCTGGGGCGCCGGCGGCCCGCCTGGACGGGGTCGGCCCGGTCAGCGCGGCGACCGCGCAGATGGTCTGCTGCGACGCCGAGGTGACGACGGTGTGGATGACCCGCAACGGGGACGTCTTGGACGCGGGCCGCACGCAACGCCAGCCGACGAGGCAGCAGCGGGTCGCGGTCATCGCCAGAGACCAGACCTGCGTCGGGTGCGGCGCTCCGGCGTCCTGCTGCCAGGTCCATCACGTGCGCTGGTGGACACGGGATCTGGGGCCGACTGACGAGGACAACCTCTGTTTGACCTGTTGGACGTGTCACCACAGGATCCACGAGGACGGCTGGCTCGTCGTCCGCGACCCGGGCACCGGACGGTTCAGCGTGCACCCGCCCGACCCGCTCGCCCGGCCACACCGGCGACGAGGGAGCTGACCCGCGCCCGACACCACCCACTGACACATGCCAAGAGCCGTTTTTCCGCTCGGACCACTAGCTGAGAGTGTGCTGGATCGCGGCGGAATACCACCGCGATCCAGCACAAGCCCGGTGACATGCTCGAGCCCGACGAGGCAGCAGCGGGTCGCGGTCATCGCCAGAGACCAGACCTGCGTCGGGTGCGGCGCGCCGGCGTCCCGCTGCCAGGTCCACCGACCACGCCAACCTCCCCCACCCGCCCACCCTAAAGGAACATGGGACCTGGGACCAACGGACGAGGACAACCTCTGTTTAACCTGCTGGTGCTGCCACGCGAAGATCCACCACGACGGCTGGCTCGTGGCCCGCGACCCGGACACCGGACGGTTCAGCATGCACCCGCCCGACCCGCTCGCCCGACACACCGGCGACGAGCGAGCTGACCCGCGCCCGACACCACCCACGGACACATGCCAAGAGCCCAAAAGGGGCCATGAACACGTCGACCTGGTCGTCCAGCGCACAGATCGCGGCGTCCAGATGGTCGATGTGATCCAGCAGCACCCGCAGGATCGCGCGGTGGTGGGCGCCGAACCGGCCGGCCATCGCCAGGCGCAGCTGGTCCCGTTTGGCGCGCAGCCGGCCTTTGGCCAGCTCGGCCAACCGATTCGGGTCGGTCTCGGCGGCGATCAGCGCATCGCACATCAAACGGCCCGACACCCCCAACGTGTCCGACGCGACCGAGCTCAGCTTGATGCCGGCGTCCTCCAAGCACTTGTCGACCCGGTTGACCTCACGGGCGCGGTCTTGGACCAGCCGGGTGCGATATCGGGTGAGGTCCCGCAGCTGGCGGATCTGTGGCGGGGGCACGAAGCTGCCGCGCAACAGCCCGGCGTCGCACAGCCCGGCCAGCCACTCGGCGTCCTTGACGTCGGTCTTGCGTCCGGGGACACGCTGGAGATGCGCCGGGTTGGCCAGCAGCAGCTCGAAACCGGCCGCCTCCAGCACATACCAGACCGGTTTCCACTACACCCCGGTGGCCTCCATCGCGACTACCGTCGCGCCCTGGGCCTTCAGCCAGTCGCGCAGCTCCTCCAAGTCGGTCACGAACGTGCGGAACGTCTTGGTCTGCGACTCCCGCTGACCGTCCTCTCCCGGCGTGCGGGCACAGGCGGTCACGGTCTTCTTGTGCACGTCCAACGCCGCGCACCGCTCGAACATGACCTGCATGGTCGATCCCCCTTCGACGCAGCCGACTACGGACACGCCACCCCAAGGAGCCTGGCATCACGAACGGTGAGACACGTGCTCGCAGCAACAATCCAGGGTGCTCACAGGCTCCAGCGATCATGGTGGGACACGGGCTGGACGCACCAATCCGACCCGACGTCTACGGGGCGACGCTTCCCATTTTCATCCTCTATGGGTGCCCCGCCAGGGGCATGGGCTGCGTCCTATGTCAACAGCCCGTGTCGAGCTGGGCCTCGCCGCCAGCCAGATCACCAGCCTGTGCGATCACGTCGACCTTGACGGCAACCTGCCGCTGGCAACCGCTCCGTGGACCGTGCCGGCCGCTCGTGGCGGCGTAGCTGCCTGCGGTCCCCCGACCGCCACGCGAGGTCGGCCGGCTTCCCGCCTGACATCCGGCATTGCCGCATTGTTTCCGCTTGGGAGGCGTGTCGTCGGTGTTGTGCGCGAGGTGATCTCGACGGTACCGCGAGTCCCGTCAACACGTACTTGGCCCGTCTGGGATGCGCGCGATCGCCTGTCCAGTGGCCACCACGGCGGGGACGCCGAACTTGTGGGCCACGCTGGCGGTATGCGACAGGCTCCTCCTTGTCGAAGGCCCGCCCCGACGAGCGGGAACGCAAGGCTGTGGGCGGATGAGCTACCCAGATGACGAGCTCGTCTGCCTGGGCGAGTCCGCTCGATCGTGGGGCGGTGGATCAGATCGAGGTCGGTTACCGCTTCGATAGCCGTGCTGCTTGAGGCAGGCATCCCGAGGGGCATGTCATCGCTGTCAAGGTCCCGCGGCGACAGTGGGCGCAGCCGCATCAAGATGGTAAAAAGAACAAAAGAGTTTTGTCTGAAATTGTCGAAAAGTCTTGCGCATAACTCTTGACAATATGCCTGTGTCGTCCTTTAGCTGGTATTGGGGGGCAAGCCCCCGTATCGTGACACTCAGCAGGTACGACAAAGGGGGACAAGGTGGGAAAGCTCCGTAACCTGGCGGTCATCATGGCTGTGATCGGCGCGCTAACCATGCTGAGCGCGGTGCCCGCTTCCGCCGGCGACTCTGGCAGGCGCCACAGAGGAGACCACGAAAGGCACCACGAAGAGGAAGAGGAAGAGGACGACGAGGGCTGCGGTCTCCTTGGCGGTCTCCTCGCCATCCTCTTGGGTGGCGACTGCGACTAAGGCCCGCCATTGTGGGGTAGCCTCGAAGCGCATCGACAGCAACAGTGCTGGGCCCGCCGCGGTGGGCCCAGCACTGTCCGTTTACTCGCTCTGATCCAAAGCGTTCGCCCAAAGGCCATGTCGGCGCGGAATCGTCTACAGGGGTGAGGGTTGTGCAGCTCAGGCGCCATTCCCGGCTCGCCTTGGAGCGGCGGTCTCGGGATCGCTCGCTGGTGGCTGTCGGTAGCGATGGACGGCTACGGCGGCCCAGATGGCTTCGACTAGCCCGAAGGGCCACGCGCCTGACAGGAACCCGTACGCGCTGGACAGCAGACAGCCGACACCGAAGGCGAGGGTAAAGCGGCGGTCCCGCCCTTCAAGCGCGTACATGGTCATCATGAGGCTGAGGGCGACGACGCCGAAGATCGTCAATGGCATGGGTGCAGTGCAGCGGGCTCGCTGAGCGTGCGCCTACCGTCGGCGTCGGCCGTGGGGACGGGGGGCCGTGGCCTGGACCGGGAGCGGGCGGCCGTCGGTGCCGGTGGCCGCTTCGGCCAGTCCCCAGTCCTGCGAGGCGAGGTCGGCCAGGCGAGCGTCGTTGGAGAGGAGGTCGACCAGCGGCTGGGCGATGCCGAGCCGGCGGCACAGACGTTTGGCGTCCGCCACTTGGTCCGTCTGCAGAAGGCTGACCGCCATCCCTGCCTCGCCGGCGCGGGCAGTGCGTCCTGACCGGTGCAAATACGCTTTGTGGTCCTCGGGCGGGTCGTAGTGGATGACGACGTCGATGCCGTCGATGTCGAGACCCCGCGCGGCGACGTCGGTGGCCACCAGCAGCCCGACCCGTCCGGTGCGGAACTCGCGCAGCGCCCGCTGGCGGGCTGTCTGGGTCAGGCCACCGTGGAGAACGCCGGCCGTGACGCCCTCTCGGTGGAACTGGCCCGCCAGCCGGTCGGCCCCCCGCCTGGTGCGCACGAAGACCAGGGTGCGCTCCGCACCGCGGGCGACGGCGGCGGCCACCTTCAGCTTGTCCGTCCCATGGACCTTCAAGAAGCGGTGCTCCATCTCCTCGACCGTGGGGTTCGCGGATGCCACCTCATGATGGATTGGATCATGGATGTACGTGCGTACCAGACGATCCACCTCGCGGTCGAGCGTGGCGGAGAAGAGCAGGGTCTGGCGCTTGGCCGGTAGGCGGCTCAGCACCCATTCGACCTGGGGCATGAACCCCATGTCGGCCATGCGGTCGGCTTCGTCGAGCACGAGGATCCGCACGTCGGTGACCGCCACCTCACCCCGCTCGCCCAGATCGATGAGCCTCCCAGGGGTGGCGATCATGAGGTCGACTCCCCGTCGCAAGGCCTTGGTCTGGCGGTCTATGGATGTGCCGCCGTACACGGCAGCCACCCGGAGGCCACGGATCTGGGCCAAGCCAGTGAGCACCTCCGACACCTGGTTGGCCAGCTCCCGCGTGGGCACGAGCACGAGCCCGCGGGGCCGGCCAGGCTTGGCCCTCGACGTCCGCTCGATCAGGGGCAGGCCGAAGGCCAAGGTTTTGCCCGAGCCCGTCTGGGCCTTGCCGCACACGTCGCGCCCCGCGAGGGCGTCGGCGATCGTGAGGGCCTGGACGGGCAAGGGCACGGTAATCCCGCGGGCGCGGAGCGCGGCCACGAGGTCGGGGGCGACGCCGAGCGCGTCAAAGGTCGTCATGGGAGAACGGTGCTCCTCCGTCGTCGGGGAACCGGCGGGCCGGCCCGGCGTCACGTGGCCGAAACCCGGCCCCGGGAGGGAGGATGACCCGAAAGCGACCGCTGCCGGCCGCTACTGCGTGACGAGCATAGCGGAAATGGGGGTCTTGGCCATGGTGCAGGTGGCCTCGGCTTCGACCAGTGTGCGCTTCACCCTGCCGAAAGCGCGGACCGTCCCGACGGGGTCAGGCGAACAGTCGGTAGCGCTGCGTGATGGCCGAGATGACCTGCTGGCGGCTGTCGTCCGCCGACGGACCTCCCGGTCCCTCGAGCCGCGCAGCCACCGACGCGAGGGCCTCGTCTCGGACGACCTCCCGGAACCAACAGGAGTAGTCCCCCCGCTCGAGGTGATGAAGCCAGGTGGTGTCATCGACGGCGTCGGCGAGCTTGGCGAACAGCGTCAGGCTCTGGGCGCGGGCGTGGAGCCTCCCCTCTGGGGAGCGAAAGATGAAGCTGTGCTCCGGGCGCAGGTCGCCCTCGGCGTCGCGCAGCCGCCTGCGCCACCCGAGCCAGCCACGCCTGTGGTCCGTACTTGACCGGAACGCCAGCGCGGACCGGCCTTCGCCGGCATGACGTCGGTAATCCGACAGCAGGCGGGAGAGCTCGACCTCGGGGCTGTCCTCAATGCCGATCAGGCCGTCGCTCGCGTGCTCCGAGGCTCGGATCACCTCGTTGAGCTTGAGGTGGATGGCTTTGTCGTCGCGGTTCTGGGTGTGCTGGATGACGACCAGCAGGATCAAGCCGATGATGGGGGCGCCCGCGGTGGCGCTCAGCTCCCACGCTTTCGAGAAACCGACGAGGGGCCCGGCAGCCAGCCAGATGAGCACGGCGAGTAGGAGTACGACCGTGAAAGCGGGCGAGCCGGCGAGGTCTCGGGTGGCATTGGACAACCGGGAGAACCGCGTCGGCTCTCGGCGGATGGTGTCGACCACATGTCCTCGCTCATCGACGAGCGGGCGCGCGCCGTTGGGCGTATCCAGGGCTCGGGTCATGGATCGTGTTTGCATGGTCCGACCTCCTGAACGCGGGGGACTGGCCCCCACGTTCGTGAATCTCTTCACAAGGTCAGGACTTTACCTGCTCCGGCAGGAGCAGGTATGAGGATTACACGACTTTTACCAGCTGTTCACGGGCCCGGTCAGCGGGGTCATCGGGCCAATTGGGGCCTTTCCCGGGCGTGCGGCCGGTAGGCGGCCACGGGACGCCGTGCTCCTCGCCGCCTACGATGCGCGGCCATGGCCGCAGGTTCGACTGAGCCTTCGTCGGCGACTGGGCGACACCGTCCTGTAGGAGTTTCGACACATGTTCCTCAGGGATCGTCCGGGGCTGGGGTGGGCTCCGGCTCCGGCACGTGTAGGGGCTGCACGGCGCGGACTACCAGCCGCTCGGTGAACCCGGCGAGGAAGGCGACGAGCAGGACGGCGGCGGTCGTCGTGGGACGGAACCCCAGCGCTTTCGACTCGAGCAGTACGTAGGCGGCAAGGGCGCTGATCGCGCCGAGGAGCGGGCGGACCGCCGTCAACGGTCCGTGTAGGAGATGGGGGGCCAGCCGGAGGCGGGCGCGGCCGCTGATCGACCGGAAGGCGCTCAAGCCCCCGCCGAGGGCGCCGAACAGCGCGACGTAGCGCCACAGCACGTCTGGGGTGCGCCCGGGCTCGGCGAGGAGCTGGAGGGGAGCCGATGTGGCGAGCAGCAGCAACCCAATCAGCGCCAGGGCGAGGATCCCGCCGATACCGCGTAGCTGGCGGCCCAGGCGCGCGAGCTGCAGCGCCTCCTCCGTGCTGTCCTCGGCCCGTAGGCCCGTCGCGACGTAGAGCGTCGTCTTGCGCGACTGCTCGCGCTCGGCGGCGAACCGCTCGATCGCCCGTGTGGTCTCGACGGGGCGGCTGACCTTGGCGTCTTTGAGGAGGCCGGTGATGTGGTCGGTCACCACCTGGTCGCCCGTCTGCGTGGCAAGGAGCGCATCGACCTGCTCGCGGGTTGCCTCGTCGGGCACGAGCGTGGCCAGCCGCGAGCCGAACTCCTGATCCGGCGCCGCGAGGAGGTGGGCGATCGCTTCGCTGCGCCAGGAACGCAGCCCGTGGGCTGCCTCTGCCGCCAGCGCGGTCCGCGCGGCGGCGAGCTCGGTGGGGTCGTAAGCGAAGATGTCCATGCGTGTGGCCTCTTCGAAGCAGGACCACGCCGTGTCGACGTCGGACCGCCCGAGCGCGGTCTCGGCCTCTGACAGCAGTGAGTCGGCGGCCTCGCCCCAGGTGCCCATCGTGCGCCCGGCCTGGCGCGCCGCCTGCTGGCGGCGGGAGAGCTGCCCGGCGAACTTCGCGCGTAGGGCATCGAGTCGGCGTTCCTCAGCCGATCGGAACCGCAGCCGAATCCAGCCGCGGACCTGGCTCAGCGGGCTGGGCTGCGAGCGGGTTGGGGGGAGCCCTCCTTCGTTCTCGGGAGCCGGAAGGGACGCCCCCTCTGAGTCTGGGGATTGCTGCCCGGTCCCGACCTGCAGCGCATCGGTGTCTGCGATCGCTGTCACCTCCCGCCAGAGGAGTTCCCGTTCGCCGGACCGCGTATGCGCACCGGCCTGGCTGTGCAGCATCGTTGCGCAGGACGAAGACGTCAAACCGGCGGGGAAACCGGACGATATCCCCGTCGCGGTGGGCTCCGCACGGCTACCATCGGCTTACAGGGTCCACGTGGTGGGACACAGAATGGTGGGCATGGTTAGGAACGGGGTCGCCGCGCTCGTCGCAGTACTCGGGCTGTTGCTCGCCGCTTGCCAGCCCTCGGGTTTCACTTACGTGCGTAATACCCAGCACGGCGCGTACGTGAAGTTCCCGAGCGCGTGGCATTACTTCGATGACAAAGTCACCCTCCAACGGCAGGCCGAGGCCGTCGGGCTCACACCTGGGCGGGCCGAGCAGCTGCATCAGCAGCAGTGGGCGGTCGCGTTCGACGCCGACCCCCACCCGAGCCTGGACCATGTGTTCTTGGAGCCCAACGGCTACCCAATCGGGTACGTGCAGGTGCGCAACCTCGGCCAAGACGAGCGTGACCAGTTCTCGATCGCCTCGCTGCGGAACGAGTTCGTCCAGTTCGACCTCATCAGCCAGTCCGCTCCGGGGCGGATCGAGCCGCTGTCCGCGAAGGAGATCACGAAGCCGGACGGCCTGCGGGGGCTGCGTATGAGGTTCACCGTGCGCTCTGGCACCGGGGGCTTGTTCACCTACGACCAGACCGCCTACGTCGATGCCGCCACGCAGAAGGTCTACCTCCTGGCTATCGGTTGCACGGCCGAGTGCTTCAAGAAGCACAGCGGGGAGATCGACCAAGTCGTCGCATCGTGGACGGTCAAGGAGCCTTAGCACATGTCGAAATTCGGGGGGGCTGTGCCGCGGAGTCGCCGACGGAGGCTCGTCAGGGCCTCTGTCCGCTGGAAACCCAAGGACAAGCAGCGGAGCGCACCCATGGCTCCCACTCTGGCCGGTGCTTCGACACACGCTTTCGGCAAGGAGCTCTAAGACATGGAGTTCGACTCATGAGCAAAAAGGCGGGCCTCGCCCGACCGGCTCACGACAGCGGCGCTACTCCGCCGCCGGAGTACCGGTCCCGCGAGCGTGACGACGAGCGCCGCACCCGCAAGCCGCTGTCGCTGTGGGACCGGCTCAAGCTCCTGCTCCTGCTCGGCCTGGTCTGGGCGGTGATGCTCGCCAACGTCATCCAGTCGGCCCAGATCATGCCGATCGCGGAGGGCGTCAACGAGACGCTGCGGACGGGGAGGTGGGTGATCGTCCTGGCGGCGCTGGAGGTGATCCGCCAGCTCCACTACCTGGTCTCCGAGCGCTGGTCGGGCTACTACCGGTTCTGGAACGAGCAGGTCTTCGGCGCATTCGAGCGGCGCACTGGCCGGATGAGCGACTGGACGCGGTTCCGCGTCGGCCGGATCGTCAAGATCTTCTTCTACCTGTTCCTGCTCGACCTGCTCATCGCGGCGCTGCTCCACCTGCCGGTCGCGACCGCGCTGCTCCAAGCTCCGGTGCTGTTCTTCCAGGCGCTGCCGCTGCTCCTTCAGCTCGCGTTTGCGTTTTTCTTCGTCGTCTTTCAGTTCGTCGGCCTGTTCTGGTTCCTGTCACGCGGCGGCACCGAGATCTACTTTCCCGACGACGTCAAGACCCGGTTCACCGACGTGTGGGGGCAGGACAGCGTCTTGGAGAAGATCAAGGAGAACATGGTCTTCCTGGAGGACCCCGAGTCGATCGAGCGGCGCGGCGGCTACGTGCCCGGCGGCATCCTGCTCTGGGGACCGCCTGGCACCGGAAAGACGCTCATGGCCGAGGCCGTGGCCGGCGAGACCGGCAGGCCGTTCATGTTCGTCGACCCCGGCTCGTTCATCAACATGTTCATGGGTGTCGGGATCCTCAAGGTCAAGGCGCTGTTCCGGAAGGCGCGCAAGCTCGCGCTGCGTTACGGCGGCGTGATCATGTTCTTCGACGAGGCTGACTCGCTCGGCAACCGCGGCATGCTGTCGCAGGGATTCCCCGGTGGCTACGGCGGCACGGGCACGACCGAGCCGCCCCAAGCCGCCCGGTCGTGCAATGGCCTCGCCTACCTCGACCCATCGACGCAGCGGCTGCTCCTTGGCGGCGACGCCTCCAGCGACGTCGAGCCGCCGCGCCGTCTCCGCGACCGGTTCTTCATGGGTGGCGGCGGCATGGGTGGCGGCGGCATGGGCACGCTGAACGCGCTGCTCACCGAGCTGTCCGGCCTGAAGAAGCCGCGCGGCTTTTGGAACCGCGTCGTGCGTCGGTCTCTCGGTATGCGGCCGAAGCCGCCGCCGAAGTACCGGATTCTCGTGATGATGGCGACGAACCTGCCGCAGGCGCTCGACGAGGCGTTGCTGCGGCCGGGTCGCATCGACCGGATCTACAAGGTCGGCTACCCCTCGAAGGTTGGCCGGATCCGCACGTACGAGGGCTACCTCGACAAGGTCCCTCACGAGCTGACCGACGCCGACGTCGACCGCCTCGCGACGATCACCCCGTACGCCACCGGCGCGTCGATCAAGGACCTGGTCAACGAGGCGCTGATCAACGCGATCCGTGGCGGTCGCGAGATCATCACCTGGCGTGACATCGTCAAGGCCAAACAACTCAAGGACCTCGGCCCGCCTGAGGACGTCGAGTACATCGAGCGCGAGCGGCACGCCGTCGCGGTCCACGAGGCCTGTCACGCCGTCACCGCTTACCGCGTCCGCCGCCACCTCATCATCGATATCGCGACGATCGAAAAGGGCGCCACCTACCTGGGAATGGTCGCGTCGATCAAGCCCGAGGACTATTTCGGCGGCTGGCGCAGCGAGCACGAGGCCGACATCATGGTCAGCCTCGCGTCGTTGGCCGGGGAGCGAATGTTCTTCGCCGGGGACAACTCCTCCGGGGTGTCCGGCGACCTCGAGTCCGCCACTCGGTTGGCGACGCTGATGGAGGGCTACTGGGGCATGGGCGCGACCGTCGCTTCGCACGCGGTGACGAAGCAGGCGGGCATCCCGGGGGGTGGGGGCGGCAGACCCGGTGAGGACGAGCGTGACCAAGAGCTCCTCAAGGACTCGACGCTCGGTGCCCGCATCGAGACGAAGCTCACGGAGCTGCTGCGCCGCACCGAGGAGCTGCTCGCCTCCAACCGTCGTGAGGTGCTTGCGGTCGCGCACGCGCTGGAGACGAACAAGACCGTCACCGGCGAGGACGTGGAGGCGGTCATCGAGGGCACTCAGGGTCCACTGCTTGACGGCCGCCCGTACCACACCGACGAGTTCCTCGCCGACGCTGAGGCCTACCACGCGCTCGTCGTCGGTGCCCACCAGGCCCACGCGAAGGTCGAGGCGTCGCTCCCGGCCCTGCGGCCGGTCGAGTTCGCCGACTTCGACCTGCCCGACGAGGAGATCGCCGAACAGCTCGTCCCGCGCCTCGCGCGGTGGCAGGATGGCCAGCGTGGTGAGGGGGCACCAGATTCCCGACCGGATTCGTCCAGTGACGGAGCCGGCAACTGAGCGAAAATACGTAATGTATTCGGGCGCGCGTCGGTCGTGGACATTGTCATCGACGTCGAGGGCCGTCCGCTCATGTATTTGTCCGCCGTAGTGGTCCGCGGAAAAACCCGTGGCATTCGTGCGTAACGCATCCCGCCTCGCGTTGCTGAGGAAAACCAGCACACGGCGCGGCCCGGCTTCGGCCTCGCCGAGACCACCACCGGACGGCGCACCGTCCAAATCGGCTTTTGCCTCTGGCCGACCGACGCGAAGGAGCTCCGCCAGCCATGACCGGCCTTACGCCCCGCGCCCGGAGCGCCTGACATGACCTTCGCGCTCGACGACGCCGACGCTCGGGCGGTCTTGACCGCGGCGCTGGGCGGTGGCGCCGATTTCGCCGAGGTCTTCGCCGAAACCCGCCGTTATCGCAGCCTCCGCCTTGACGACAACACGGTCCAGGACCTGACCTCCGGGCGGGATCGCGGTGCCGGGATCCGGGTGCTCCGCGGGCGCCAGACCGGGTACGCGTACACGAACGTGCTGACCCGACAGGGGCTCGTCGAGGCCGCCAGAGTGGCCGCTGCCGCCATGCGGGGCCAGGCCCGCACCCAGGTCGCCGACCTTCGCGTCGTCGAGCCCGGGGTCGTCCACCCGGTGGAGCGCGACCCGCTCGCCGCGGACCGTCCCGCGCTGGTCGAGCTGGTGACCAGGGTGAACGAGGCCGCCCGCGGGGTCGACGCCGCGGTCCTCCAGGTCAGCGTCGGCTATACGGACCTCCTTCAGGAGGTGCTCGTCGTCAACTCCGACGGCCACCGCTCGACCGATCGGCGGGTCCGGACCCGGCTCGTCGCGCACGTCGTCGCCGGACGTGACGGGAACGTCCAAACCGGGTTCGAGGGACCAGGAGACTCCGTTGGGCATGAGCTGTTCGACCGGCACCCGCCCGAGCAGGTCGGCCGGCTCGCCGCTGAGCGCGCGGTCGTGATGCTCGACGCGGTCCCCGCGCCGGCCGGGGAGATGACCGTCGTGCTCGCCGCGGGCGGGGGCGGGGTGCTGTTCCACGAGGCCTGCGGGCACGGCATGGAGGCGGACATCGCCGCCAAGGACGCGAGCATCTACGCCGGCAAGACCGGCGAGCGCGTCGGCAGGCCGATCCTGACCGGCATCGACGACGGGACCATGCTCGGCGCTTGGGGGAGCTTCAGCTTCGATGACGAGGGCACGCCCGCCCAACGGACCGTGCTCTTCGACGCCGGGGTGTGCACCGGGGCCTACATGAGCGACCGAATCCGTGCCGCTCAGCTGGGGATCCCGCGGACCGGCAACGGGCGCCGCCAGTCCTACGCGCATCTGCCGATCCCGCGGATGACCAACTCGTTCATCCTCCCCGGCGACGCTGACCCCGACGAGATCATCGCGAGCGTCGACCACGGCCTCTACTGCAAGTCCCTCGGTGGCGGCCAGGTCAACACGGCGTCCAGCGACTTCGTGTTCGGTATGACCGAGGCATACCTGATCGAGCGTGGCGAAATCACCAGACCCGTCCGCGGCGCGAACCTCGTCGGCGACGGCCTGAAGGTGCTCGGCGGGGTCGATGCGGTCGGCAGCGACTTCGAGACCCGCCAGGGCTACTGCGGCAAGGGCAGCCAAACCGTGCCGGTCGCGTTCGGGACGCCGACACTGCGGATCGACCGAATCACCGTGGGGGGGACGGGGGGTACCGGATCATGAGCCTCTTGGAGCTGCTCGGCCGGGTCGTCGCGCGCGCCCGGCTCGGTGAGGCCGTCGAGGTCTACGGCCTCGACGAGACGACGATGACCGTGAAGGCATATGAAGGCGAGGTCGAATCTCTCTCCTCGGCCCGTACCCGGGGCGTGGGCGTCCGCGTGATCGGCGGCGGTCGGGTCGGCTACTCCTCCACCGCCGACCTCAGCGAGACGGCGCTCGCGGAGACGCTCGACGAGGCGCGGGCGAACGCTCGAGTCGGCACGCCGGACGAGGCGAACGTGCTCCCCCAGGCCGCCCAGGCGCTGGGGGAGTTGCCAGAGCTTTGGGACCCCGCGTTTCACGAGTTCGCCACCGAGGACAAGATCGCCGCGGTCATCACGCTCGAGGCCGCGGTGCGGGGCGCCGGATCGCCGGTCAAGGGAGTCGACAGCGCGGTCTACGGCGACCAGGTGCGTACCGCGGCGATCGCGTCCACCGCTGGGGTGTGCGGCGCGTACCGGCGCTGTGACGCCTACGTCGCGGTGAACGCGCTCGCTGAGGGGAACGGCGCGGGCGAGGGCGCGAGCGCATACGGCTTCGACCTGGCCCGCACGGTGGGTGGCCTCGACCCCGAGGCCGCCGCCGCAGAGGCCGTCGGGCGCGCGACGCGGCTGCTCGGCGGTCGCAAGCCGCCCAGCACCAAGCCGTTGGTCCTGCTCGACCCGTATGCCACCACGTCGCTCCTCGAGGTCTTGTCTGGCGCGCTGACCGGCCAGGCGGTCCAGAGGGGCCGCAGCGCCTTTGCGACGCGGCTCGGCGAGCAGGTCGCCGGGCCACACGTTGCGCTGGTCGACGACGGCCGCCTGGTGGCCGGGCCCGCCGCCGCCCCCTGGGACGGGGAGGGGGTGCCGACCGGGCGCACGACGCTCATCGAGGCGGGCCACCTGGCCGGCTGGCTGCACAACACGTACACCGCCACGAAGCAGGGTGTGGCGAGCACCGGCAACGCCCGTCGGGCGGGGTTCGTGAGCCTTCCCGGCGTGAGCCCCTCCAACCTGTATTTCGTGCCCGGCGACGAGGACCAGGCGGCGCTGCTCGCCCGCGCTGACACCGCGTTCTACTGCCAGCAGGTCATCGGCATCCACTCCGGCGCGAACCCGATCAGCGGCGACTTCAGCGTCGGCGTCTCGGGGCTGATGGTCCGCGGCGGCGAGTTCGCCGAGCCGATCCGCGAGGCGGCCCTCGCCGGCACGTTCCCCGGCATGCTCTCCGGCCTCGTCGCGGTCGGCTCTGATCTCCGCTTCATCCCCTTCGGCTGGGGCTTGGGCGGCGTAACCCTCCTCATCGAGGGCATGACCTTAGCCGGCGAGTGACTGTCAGCCGGGTTTGTCTGGGGACGGAAAAGCGATGGCGAATGAAAGCGCCGTCAACGACGGACCGTCCACGATCAAGCGGTCGTCCACAAGCTTGCGCACGTCCGCAAGCGGCACCCATTCCACTTTGGACGCCTCCGACGTGTCAGATGGCCTGCCCTGATAGGTGGCGCCCTCTGCTCGAAACATGGTCATGCGCAGATCGCTGATCCCGGACAGAGGATGGTAGGAGGTCATCTCGCTCAGGGGCCCCGGCCGCCAGCCCGTTTGCTCCTCCACCTCCCGACTGGCGGCACTGGCAGGATTCTCGTCCGGGTCGATCCAGCCAGCAGGGAGCTCCCATCCCCAGGCGTCAGTGATAAAGCGATGTCTCCACAGCATGAGGGCACGGGCAGCCTGGTCGATGACCGCGACCGTTACCGAGTGGCGGGGCATCCGGAACACGTGATGCTCAAGACGCTGTCCGTCAGGTAGCTCAACGTCATCCAGCCAGAGATTCACCCACTCACTCCGGTAGAGTGCCCGCTGACCATGAGTTTTCCATTCCATTGGCTGACTGCCTCCCTGCCCGACTCGAAGTCCGTGGGAATAATTTGCACGCCCCTGCACCGCCAAAGGCGATCCCCAAGCTGTTCAGGAGCTCGTCCAACTGTCTGACTGGAGTAACCCTTCCCAGAATGCGTTTGCTGGAGCGCTGGGCAGAAGCTGATGCACAATGGCTGTGCGACGAGATACTTCGCGCCATGCTATCTGGTCGCCTGAGCTTGGTCTCTGCTTATTTCGACAGTAGGCTTGGCGCCCCGGGCTCGTGGACGTCGTTGTTCATGTCAGATGACTGGATTAGGCTGAGACATGAAGACCGAAGCCAGTATGGGGAAAACGAAGCCAACCCAGAGTAGGAAAGGACGTGCGACGCAGCCATGGCTGATGCCAGGGACACCGCTAGAAAACAAGACGGTGGACAGCGGAACTGGTCATGAGGGCGGTCTACTGCCTTGCCAGACTGTACTGGCGCTTGATGCGACCGTTGACTGTTGGAGTGCGGGCAATTGTAACGAATGAACGCGGCGAGGTGCTTTTGTTGCGACATACGTACAAAAGCGGATTCTACTTGCCCGGGGGGAAAGTGAAGCGAGGGGAGTCCCTTAGCGAGGCTGTTTTGCGGGAGCTGCGTGAGGAGGTGGGCGTTCGTGACGTTGACAAGTCTCAAGTCGCCTTGGTGGGCGCTTATTCTTCGTTTTCCAGCTTTAAGTCTGATCACATCCTCGTCGTCAGTGCTCGGACGAGTGCCGCCGCCCGCCCAACGTCCCGGCTAGAGGTGGAATCGGTGACATTCGCAGACCCACGTCACCTCCCTGAACAGACGTCCCCAGCGACGCGCCGACGCATCGAGGAATACTTGCAGAACGAGGTCAGCATCGGCGTGTGGTGAAGCGACAAAGATTTCAGATTCCAGGGGCGAGCAAGCCGCTTCGGGGTTGAGAGCAATGCGCACGTTCAGCAAGATCTGGCCGGGCGGGCTTACGGCGGGGGGCCGAGCATGAGGTAGCCGAGCAGGCCGACGGCCCCCGCCGCCGCGCAGTACCACGCGAAGCCGGTCAGCCGGGCGTGCGCCACCAGCGCGACGAGCCAGCGGATCGCGAGGTAGCCCGCCACGAACGCGGCGAGCAACCCGATCGCGATGTCGATGGCGCCGAAGGGGTCAGGTTGGGCGAGATCGGCAAGGCCGAGCATGCCCGCCCCGATCAGCGCGGGAATCGACAGGAGGAACGAGAACCGGGTCGCGGCCTCGCGGGTCAGCCCGGACGCGATCCCGCCCGTGATCGTCGAGCCCGACCGCGACACCCCCGGCAGCAGCGCGACGACCTGCATGAGCCCGACCGTCACCGCCTGCCGAACCCCGAGCTCCGCGAGCGTCGCCCCCGCCGGGTCATGGTCGTCCCGGCCCACTGGGAGGCCGCGTAGCCGCGTGGCCGTGAGCGCTTTGGCGGCTCCGCTCTGGGCGGCCCCACCGACCAAGGTGCCGTCACCGTCAGCGTTGGTGGTTGCCAGCGTCCTGCCCACCCGGCGGTCGCGGATCTTCTCGCCGATGGCAAGGATCGCGGCGGTGACGAACAGCAGCGCTGCGGTCACTCCCGGTGCCTGGAAGACCGCCGCGATCCATCGCTCGAGCAGCGCCCCGACGATCGCGACAGGGACGCTGGCCAGGACGAGGAGGAGGGCGAGCTGCCGGTACAGCCGTCCCTCGGCCTCCTGCGCTCGCCGCGTCACCGCGACGGCCATCGCCCAAAGCTCCCGACGGAAGTAGCACAAGACGGCAGCGAGCGTTCCCATGTGCAGCGCGACGTCGAACGCAAGCGTCGGCTGCTGCCAGCCGAGCAGGTACGGCACGAGCACGAGGTGTGCGGACGACGAGACCGGGACGAACTCGGTCAGGCCCTGGACGACGCCGAGCACCAGCGCTTGCAGCCAGAAAGGAACCACGCCGATTCTCCGAACGCTGGACGGCAGGGATGCTACTGGACGGTGTTGGGGATCGTCTGTCGAGCTTGTGGCCAGGATTCGTCACGCATGCGTGACGAATCCTGGCCACAAGGACGTCCGCCCACGCGCTTACGGGCCGCGCGACCCGGTCGCTGTGGGCGGCGGCGCGTGGGTCAGGAGCACCTTACCGAGCGCGAGCCCCTCGGTGGCAGGGCCGACCTCGCCGTCGCGAAGGCTCACGAGGGCGGTGCGCGTCCCCTCGTCCCGGCGTACCTCGAGGACGGCGCGGGACCGCGCGACCAGGCGGGACGGCGCCTGGCCAGCGCCGAGCACCCAGACGTCCACCCAGCCGCCCGGCTCGACCTGCCACCCGGCCTCGACCGGCACAGGCACCGCCCGTACGTCGTCCGGCAGGTTCGCGGCGGGGCCGCGGGGGTCGAGGTGCGCCTGGGTGAGCACCGAGCCAGCGGGCAGCGGCAGGGACAGCACCGCGCCGTCTGGGGCGTGGCCCACCGCATGCGGCGGCAGCGCGGCGGGCGGAAGCGTCACCGGTTCCAGCCGGGCTGCGGGCGCCCCCGCGGGCAGATCCTCCATCGCGCGCAGGACAGTGACCGGCGTCCCGCCCCAACGCGCCTCGATCAGGGCGGCTCGGTGTTGCATGCCAGCCATCGCGGCGAGAGCGACCCACAGGATGAGCAGCGCGCGCAAGCGGGGCGGGACCCGTGCCCAGCGTTCCGACACGGCATCCATAGGCGCTGGCAGGGCAAAGGGCCGGCCGTAGAGCAGCTTGCGCAGGTCCATGCAGCGAACTATGGGCTGCAAAGCCGGGATGGCCAAGCGTCGATCTGCTGAGCTGTGGACAACCCCCGCGAGGATGTGCAGTCCCGGCAGGATATGACCGGAAGTGCACACCTGACACGAAGCGCACATCGCCTGATCGTGGCTAGGGGCTGATGCGGGCGCCCTCCAGCGCGTGCAGGGCTGGGCGGTCCGGTGAGAGGGGGAGCTTCGGCACGATCGCGAACAGCAGGTCGCGCAGCTTGGCGTTGTTCGCGTTGAAGACCTCGAAGACCTTGGCATGGGAGACGGGCTCGACGTCGGGGTCGTCCTCCAGCCCCACGTCGTAGTCGGTGATGAGCGCGATGTTGAGCGCCGCCATCTCCAGCTCGCGCGCGAGGATCACCTCGGGGTACTGGGTCATGTTGATGACCTCCCACCCCATCGAGGAGAACCATTTCGACTCGGCCTTGGTCGAGAACCGTGGCCCCTGGATCACCACGACCGTCCCACGCCCATGGGCGGTGATCCCCAGCCCGGCGGCGGCGTCGATCGCGACCTGCCGCATCTGCGCATCGTAGGGCTCCGCGAACGACACGTGCGTGGTCTCCGGGCCGTCGTAGAAGGTGTCCGCGCGCCCCTTCGTCCGGTCGACGACTTGGTCGCAGAACACGAAGTCCCCCGGCTTCACGGCCCGCTGGAGGCTGCCGGCAGCGCAAGGCAGAATCACGTCGGTCGCGCCCAGGTGCTTCATCACCCACAGGTTGGCGCGGTAGTTGACCTTGTGCGGAGGGAACTCGTGACGGAGGCCGTGGCGGGGCATGAACCCCACCGGCCGTCCGCTGATCTCACCGACGACGACCGGCGCCGAGGGGGACCCGTAGGGGGTCTCGATGACGACCTCGCGCGCCTCCTCGAGGAGCGAATAGAACCCCGATCCCCCGAAAATCCCGACCTTGATCTGCTGCGTGGACACGGGGGTCAGGCCGACTCAGCCGTGTCGGTCCCGGTGGCGGTGCTGGTCCCGGCCTCGGCGCTGGCGGGGCTAGGTGCACCATCCTTGCGCTCCGTGTCAGAGGGCTTCTTCGTGTCAGAGGGCTTCGCTGGCTTGCTCCGCGAGTCGGTGACGTAGTAGCCGGAGCCTTTGAAGATGATCCCGGCGGCGCTGAACACCTTGCGCAACGGCCCGCCGCATGTCCCGCACGTGGTCAGGGGCGCGTCCCGGAATGACTGGACTACCTCGAGATGGCGTGAGCAGTCGCGGCACACGTACTCGTATGTGGGCATGCACCTCTCCCGAACAAGAGACTCAGTGGAGATCCCCACGATATACCGCTGCCTCGGTCACGACGACGTCGACAGCGCGGTCGTGGGTGGCGGTCGGGACGGCGTCGATGATCTGGATCTCGAACGCCACGCCGACGACCGGCGTCTCCGGGCGCAGCGTGCTGAGCAGCCGGTCGAAGTGCCCGCCCCCGTAGCCGAGCCGGCGCCCAGAGCGGTCGAAGGCCACACCCGGGGTGACGACCGCGTCGAGGCGATCGGGGCGGGCGGGACGGCGGCCGATCGCGCGGGGCTCGCGGACGCCCCGCCAGCCGGGCACGAGGTCGGCGTCGAGGTCGCAGACCCGCGCGATCCCAAGCTGTTGCCCGTCCACCCACGGGAGGAACACCCCGGCGCCGGTAGCGAGCAGCGCCTGGAGCCACGGGTCGAGATCCACCTCCGCGCCGAAGGCCGCGTATGCGAGCGCCGCGCGCGCCGCGCGCAGCTCAGGCAGGCCCTGCAGCCGGCGATGGACGACGGCGGAAGCCGCCGCCCGCTGCTCGGCCGGCAGCGCGGCACGCGCTGCGAGCACTGCGGAGCGCAGGGTAGTTTTCGCCGCCTTCGTCCTTGTCATCCCTTCACTAGCTCAACAAAATTCGGTCTGACCGTCCATTCGTCCCCGCCAGGGTCACAGGCTGATGCCATCATTCCTGTCATGAGCCTGCGTGCTCGTAAGGCGGGGTTCTTTCTAGCGACCACGATCGTTCCGCTCGTGGTCGTGATTTTGGCATCCCGCATCCAGACTGCCACCCAGATGCGTGGCTGGGCTGAGCGCGGGTGTCAAAGCGGACCAGAGCGGAGGCGCCTGGGCGGGTTCCGCGGGTCATCTTTGGGTTTGGAGCGGTCGGACGTCCTGATGAGCCTCCGTCGGCGATTCTGCGACACCGCCCTCCGGTGCTCCGCCACCTGTGGTGAGGTCGTGCTCGCCATCGTCGGCGGCGCGGCCGTCGGGCTGGTGGACCGCGCCCGAGTGTGCGCCGGAGGCGTCGTCGACCAGCCCTCTTCCCCCGACTCCCTGGCGATGGGCAAGTCTTCCCCAGCAGCGCCGACGAAGCCCCGTCCGCGCCGCCCCCGTGGGTACGCGTCGTCGCTCGGACCGCGCAGGGCGAGCAGATGCTCGTGACCGTGGCGGCGCTCGCATCTGGAGCGCAGGACAGCTCGCCGCTGCTGTGGGCCCTCGCCGGCGCCTCACCATTCGACGAGGGGCTCATGTGGTTGCTGCTCACTGGGCTGATCCTCCTCGCGGCGGTGCTTGGCTGGCTGCTCGCCCACACCGCTGTCGTGCGGCTCGTGCGGCTCGGGCCGAGCCGTGACGAGCTGCGAGGATCGCTTTCTCGCCTCGGCCAGACGCTGTCGTCCAGCCTCGACCTCGGGCGCACGCTTGCGGTCGTCGTCGAGACCGCGATGGACACGCTCGCGGCCGACCGCGCGGTGCTCATGCTCCTTACGCCCGAGCGCGACGCGCTCTACCCGAAGGTGGGGCGCGGCGTTGGGACGAGGGTGCCGCGGGTACGGCTCGGCCAGGGGCTCGCGGGGTGGGTGGCGCAGACCGGGACCGGATTGCGACTGCCCGCCGACGCCGACCGCGCCCCACCTCCGTGCCCCGGCGAGCCCGCGGGGCGCAACCAGCTCCTCGTGCCGATGCCCGGCTACGGCTGCCACGTGATCGGGGTCCTCTCGCTCATCCGGGGGGACGAGGCACCGCCGTTCACGCAGAACGACTTCGACACGATCATGGGCTTCGCTGCGCAGGCCTCGGTCGCGATCGAGAACGTCATGCTCCACCGCGAGGCCCAACGTCTGTCGGTCACCGACCCGTTGACGGGGCTGTGGAACCTGCGCTACCTCCAGATCCAGGCCGATCGCGAGCTGGAGGGTGCGATGCGGTTCCAGCGACCGCTCTCCCTCGCGATCATCGACGTCGACCACTTCAAGGCGGTGAACGACCGGCTCGGCCATCAGGCCGGCGACGAGGTGCTCGCCGAGGTGGCACGGCGCATCCGGGACTCCACCCGGGTGCCCGACGTCGTGGCGCGCTATGGGGGCGAGGAGTTCGTCGTGCTGCTCCCGGGCACGGATCTCGCCGGTGCCGTCGCGACCGCCGAGCGCATTCGGGAGGCGGTCGCCGCCGCACCGGTGGCGGTGGGGACGGGCAACGGCCCAGTCGAGCCCCTGTCCGTGACGTGCAGCGGCGGCGTGTCCTCGTTCCCCGTGCACGGCCAGACGCTCGCGGGCCTGCTGCGAGTGGGGGACGCCGCGCTCTACGCGGCGAAGGCGCAGGGCCGCAACCGGATCGTGTGCGCGTCAAACGACTAGGATGCGCCTAGTGGTCCGCGCGACTGACCACGTCAACTCCACCACCCGCCCTCAGCGGTTCGCACATTCAGCGGACGTAACGGAAGGAGTCCTCTCTTGCGCGCACGCAAGGCCGTGATCCCCGCTGCGGGGCTGGGGACCCGGTTCCTGCCGGCGACGAAAGCGCAGCCGAAGGAGATGCTGCCGGTCGTCGACAAGCCGGCGATCCAGTACGTCGTAGAGGAGGCCGTCATGGCTGGCCTCAGCGACATCCTCCTCGTGACCGGCCGCGGGAAGCGGGCGCTCGAGGACCACTTCGACGAGGCGATCGAGCTGGAGCGGCAGCTCGCCGCCGCCGGTCAGGAGGACCTGCTCGCCGCGATCCGCGCGGTGTCGCGGCTCGCCGCGGTCTTCTACGTCCGTCAGGGTCAGCCGCTCGGCCTCGGCCATGCGGTGGGCTGCGCCCGTGAGCACGTGGGCGACGAGCCGTTCGCCGTGCTGCTCGGCGACGACCTCATCGGCGAGCAGGAGCGGCTGCTGTCGAAGATGGTCGACCTGTGCGCCGAGACCGGCCGCAGCGTTGTCGCGGTGATGGAGCTGGGCGACGAGGAGCTCGGCAAGTACGGGGTGATCGCTGGCGAGCCGGACCCGGACCGCCCGAACGTGTTCCGCGTCCACGACATGGTCGAGAAGCCGGGCCGGGCCAACGCGCCGTCCAAGCTCTGCATCATCGGGCGGTACGTCTTGACTCCGGACATCTTCGACCACATCAACGCCACGAAGCCCGGGCGGGGCGGCGAGATCCAGCTCACCGACGCGATGAAGATGCAGGCCCGCGAAGCCCCGATCTGCGCGGTGCGCTTCTCCGGGGTGCGGTATGACGTCGGGAGCAAGCTCGACTACCTGCGGGCGATGGTCGAGCTCGCCGCCGCCCGCAGCGACCTGGGGCCCGCGTTCCGCGAGTTCCTCGTCGATTTCGTGAAGGGGTTGGACGTGTCGTGACCGCGCACGGCACGCACGGGAACAGCGGTCACCGCCACCATGTCGACCCGAGCGAGCTGGTCCCGCTCGAGTTGTACCGGCGCGAGGTGCTCGGGCGGGTTACGCCGCTCGAGCCGATCAAGCTGGGCCTGCTCGAGGCGCACGGCTGCGTGCTCGCGGAGGACGTTGTGGCGGCCATGGACGTGCCCGCCTTCGCGAACTCGGCGATGGACGGCTACGCGGTCCGCGCGCAGGAGGTCGCCGAGGGCGACGAGCTGCAGGTCGTCGGCGAGATCGCCGCCGGCGCCGCGAAGCTCGTCGACCCTGGTGCCGGCCAAGCGGTCCGGATCATGACCGGCGCGCCGCTTCCCCCGAGCGCCGACGCCGTCGTGCCGGTCGAAACCACCGTGGAGATCGAGGACCGGGTGCGGCTGCGGACCGGGCCGCGTCCTGGGGACAACGTCCGCGCCGCGGGTGAGGACGTGCGTGCAGGACAGACCGTGCTCGAGGCGGGGACCTGGCTCGGGGCGGCGGACATCGGGATGTGCGCCGCGGTCGGCCTGGACGGCGTCCTTGTCCACCCACGCCCCCGCGTGGTCGTCGTGTCGACCGGCGACGAGCTCGCCGAGCCCGGCGCCCCGCTCGCGCCCGGCCAGATCCGGGACTCGAACAGCTACACGCTGACCACGATGGCCCGCGAGGCGGGCGCGACCGCCTATCGGCTGCCGATCGTCCGCGACGACCCGCGTGCGCTGCTCGAGGCGTTCGAGGGCGCGCTCGCCCACGCCGACCTCGTCGTGACGAGCGGTGGGGTCAGCGCCGGGCGGTACGACTTCGTGAAGGAGGTGCTCAGCCGACTCGGCGACGTGCGGTTCACGAAGGTCGGGATGCAGCCGGGCATGCCCCAGGCGTTCGGGTGCGTCGTCCGTGACCGCTCGCACGAGGTGCCGTGCTTCGGGCTGCCCGGCAACCCCGTCAGCGCCTACGTGAGCTTCGAGGTGTTCGTACGCCCGGCCATCCGCAGGCTGCAGGGCAGGACCGACCTTCACCGGCCGCGGGTCACCGCCGTGCTCGACGAGCCGGTCCGCAGCCCGGCGCACAAGGTGTCGTTCCTGCGGGTCACCCTTCATCGCTTGAGCGACGGGGTCTGGCACGCCCGGTCGACGGGCGCGCAGGGCAGCGGGATCCTCCGCTCGGTCGTCCTCGCCGACGGCCTCGCCGAGGTGCCCGCCGATGTCACCAAGGTCCCCGCCGGCGAGCGTCTCGTCGTCCATCTCCTCGTCGATCCGGCCTGAGATCATGTGTCGAAGCTCCCCAGGACGGCGCCGCCCAGTCGCCGACGAAAGCCCACCGGGGCGCCTCACCGCTGGAAACCCAAAGACGGCCTGAGGTCATGTGTCGAAGCTCCCCAGGACGGCGCCGCCGAGTCGCCGACGAAAGCCCACCGGGGCGCCTCACCGCTGGAAAACCCAAAGACGGCCTGAGGTCATGTGTCGAAGCTCCCCAGGACGGCGCCGCCCAGTCGCCGACGAAAGCCCACCGGGGCGCAAACCCAAAGACGGCCAGCGGAACGCGCCCAGGGCATCCACTCTGGCTCGGTTTCGACACACGGCCTGAGTGATGTCGGAGCCCGAGTTCACCCACCTCGACGAGCAGGGCCACGCGCGGATGGTCGACGTGGGCTCCAAGCCGGTGACCCGCCGCGAGGCCGTCGCTCGCGCGCGGCTGCGCTTGTCCCGCGAAACCGCCTCCGCCCTGGCTGAGGGTCGGCTGCCCAAGGGCGACGCGCTTCCAGTGGCGCGGCTCGCGGGGATCATGGCGGCCAAGCGCACGCCTGAGCTGATCCCCCTCTGTCACACGGTCGCGATCGCGTCCGTCGATGTGCAGGTCGACGTCGATGTCGATGAGGGCCTCGCCGAGGTCACCGCCACGGTCCGCGCGAGCGACCGCACCGGCGTGGAGATGGAGGCGCTCGTCGCGGCGAGCGTCGGCGCGCTCGCCCTCTACGACATGGTGAAGGCGGTCGAGCGGGGCGCGGTGATCGAGCGCGTCGAGCTCGAGTCCAAGACCGGCGGGCAGCGTGGCGACTGGCAGAGGAGTTAGGGACGTGCGCGCGGCGGTGGTGACCGTCTCGACCCGCGCGGCGGCCGGCGTCTACGCCGACGACGCCGGCCCGGCGGTGGCACAGGTGTTACGCGCGGCCGGCTTCGACGTCGGCGAGGTCGTCGTCGTCCCCGACGGTCGCGCCGGCGTCGCCGCGGCGATCGTGGCGGCTTGCGAGGGCGCCGACCTCGTCGTGACGAACGGTGGGACGGGACTGCACCCGTCCGACCTCACCCCGGAGGCGACGCTCGACGTCGTCGACCGGCTGGCGCCCGGCTTCGTCGAGGCCATGCGCGCCGCGTCGATGACGGTCACTCCGATGGCGATGCTCAGCCGCGCCATCGCCGGCATCCGCGGCAGGACGCTCGTCCTCAACCTGCCTGGCTCCCCGAACGGCGCCGTGGAGAGCCTCCGGGCGGTGGCGCCTGTCCTGGCCCACGCTGTCGACCAGCTTCGGGGAGGCGACCACCCGCGCTGAACCGGAGTGGGCTCAGCGCTTGGGGGTTGGTGTGGTCCGAAGCCAGTTGACACAGACCGCGTTTGGTCGAGGTTCCACCGATTTCACCTACCGCAGTGTTACGTTCGGTCGCGATGGGGCTTTTCGTGGTTGCGTTGCTCGCTGGTCTTTGGGTGTCGGTACTGCTTCCTGGCGTGTATCGAGCACGGCGGGACCTCTCGGGGATCGACTCGACCCGTTCCTTCCAGCGCACCATGAGCATGCTCGCCCGCAACGCCGGATCCACACGCCAGACGGGTTCGGGATTGCCGGGGCGGTGTGTCCTCGTCCTCGATGACCGGGCGAGCGGCGCGAGATCCGCTGCCCGCTCCCGTATGCGGCAGCGGCAGCGCGCGGGGATGGCCCAGCTCGGGAGCGCGGCCTGTGTCACGGGTGGGCTCGCGGTGTTCCTCGGGGGCATGCTCTGGACCGTGTTCGGCCTGACCGCCGCCGTCTTCGCCGGCTACGCGCTGCTCGTGGTACAGGTGCGGGTCCGCGAGGCGGAGCGCCGTGAGAAGGTCCGCGACCTCAGACCGGCGAGGCGGTCGACCGCGGCGGCGCATGGCAACATGAGGTCGAACGTCCGCATCCATCGTTGGGTGGGCTGATCGGTGCTGGAGCTGGACGGCTTGGCCGAGGTGCTGCGTGTCCGGCTGGAGGCCAAGCACGAGGCGCGTGAGCGCGCGCTGCGCGAGTCCCGCCACGCGATCCGCTGCTCGGCCAACGCGATCCGCGCCACCCACCGGGACGACCGTGAGGACGCGCTCGCGCTGCTGAACGAGGCGGATGTTGCGCTTCGCGCGGCGCGCGCCGCCTGCGCCCACCAGCCGGAGGTCGAGTTCGCGGGGTTCATCGTCGATGCGCAGAAGGAGTACGCCGAGGCCCGCACGACGTTCGCGATCGTGACCGGCCAGCCGCTCCCAGGACCCGAGGACCTCGACATGCGGGACGCGGCGTGGCTGAACGGCCTCGCCGAGACCGTCGGCGAGCTCCGTCGCCACCTCCTGGACGTGCTCCGGTCAGGCCGCCTCGAACGCTGCGAGCGGCTGCTCGAGGCGATGGACGACATCTACGCGCTGCTCGTCACGATCGACTTCCCCGAGGGCATCACCGGCGGACTGCGCCGGCCCACTGACATCGCCCGCTCGATCATCGAGCGAACCCGCGGTGACCTCACCAACGCCCTCGTCCAGGCCCGACTCCGCGACGCCCTCGACGCTCATCGCGCCGACCTCCTCGGCGGCTGACCCCGACCTCGTCTGCTACCATTCCCCGTCCGTGGCGCACCGGCCACGAGGGGCTGTAGCTCAATTGGCAGAGCGCCTCGGTCGCATCGAGGAGGCCAGGGGTTCGATTCCCCTCAGCTCCACCAGAGTTTCGAAGTTCGAACCCTGGTCCTGCAGCAGCAGGCCAGGGTTCAGTGCTTCCCATGGGAGCGGACCGTGAGGACGCTGGATAGCGTCCTGAGTTAGCCGCTGTCCGTTGAAAGTGCTGTGTGCCCCTGTATGCCGGCTGCGGGCTAGGGTAAGAGCCTCGGTCCTGTCTGATGTGCGCTGGCCAGTTCGTGGCTGATGCGCTCCTGTTCGGACTTGAGAAGGTCGAGCGGAATAGCGTCGGCGTAGCGCGCCTCGAAGAGTTTGAGTTGTTGGTCTTGAAGCTGCTTGATGTGTTTTTGTCGTTCCAGTTCGCGATGGTTGTTGCTCTGTCGGCGTGTCAGCTCGGCCATGACCTGTTCGCGGATATCTGCGATGCGGGTTTCAGATAGCTGTACACGGGTCCAGTAATCTGTGACCGATGCTTCGACATCGGTGATGAGTATTGCTGGCTGTGTGCAGTTGCGGTGCCGGGCACGGCCGATGCAATAGAAGTAGGGGTATACGGTGCCCCAGCGGTTCTTGGCATTGGTCATACCGAGCCGGCTTCTGCACTGCCCACAGTAGATCGAGCCTTTAAGATAATGCGGGTAGCCTCACATCTACACGTCTACGTCTTGGCAAACGAGCCTGCAATCTTACACCGCACATACGACCGATGGATGCCGCTTGTGAGGCTAGTTGTCATGGTGATGCAGATCTGGCCAGTACAGCTTCCGTCGTCGAGCACTGTCGTCACGACTACAGACATAGAGCTGGAGGTGTAGCACGGCTCCACGGTCGAAGGCTCGACTGATCGGTCTCATGGCAATCACTGACCTTCATGAGACGAGACCTCCAATTTTGACGCTCCAACCGTGACTCACTGTCACAGTAGTCAACACGTCGATGGGTGGACTAGCGGGTTACCCCATCAACCCCCTCATCCCCTCAATCAGCATCTTCCGATCCTCCGTATCCGGCAACTTGAGTCCCGCAGTGTCCGCCCAGAGACGGATCTGCTGCGTACTCATAAGATCAGAGCAGCTAGCTTGAGCGCAACCATGTTGCGCCGATGTTCACGATCACTCAAAAGGCGAACGGAATCTATTGACCTGGAGTAATCAGCCTCACTCATGAGCTAAACTCAGTCGGGAGCATGGAATAGCAGTAACCTCAACATGTTTCCCCCTCCGCCCTCGCTTCCGCCGCAGCGTCCGCCGCTCCTCCTCACTTTTCCCACCCCACACCCCAGCATCCTGCTTGGTATCGAGCGCCCACTCCAAACACTCCTGAATCACCGGACACTGCGCACAGACCGCCTTAGCCTCCTCGATCTGGTCCAATGCTCGGCCCGTCGTCCCAATCGGGAAAAATAGCTCGGGATCTTCATCCAAACAAGCGGCCTTGTCACGCCAGTCCATGCCCATGGTCTCCTCCTGACTTGGTATGCCCCAAAGGCCCACCTGCTGATGAACTTGCAGGGACTGCACAGCAGCGTGGGACTAGGGCTATGGGTTGGAGCGGCCGGGGGCAGGGTCCGTCTCGGTGCGAGGGGCCACACCGGACCATCCAGCCGCCAAACCCGGCCGCCGTCTGGGGCGCGTGTCTGGCACAGGTGAAGCCCGTGCCTGGAGCTACGAGCCTGGACGCTCCGCCCCTGACGAGCCAGACCGGCTCGGGTATGGTCGCGGCCATGTATGGCGTACATGACGCCTTGGCTCAGCTAG
>JBOGEB010000042.1:0-26787 GCA_050743125.1 Egibacteraceae bacterium
CGCCGACGAAGGCTCACCAGGGCGCCTCACGGCGCTGCCGCCCACCCTGAAGGGGCCTCGTCCTTACTCCAGCTCGAGGCCGAGCGCGTCGCGCGCTGCTCCCACGGTGTACAGCGACCCTGTGACCACCACTGCGTCCTCGTCGGTGGCGAGTCCCGACGCGAGCTCGATCGCCTGCCCGACCTCCTCCACCGCCTCGACGGACCCGCCGGCCCGGCGGACCGCCTTTTTGATCTGGTTGAGCGGCGCGGCGCGGCTGCTGGGCGGCTGGGTGGCGACGACGTGGTCCGCGAATCGAACGACCTCGGCGGCGATCGCGTCGATGTCCTTGTCACCCAGGACACCGAGCACCGTGATCCGGTTGCGGAACGCGAACTCGCTGGACAGCGTGGCCGCCAGCGCACGCGCGCCGGCGGGGTTGTGCGCGCCGTCAAGGACGACCGGCGGCCCCTCGTCACGGCGGACGACCTCGCACCGGCCCGGCGAGCGTACCGCGGCGAACGCTGCCCGGATCGCTCGAGGATCCAGCCCGCCGGCGAAGCCGAGCAGCCCCTCGACGGCCGCCAGCGCACAGGCCGCGTTGTCCGCCTGGTGCGCCCCGTAAAGCGGAAGGAACAGCTCGTCAACGACCCCGGTGACGCCACGCAAGGTGAGTAGCTGCCCCCCGACCGCGGGCGCCCGGTCGACCACCTGAAAGTCGCGGCCGGCCAAGACCAGTCGGCCGCCATGGCGCTCAGCGGCGTCGCGGATTACGGCCTCGACGGCGGGCTCCTGCGCGGCCGAGACCACTGCGGCGCCGTCTTTCACGATGCCGACCTTCTCGCCAGCGACCTGCACCGGGGTGGCGCCGAGTTCGGGATGGTCGATCCCGATCCGTGTGAGCACCGCGACCTGCCCGTTGACGAGGTTGGTCGCGTCCCACCGGCCGCCCATGCCGACCTCGAACACGCCGACATCGACTGGGGCGTCCGCGAACCGCACGAACGCGAGCGCGGTCAGCGTCTCGAAGAACGTCACCCGGTCGGGGTGGCGGGCGTCGATCTCAGCGAGGAACGGCCGCAAATAGTCGAGCCCTTCGCGCAGCTCCTTGTGGCTCAGCGGTCGCCCAGCCACGCGGATTCGTTCGCGGACGTCCTGGAGGTGCGGGGACGTGTACCCGCCCGCGGTCAGCCCCAGCGCTCCGAGCAGGCACGACACCATGAATGCGGTGCTCGTCTTGCCGTTGGTCCCGGTGATCTGTATCGACGGGAATGCCTGGTCGGGGCGGCCCAGCAGCTCCGTGAGCGTGGTGATCCGATCCAGGTCCGGGACCATCCGGTTCGGGTGCCGCGCGAACAGCTCTGCGACGACGGACTCGTAGGTACTCATGCGTAGGTACACCGCCATCCGGGTCTGCCCGGCCAGTCTACGGGCCGGCTTTGCGTCAGCCGGGCGGCGAGCTGTACGCCACCGTGACGAGCAC
Source organism: Egibacteraceae bacterium (assembly GCA_050743125.1). Classification (GTDB taxonomy): domain Bacteria; phylum Actinomycetota; class Nitriliruptoria; order Euzebyales; family Egibacteraceae; genus JBOGEB01. Next base: position 1,463 of record JBOGEB010000042.1, read on the forward strand.
GACGATCGCCAAGCCGGTCACCGCGGCAAGGAACACGATCGGCAGCCAACGCCGGGCCTCCTCCACCGGTGTCAGAGGTCTGCGGTCGATCAGGAGCGGCCCGGCGGAAAGCGCCGTGGCTTGCTCGGTCGGGTCGAGCCGCGCCCAGTCGGCGCTGACCATGCAGTCCACGAGCGCCGAGATCCGCTCGGTGACCTCCTCGAGCGTGACACGCTCGAGCTGCAGGAACCGAGCCGTCTCGGCGTGGTCTCGCCTCAGGAGCACCAGGCGGGCGCGGGCGCAGATGTCGTTCGTCAGCGCCCAGAAATCGTCCAGCGCCCAGACGAGCGCTCGGCGCCACAGCTCGCCGTCGAGGGCATCGCTGGCGGGCGGGAGCGCGAGGCAGGCCGGGACCCGGTCGGCGCGGTCGGCGCACTCCCCCAGCGCGTCGAGCGCGACCTGCTCCTCGGCGTGCAGGCCGGCGAGCAGTCCTTCGAGCACTTCCGGGGCTCGACCGGCTGGCGCGCCCACTTCGAGCGGTGCGAGCGCGGCCCAGCATGGGTCCACCAGGCTGGGCAGCTCGCCGGACTGGGCGAGATCCCAGGACGCAAGCACCTCGCAGACCGCCGCCGGGCAGTCGCCGAGCAGCGCGTCCGCGACCTCGGCGAGTCCCCGTAGGTTCACCGCCTCCAGCCGTAGCCGCAGCGCCACCAGCTCGGCCCCAGGCATGCCGGCTGCGAGCGACTCCTCCGGCTTGGCGCTACGGGTGTCAGGCGAGCCGGTCATCCCGACGGCGTATCGGCCAGCTCGACGTCCACTCTCAGCTCATCCCGTTCGGCCGGTTCATCCTCAACGAGGTCAAGCACCTCCACTCGACCCGCATGCTTGAGGTCAGTGGCGGTCGCACGGAGGGCCGCAAGTCGCTCGGGGTGCCCGTAGACGACCGCTCGGGCGACCGGCGCCCGTATGGAGAGCTTGGCCGTGCTCTTCACCCTACGGATCTCGCTCAGCACCTCAGTGGCCGTGATGAGCACGCGAGGGTCGCCTTCGACGCCGACGTCGGCCGACGGCCAGGTGGCGCGATGCACCGACCCTTCCTGCCACCACGACCAGATCTCCTCGGTGACGAACGGCATGAACGGCGCGAACAGGCGGAGGAGGGTCGCCAGAGCCGTTCGTAGCGCACCGTGCGCCGAGGCAGCGGCGGCCTCGCCTTCGGACCCGTAGGCGCGCTCCTTGACGAGCTCGAGGTAGTGGTCGCAGAAGCTCCAGAAAAAGGCCTCCGTGCGCTCAAGTGCTCTGGCGTAGTCGTAGCCCTCGAAGGCGTCCGTTGCCACGGCCACAAGCTCACCGAGGCGGGCCAACAGCGCTCGGTCGAGCGGCTCGGTGACCTCGCCGACCGGGCCAGGCTGGGCAAGTACGAAGCGGCTGGCGTTGAGCAGCTTGATCGCGAGGCGGCGGCCCACCCGCATCTGCGCCTCGTCGAACGCGGTGTCGGTGCCGGGTCTGCCGCTCGCCGCCCAGTAGCGGACGGCGTCCGACCCGTACTGCTCGAGCAGGCCCGTCGGCGTGACGACGTTGCCTTTCGACTTCGACATCTTCTTCCGGTCGGGGTCGACCACCCAGCCGGAGATCGCCGCAGTGGACCAGGGCAGGCGGCCATGCTCCAGGTGCGACCGGACGACGGTGTAGAAGAGCCACGTCCGAATGATCTCGTGGGCCTGAGGCCGCAGGTCCATCGGGAAGATCAGATCGAAAAGGCCAGGATCCTCCTCCCATCCACCGGCGATCTGCGGGGTCAACGACGAGGTCGCCCAGGTGTCCATGACGTCGGGGTCACCGACGAAGCCGCCCGGCCGCCCCCGTTGCGAGGCGTCGTAGCCCTCCGGAACGTCGGTGGAGGGGTCGATCGGCAGCCGCGCCTCGTCCGGGACGATCGGGCGGCCGTGGTCGACGGTCCCGTCCCCATGAACGGGATACCAGAGCGGGATCGGGACGCCGAAGAACCGCTGGCGGCTGACGAGCCAGTCGGTGTTGAGACCGTGAACCCAGTGCTCGTACCGGGTACGCATGTGCGCGGGCACCCAGTCGAGCTCCTCACCCCTTGCGAGGAGCTTGTCGCGATGGTCGAGGATGCGGATGAACCACTGGCGGCTCGTAACGATCTCGAGCGGCCGGTCCCCCCGTTCGTAGAACTTGACCGCATGCGTGATCGGCCGCGGCTCGCCGATCAGGTCGCCCGAGTCCCGGAGGAACCCCACGATGGCTTCCCTTGCTTTGGCGATGGGCTGGCCAGCAAGCGCAGACCACGCCGGCCCGTCCGGGACGCCGTGGGGTGGGTCCTGCCGGATCCGGCCCTCCCGCGTGACGACCGACCGAACGGGCAGCTGGAGCTCACGCCACCAGATCACGTCCGTCACGTCACCGAACGTGCACACCATCGCGATCCCGGTCCCCTTGTCGGGGTCAGCGAGGTGGTGGGTGACTATGGGCACCTCCACACCAAAAAGTGGCGTGGGGACGGTGGACCCTGCCCGTGGTGCGTACCGGTCGTCGTCCGGGTGCGCGACCAGGGCGACGCAGGCAGGGAGCAGCTCGGGGCGGGTGGTCTCGATCTCGACGTCCCCGAACCGCAGGCGGTGGAACGCGCCGCCCAGCTCGCGGTCCTCCAGCTCGGCTTGAGCGACCGCGGTCCGGAAGGTGACGTCCCAGAGCGTCGGCGCCTCCGCCTGGTACGCCTCTCCCCTCGCGAGGGCGCGAAGGAAAGCCCGTTGGGACGCTCGCTGCGCGGTTTTCCCGATTGTGGCGTACGTCCGCGACCAGTCGACCGAGAGCCCCAGCCGACGCCAGAGATCCTCGAACGCCTGCTCGTCCTCGGCGGTGAGCCGATGGCACAGCTCGACGAAGTTCGGACGAGGTACGGAAACCTTCGGGCCCTTGGCCCCAGGCCTAGGCGGCGAGAAGCCGGGGTCATACGGGAGCGAGGGGTCACAGCGCACGTTGAAGTAGTTTTCGACACGACGCTCCGTCGGAAGGCCGTTGTCGTCCCAGCCCATCGGGTAGAAGACCTCACGTCCGCGCATGCGCTGGTAGCGCGCCACGGTGTCCGTGTGCGTGTAGGAGAACACGTGCCCCACGTGGAGGGAGCCGCTCACGGTCGGCGGGGGGGTGTCGATCGCGTAGACGTCGGCTCGATCACGTGCCCGCCCGGGGTCGAACCGGTAGATCCTTTCCGCCTCCCAACGGGCGGACCACTTCGCTTCCAAACCCTCGACGGAGGGCTTCTCAGGGACGGTTGGGGTCATCGCAGACTCGGATTTCTTGAACCGGCAGGACGCGGTTACGACTGGAGCGAGCAGAAGAATAAATGATCGCCCGCCGACGGGCGCTGACGGCCGAGGCGTGGGGCCTACGCGGAGCGTTTGCGGCGCTCGGTCTCGGCGCGGGGTACGAGGGTGGGGTTGACGCGCTCGCGTACGACCTCGCCGGTGATGATGCACTCGCCCACGTCGTCCAGCGACGGGACCTCGTACATCGTGTTGAGGAGCACCTCTTCGAGGATGGCGCGCAGCCCGCGCGCGCCGGTGCCGCGGAGGATGGCCTGGTCGGCGATCGCCTCGAGGGCGTCGTGCGCGAAGTCGAGGCTGACCGAGTCGAACTCGAACTGCTTTTTGAACTGCTTGACCAGCGCGTTCTTTGGCTCAGTGAGGATCTGGATCAGCGCAGCCCGGTCGAGTTGCTCGACGTTGGAGACGATCGGCAAGCGACCGACGAACTCGGGGATCAGCCCGAATTTGATGAGGTCCTCGGGCAAGACCTGGCGGTGGAGCGCGGAAAGGTCTTTTTCGCGCTGGCTGCGCAGGTCGGCGCCGAACCCGACGCCCTTGCGGCCGATGCGCTGCTCGATGATGTGCTCCAGCCCGGCGAACGCCCCGCCGCAGATGAACAGCACGTTCGTCGTGTCGATCTGGATGAACTCCTGGTGGGGATGTTTGCGACCGCCTTGGGGCGGGACGCTGGCGACCGTGCCCTCGAGGATCTTCAGCAGCGCTTGCTGGACTCCCTCGCCCGAAACGTCACGGGTGATCGACGGGTTCTCGCTCTTGCGGGCGATCTTGTCGACCTCGTCGATGTAGATGATCCCGGTTTCGGCCTTCTTCACGTCGAAGTCGGCGGACTGGATGAGCTTGAGGAGGATGTTCTCGACGTCCTCCCCTACGTACCCGGCCTCGGTGAGCGCGGTCGCGTCGGCGATCGCGAACGGGACGTTGAGCATGCGGGCGAGCGTCTGGGCGAGCAGGGTCTTGCCGGACCCCGTGGGGCCGAGGACGAGGATGTTCGACTTTGCGATCTCGACGTCGTCGTCGCGTGTGGGCCCGCCCGCGCGGATCCGCTTGTAGTGGTTGTAGACCGCGACCGCAAGCGTCTTCTTGGCGGCCTCCTGGCCGACGACGTAGTCGTTCAGGAAATCGTAGATCTCGACCGGCTTGGGGAGATCGCCGGGGACGAGTTCAGGGGTCTCGGCGAACTCCTCCTCGATGATCTCGTTGCAGAGATCGATGCACTCATCACAGATGTAGACGCCCGGACCGGCGATCAGCTTTTTCACCTGCTTCTGTGATTTTCCACAGAACGAGCACTTGAGCAGGTCGCCGCTCTCTCCGAACTTGCCCATCCGTTCGTCCCGTCCCCTACTCGGTCCGTGGGTCGCCCGGCGGTGCCGAGCCACACTCGTTCATCGTAGCGGGCGGTGCGCTGGCAAACACACCACCGCCGTATCCGGTCAACTTGCCTTGAGGCGTGCGTCCTGAAGCTGCCGTGGGACCATCACCTCATCGACGATCCCGTAGGCCTTGGCCTCGTCGGCCGTCATGATGAAGTCACGGTCTGTATCGGCCGACACTTTGGTGATCGACTGGCCCGTCTTCTGCGCGAGGATCTCGTCGAGCAGGTTCCGGATCCGCTGGACTTCACGGGCCTGGATCTCGATGTCGGCCGCTTGGCCCTCGGCGCCGCCCTGTGGCTGGTGGATCAGGATCCGGCTGTGCGGGAGGGCGAAGCGCTTGCCCCGCGTGCCTGCGGCAAGCAGGATCGCTGCCGCCGAGGCCGCCTGGCCCATGCAGATCGTCGTCACTTCAGGCCTGATGTACTCCATCGTGTCGTAGATCGCCAGCAGAGCGGTGACGGAGCCGCCTGGAGAGTTGATGTAGAGGTTGATGTCCTTCTCCGGATCCTCGGCCTCGAGGAAGAGAAGCTGGGCCATGATGAGGTTCGCGATCTCGTCGTTCACCGGCGTGGCGAGAAAGATGATCCGTTCCTTCAGCAGCCGCGAGTAGATGTCGAACGACCGCTCGCCTCGGTTCGTCTGCTCGACGACCATCGGGACAAGGTAACTGGTGGGGGACGAGACCTGAGACATCTACGGCTCCTGCCTACGAGGATGGCCTCCAGGCGACCGGGGCGGCCACACCGTGAACCATACCGTCGCGGGCACGCCGTCGTGGTTAGGCATCCCCAGCCTTGTCAGCCTCGTCAGGCTCGTCAGGCTCGTCAGGCTCGTCAGGCTCGGTGGGCTCGTCCGGTGGGGGGCCTGAGAGCACCTGGACCGAACCGGCGAGGTGGTCGATCGCCTTCCGCCGGAACACGTCCGCGTAGACCACGCCGATACGGTCGGGATGGAGCATGAACTCCGCGAGCTTCTCGGGCGGCTGGCCGAGCCGGGCCGCCTGGACGGCCACCTCGGCGCCCAGGTCCTGCTCAGTCACCTCGACCCCCGCCTCGCGGCCCACGGCATCGACGACGAGCTGGGCCTTCACCGTGGCACGCACCTCGGCGGTGACCCGCTCGACGAGCTCGGGCATCGTGGTGCCCGTCCGCTCGGCCAACTCCTCGACCGTCAGCCCGTACCCCTCGGCCTGGCGTTGGACCCCCGCGAGCGCGATGCGCAACTGGTCGTCCACCATCGACTCGGGCAGCGGAACCTCGACGAGGTCGGTCACCGCCTGGACGACTTTGCTCCGCAGCTCGGCCGCGGCGTGCTGGCGCTTGTGCGCTTCCAGCTGGGTGCGCAAGTCCTCCCTCAGCTCGTCGATCGTGTCGAACTCGCTGGCCGTCACGGCGAAGTCGTCGTCGAGGTCGGGCAGCTTCTTGCGCTTCACCTCCTTGACGATCGCGACGAAGCTGCACTCTTGCCCGCGCAGGTCCTCCGGGTAGTCCGGGCCGAGCGTGTCGTGGAACTTCACGATCGCCCCGGCCTCAGTGCCCAGGAGCGCCTTGTCGATCGCCGTGTCGTCGTCGCCGGAGCCGATCTGGTAGAGCAGGTCCTCGCCGCTGGCCTCCTCGACCACCTGGCCACCCCGCTTACCGGTGATCGTGATGACCACGAAGTCGCCGCTGTCGGCCGGGCGGCGGACGGTCTCGAGTTCGGCGAAGCGCTCGCGGAGCGCGCCGAGCTCGTGGTCGACCTGCTCGTCGGCCACCTTCCATTCGGGGTGAGCGACCTGGACGGTCGTGTAGTCGGGAAGCTCGACCTCGGGCTGCACCTCGACCGTGGCGGTGAACTCGGCGTCCTTGCCGTCCTCGAACGTGGCCACAGCGAACGACGGCCGCCCGACGACGGGTAACCCCTCGGCCTGCACAGCCTCGGCGTAGAACGACGGCAACGAGTCGCGGGCCGCCTCCTCGGCGAGCACACCCTTGCCGAGACGGCTCTCGAGCACCCGGCGAGGCACCCGCCCCGGCCGGAACCCTGGCACCTTCACGGTCCCCGCGAGCTCCTTGGCCGCTCGCTCGATCGCCTCACGGACACGTTCCGCCTCGACCGTGACCGTCAGCTTGACGGTGGTCTCATCGACGTGCTCGACGGTGGTCTGCACAAGCTCCTCCACTGGATTTGAGGGGGGCCGGGTGGGTGGTCAGCGTGGGCGCCGACGCGCCGATCCTAGGATCACGCCGGGCGCCACGCCATGTTCAGCGGCAGAACGTTCCCAACGTGGGGGCCGCGGGGGGACGCCCATCCGCGGCTGTTCTAGGCTGAGCGCCACCGACGAGGGGAGAGGCAGCCATGGAGCAGCAGGACAACGCCAACGGGGCCGAGCGCCCGGTCCTCTACGCGATCTGGACGCCCGTGCCGGGCCAGTTCAGCCATCCCACAGTCCGGGTCGAGCACGGTGATCTGGCCGCGGACATCGACGAGGAGCTGGCTCCGGTCATCCTGGAACTCTGGCGCGCGGGCATCCACACCGTCGGGTGCTGCCAGGACGAAGGTGAGACGCTGACCGGTCCCTACCACGAGCGCCCGCACTACCAGCGGCTGCGTGAGTGGCACGCCGGCAGGGCCTATGTCGAGTTCGTCGAGTTCGCGGGCATGCTGGCCTTCTACGACGCGCTGGCCAACAGCGGGCCCCGGGACGCGTTCTATGAGCGTATGGCGTACCGAGCGGCGCCGGACAGCTGGCAGACCGAGGTGGACCTGCGTGACGTGATCGACGACCCGGAGTTCGACTTCGACTGGCGACGGCCGTCGAAGTTCCGGATCGACGGCGGCCGGGTGAGCTTTCCCCGCAGCGACATCCCCGAGATCGGTGACCGGCTGTGTCGGCATCGCCGGGGCGAGACCGGCCCGCACACCATGCCGACGCAGGAGACCTTTCAACCGACGCCTGAGGAGGCCGCCCGGTGGCTGGGCGACCAGCCGTGAGCGCATGTTCGGACGTCCGTGTGGCCAGGATTCGTCACGCATGCGTGACGAATCCTGGCCACAAGCTCGACAGGCGATCCCCAACAGTGAGCAGCTCACCTGGGTCATCCGATACGTGCCGTACTTATCAAGACCACGTTCTTAGGTGAGGCCGAGTCCGGCTTCGCGGGCGGTTGTGATCGCTTGCGCCCGGTCGGGCACCTCGAGTTTGGCGAGGATGTTGGCGACGTGGTTGCGGACGGTTTTGGCGCTGACGTACAGCCGACGTGCGATGTCCTGGTTCCCGCAGCCTTGCGCGAGCAGCCCGAGGATCTCCAGTTCCCGCGGGGTCAGTTGCGGGAACGGGTCCGCGACCGCGACGCGGCCGGTCAACCGGTCCAGAACCTGATCGGCGACACCGGTTCCGAACACGAGCTCACCGGCCGCGACCGAACGCAACGCTCGAGCGATATCAGCATGGCTGGCGCCTTTGAGTAGGTAACCGCGCGCGCCCGCCTTGAGCGCGGCGACCAGCATCTCGTCGTCCTCATTCATGGTGAACACCAGCACGGTCACCCCCGGGTTCGCCGCCAAGATCTGTCTGGTGGCCGCTACCCCGTCAAGGTCGGGCATGTGCAGATCCATCACCACGATGTCGGGCTGGCTGTTCGCGGCGGCCGTGATCGCCTCGCTGCCGGTCGCGGCGGTTCCGACCAGCTCGAGATCGGGCAGGGTGGACAGGACGGCACGCAGCCCCTCATGGACGACGGGATGGTCGTCGGCGATCAGGACCTTCAGCGGGCTGGCGGTCACTGGCGCACCAGGGGCAGCTTGGCGCGGATGCGGGTGCCGCCCTCGGGCAGAAGCTGGGCGAGGAGGACGCCACCGACTTCCTCGGCGCGCTCGCGCATCGAGGCAAGCCCCACCCCGGCCTGGTAGTCCTCGGGCAGCCCGACCCCGTTGTCGGTGACCTCCACCGCCAGCCCGTCATTCAAGGTCAGCCGGACGTCGCAACGGCTGGCGGCGGCGTGCCGCACGGTGTTGGTGACCGCCTCGGTGGCGATCCGGTAGGCGGCCACCTCCACGGCAGCAGGCAACTCGCCGAGGTCGTCTGGAGCGTTGACGGAGATCGTGGGCGCCGATCCGCCCCCAGCGACGGTGAACGCACGAAGCCCGTGGCGGATCGCGTCGACCAGGCACAGCTGGTCGAGCGCTGGTGGACGTCGGTCGTCCACCAGCCGGCGGACCTCGCTCACGCAGGCTTGCAACTGCTGCTCGAGTTGGTCGAACATCTCGTCGACCTGGCCGCCGTCAGCCGCCAGATGCGCACGGGCCGCCCCTACCTGCATTGTCATCCCCGCCAGCGCAGGACCCAACCCGTCGTGCAGGTCGCGGCGCAACCGGCGGCGTTCCTCCTCCCGAGCGCGCGCCGCGTGAGCGGCCAGCCCCGCTTGTTGGGCCAGATCCTGCAGCAGGCTGCGTTCGGTGGTCGTGAACGGTGGGGACGGCGCGTGGGGGGTGACGAGTAGCCGTTCGACGGCCTGCCCCTGGTAGGTCATGACGAACGCCTCTGGCTTGACTCCGCAGCTGGGGACCTGTCCTCGTGGGCCAGCTCGATGGCCGCGTACGGCAGCTGGGCCGCCTCCGGCAGCACCGCGGGACTCACGGGCTGCTCCAAGCAGCGTGCGTACGTCTCTCCGACATTCGGACGGTCGCGTCGTCGCACCGGTAAGTCCTGGCACCGTTTCCAGGGAACCAACCTGCACTCGGCTTCCTCGGCGAGGCCTTACTTTGTCGATACGCCCAGCCATGAGTTCAACTCCTCGTCGTGGCCCGTGAGCCCGCCACATCTGACCGCCTGAGCAGTGCAACCCCTTGGACAAGGCGGGAGCACGAAGATCGGTGAGCGCGGCTTCTCCTGCGGTTGATGCTGCTGGGTTGCTGACGCCTCCAGCTGACGCCTCCATAGGGAGCCTCCCTCCCTCAATCGACCTTTCCCACCAAGTAGGACCACCGACCGGGGGCCATTGATACACGAGATTGGGGGATGGCTGCGTGGTGCCTTCTCCCCCGCGCACTGGAAATGCGCTGTGGCCAGGGATTCCGACGTACGCGTCGGAATCCCTGGCCACAGTTGCGATACGTGCGCGAGCTGACGATCCGGAGCTCTTAAGGACCGCGCACGCGAGACGCGTTCACCCGCTGTGACGGCCTCAGGGGGGAGCGCAGATCCGTCAGTCGCCAGCTTTGACGCAGGCGGCGAGCTCCTCGGGCGCGGTAGTGGATGCGCCCACGTCAGCCGTAGTGGCGGGCTGCGGGTGCGGTCGGGGAGCTGGGGCTCGGCGCCGCAGGCTGATGGTGGGCAGCGGCTGGCCGGTGGAGCCGCAGGCCAGCAGGACCAGCAGCGCACCGTAGAAGGGAAGATGCCCGAACAGGTCGGTGAACCCGAACAGCGGGACCGTGGCCACAAACGGCGCAGCGGTCACCAGGGCAACCAGCCGCGGGGTGACCCCGACGATGATCAACAGCCCGAGCAGCAGCTCCGCCGACCCCAAGAAGCGGATGTAGGTGGCCGTGTCCACGCCCAGCCCGAGCATCTGCGGCAGGTCCATCGCGGGATGAGTGTCCAGGACCGCTCGGGTGAGCGCGGGGTTCATCAGCTTCTCGCTCAACCCTCCCGCGACGAGGGCGACTCCCACGCCCAACCGCAGCCCCGGTACCCCCAACTGCCACCCGCCACCGGCGGCGGGCCGGTCGGTCGCGACGGCCAGCCACAGGAACCAGGCGATGCCCCACATGTGGGCGGCCTCGAGTATGGCGACCGGCCCCTCGACCGCCAGCCCGACGAGCGCGAGCACGCCGACTGCGGCGGCGGCCTGCCGCAGACGCACACCCAAGATGAGCCAGACGCCGACGAGCCCCTCGATCAGGGCAATCACCCATCCCCCTGGCTGGTCCAAGGGCAGATGCGGCGCCAGGAAGCGGTTGTTCGCCGCGAGCGCGAACAGGATTATCCCCAGGCTGGCGGCCGCGACCCTCGGCAGCGTGGGCTGCAGCCGTGCGAAGAGCCGGTGGTCCGGCAGGTCGGGGATACCCGCCCGCCGTGTCGCCACGACCCAGACGGCCGCAAGGCCACCCACGCCGCCGACCATAGCGATCGCTGCCGGGACGGCCATGAACCGCCAGTCGGTCGGGAACGGCAGCGACCAGTCAACGAACCATTTGGCGTGCGCCAGAACACTTGTCTGCACCATTCCCGCTCGCTCCTTAACCCACGAACTCACGGTCAACGTGAGACGGCACCAGCTCGAGGTGGTGCCGTCATGGGAGAAGGTTGCAGGGGTCGGCGTCCCGCCGTCTGTAGGCGTTCGTCCCGAAGTTGCCCGAGTCGAACTCGGGTCAGATGTGCAGGTCAGGACGTACTGGTGGGGAGCGCACCCCGCGCGGCGGGCTCGATGGGGATTGCGTCAGGTGAGCGCCGAGGCGACGGCCTCGGCCACCTGCTGCGCGAGCAAAGGCGGAACGCTGTTGCCGATCTGCGCCTGAACGGAGGAGCGTGATCCGACGAAATCGAAATCGTCGGGATAGGTGAACAAGCGCTTCAGCTCAGGTACACGGAGTCGTCGGCTCTCCCAATGGAACGGTCCGACGTTTGGGCCAGGTTGCGCTTGGATCGTGGGTGACGGCTTGTCGGGATGCAGCTTGAGCAGAAACGACCAGTACCGACTTCGCCACTGGAAGAGCGGGTCAGGGTGCCCACGCTCGGCGGTGAAGTACAGGTAGTTGTCGCCAGGTGGGATCTCGGGGAGGAGGTGCGCCCACTTGCCTCTCAGCTCCTCTCCGGGCTCCTTGCCCGTGGCCAGCCCGTCCAGGGCCTGGCCAGCGGTGACGTGCGGTTTGGTCGGGTTTCCGGAGTCGCGTCGCTCCCACCTCCCACCGTGCGTAGGCGCCGGCAGCTTGGGGCAGGGCTGGCCTTTGGAAACGCCGATGACGAACAGCCGGGGGCGGGACTGTGGAACCCCGTAGTCCGCGGCGTTGAGGACCCTCCAACGGTAGTCGTACCCGGCTGCGTCGATCTCCCTCAAGAGCCGGGTGAAGGCTGGGCGGCTGGCCTGGTTGCGGTAGGTCAGCGCGTAGACGTTCTCGAGCAGGAAGGCCCGCGGCTTCGCCTCGGCGAGCACGCGGGTGTATGCCTGCAGCAAACTCGCGTCCGGGTCCAGACCCGCGCGTTTCCATTCCAGCCAAAAGCCGGACTTGGAGAACGGCGTGCACGGCGGCCCGCCGATCAGCAAGTCCGGTCGCTCGGCGCCGCGGAGACCCGCCGCGCGGAGGATTTCGCGGGTCGGCACGTTGAGGACGTCCTCGCGGATCACCGGAGAGACGAGGCCGTGGAAGCTCTTCTCCATGGTGTCGGCAGCGTCGTGGTCGATCTCCACCGCGGCAGCCGTGGTGAAGCCCGCCTGCTCTACGCCAAGGTCCAGGCCCCCGGCGCCTGAGAAGAGGGAGATGGCGATACCGCGCGTATTCATGGCGAGAGCATGACACGAGGGTGTGTCATGCTCTCGGATCCCATGTGCAGCCCTGCTGCCTCGCCGCTCGGACAGCCCGCTCGACGCGGTCAGCGGCCTTGTGGACGTCGCGGTGGACCTCGTTCTCCCAAATCCGCACCACCGTCCATCCCGCGTTGCTCAGCTGGGAGGTGACCTCCTGGTCGCGGGCGATGTTGCGCTTGATCTTGGGCACCCAGTACTCGTGGTTCGACGCGATGTCGTCCTCCAAGCGGGCAAGGCCCCGCAACCGCCAGCGGTTGCCGTGCCAGAAGTCTCCGTCCACGAAGACGGCGATCTTGAGGTGTCGGATCACGAGGTCAGGTCTGCCAGGAACGTCGTGGGCGTGGAGACGGTAGCGCAGCCCGCGGCGGTGCAGCTCATGGCGGAGCATCAGCTCGGGTCTGGTGTCCCTCTTCTTGTTCGCCTGCATGACCCGTCGGGTCGTCTCCGGGTCCTGGCGGCGTCGAGCCCCGGTGCTCATGGCCGCGGTGCCCGGTTGGCGAGCAGCCGGTCGAGCGACCGTTGCCGCGACGCGATCCGCCAGCTCTCGTGGGTGATCAACTCGAGGTCCTCGACTCGTTGCCGTGCGGCGGCGTTGAAGCGGTACACCGCGACGATGTCCAGGTGGGAGGCGTAGTCACGGAACGGACGGAACGTCCCGGGCCACGCCAGCGAGGGGTACCGAAAGTATGTGTTGCCTGTGTACAGGGTCACTCGGCTTTGGGTCCGTGTCCCGCTCTTGGCCCAACCGGGCGACCTTCACGTCAACAGCGTGATAGCCGTCGCCGAACGCTGCTCCGCTGACCTCGATGTCCGGGTAGCCGCGCTCGGTGCCACGGCGGGCCGTGGTCCCCTCCAGCCCTGCCACTCGGTCGAGCATGAAGTCGATGATGGCGACCTCGAGGACGTTCGCCAGAGCAGCCGGTTCCTTCGGCAGCGGCAGAAGGTGCCCACCATCGGCCAGCTTGCGCTCCAGGTCGTCCGGGTCGACCCCGACAAGCGGCCAGCTGTGGTCTCCGCCCCTGCGGTACGCCGCCACCACGTCGAAGTCGAACTCGGCGCATGTCGCCCGCAGCCATTCCAGGACGTCCATTGCTCCGGACCTTACCGGCTGGCGAAACTCAAGAGTAAAAGGTCCGTTTGTGGGCTTTGCGGATGCGGCGCATGGCACGGTCGAGGTCTTCGGTGAGGGCTTGGACGCCGGCGTAGCCGAGGAGGCGGGCGAGGTGCTCGCGGTCGCCGCGGCCGGGCGGCAGCCGGTCGGTGTCGCGATGCCCGGCCAAGTAGAGCGCGTTGCGCGCCCGGCCCAACAACAGCCAGCCGTCGCGCAGCCACTGCGCGTCCTGGGCGGACAACAGGCCGGCCTGCTCGCAAGCGGCGAGGCCAGCCAGCGTGCCCGGGCAGCGCAGCGCGGGGAGCCTGCCCCCGTGCGCGAGCTGGAGCAGCTGGACGGTCCACTCCACGTCGCTCATGCCGCCTGGGCCGAGCTTGAGGTCTCCGCGCGAGGCCACTGGCCGGGCGGGCCGGGACCGTGCGGCTGGGGGCCACCGGTGGCCGGGTCGGTTCGTGGCACCGCCCGCCCCCCGCTCGTGCTCGACCCGCGCTTTCATCACACGGACCGCCTGGAGGCGGTCAGGGGGGACCTCGACCGGGTAGACGAGCGGGGCGACGGCCTGGACGAAGGTCTCGCCCAACGTCCGGTCGCCGGCGACGGGGCGGGCTTGGGTCAACGCCTGAAGCTCCCAGTCCTCGCTCCAGCGCCGATAGTAGGCGCGGTACGAGTCGAGGGTCCGCCCGAGCGGGCCGTCACGGCCCTCGGGCCGCAGGTTCACGTCGACGCGGAACACCTGCCCCTCCGGCGTGACGCCGGACAGCAGGCGGAGCAGCCGCTCGGTAGCGGTCAGCGCCTCGTCGCGCTTCTCGGCGGGTTCGAAGACGACGAGCACGTCAAGGTCGCTCGCGTAGCCGAGCTCGTGACCGCCGAGTTTGCCCATGCCGATGATCGCAAGCCGCACACCGGCGGGCACAGTCAGCGCGACCGCGGCCTCCAGGCAGGCTTCGGCGAGGCCGGTCAGCTCACCCATGACGTCGGTCAGCGTCGCGTGCCCGCCGAGGTCGCGCACTGCCGTCCGCGCGACCTCCCGCCGCCGCAGCCGCCGCAGCGCGTCCGCGGTGACGGCCTCGCCTCCCGCACGGCGAACCACGCCGTCGGCCAGCCGCCGGTAGTCGGCCGCATCCAGCGCGCGGGTGAGCTCAGGGAGGTCGGCCAGGGAGCCGATGACCTCGGGCTGGCGCTCGAGCCACTCGCCGACCCGCCGGCTACGGCCGAGGATCCGGGCAAGGAGATCCCCGACCGGCGGAGTGTCGCGGAGGGCGCGGAGGAAGAACGGCGAGCCGCCGAGGCGCTCGGCGAGCGAGCGCAGCCCGGCGAGCCCCCCGTCCGGGTCGGGCTGTCCAGCCAGCGTCTCCAGCAACGCGGGCAGAAGGGTGCGGAGAACCTGGGCCGAGCGGCCGACCCCGCCGGCGAGCGCCTCGATGTGCGCGACCGCTCCGGCTGCGTCGCGGAAGCCGAGCGCGGCCAGCCGCTCCCTGGCCGGCTCGCCGGAGAGCACAACCTGTTCGGCGCCGAGCTGCGCGAACCGCGACAGGAGTGGCCGGTAGAACAGCTTCTCGTGCAGCCGGCGGACCGCGCTCCGCATTCGCCCGTACTCGCGGTCGAACTGCGCAAGCGCCGTCGCCGCGGTGATGTCTCGGAAGCCGACCGCGCGCGCGAGCCGGTAGCGCGCGGCGTCGTCGCTCGGGATCGTGTGCGTGCGGAGCAGCCGGTGGAGCTGGAGCCGATGCTCGACCGTGCGGAGGAAATCGTAGGCGTCGGAGAACAGCGCGGCGTCACCGTTGCCGACATAGCCGCCGCGGGCCAGTGCGCCGAGAGCCTCCAGAGTGTTCGGGCTGCGGAGCGTCTGATCGTGGCGGCCGTGGACGAGCTGGAGGAGCTGGACGGCGAACTCGATGTCGCGCAGCCCACCCGGGGCGAGCTTGACCTGGCGGGAGCCGTCACGCCGGACCTGACGGGAGCTCTCTACCACTCCCTTCATCCGCTGAATCTCGGCGACCGCCTCCACGTCCAGACGGTCGGGCCAGACGTACGGCGAGACCAGCGTCATGAACGCAGCGCCCAGGTCGGGGTCGCCGGCGACCGGGCGGGCTTTGAGCAGCGCCTGGAACTCCCACGTCTTCGCCCACCGCCCGTAGTAGGCGGCGTAGGCGTCGAGGCTCCTCGACAGCCGCCCGTCCCGCCCCTCCGGCCGCAAGCTCGCGTCGATCTCGTACGCCCGCCCGTCGGGGGTGGCCTCGCCGAGCAGGGCGAGGAGCTGCCGCGCCGCGCGTGTGGCCTCGGCGAGGTCGCCGTCGTGGACGAACAGGACATCGACGTCGGAGACGTAGTTGAGCTCCCGCCCGCCGAGCTTGCCCATGCCGATCACCGCGATCCGCGTGGCGGACTTGCCGCTGACGTGGTCGAGCGCCGCGGCGAGGACGCCGTCGGCCAGCGCGGACAGCTCCCGGGACGCGGTCGGCGTGTCGATCACGCCGAGCAGATCCCGGGCGGCCACCCGGAGCAGTCCCCGGCGCTGGACCCTGACGAGCGTGCGCGCCACCTCATCGGAGGCGACCGCGATCGCCTCCGCCTCACGCGAGCGGACCTCGTCGGCGCTCCACGGCCCGAGGTCGCCGTCGAGCACCGCGAGCGCGTCGGGGTCCGCAGTGAGCAAGGCCCCCAGGGCCTCGCTGGCGCCCGCGACGACCGCGGCGCGGGCGAGCAGCCGAGGGTCGGCGGCCAACCGCTGGAAGGCCGACGGGTAGCGCTCGGCGAGCTGGGCGAGCGCCGGCAGCGCGACGTCGGCGTTGGCGGCGGCCGCGATCGCCTCGACGATCGCCCAGCAGCTCGCGGTCGGCCCCCCCTCGTCCCATGCCCCGAGGGTCCGAAGGGCTCTGGCCGCGCTGTCGGCGTCCACGCCGAGGCGGGCCAGCACGGCCTGCGCAGTCTGGGTCCGCCCGTCAGTACCCGCAGTCATCCCCTACAGCGTAGGCAAGTATCTCGCCAGCTCGTAGGGGGTGACCTGAGAACGGTATTCATCCCACTCCGAGCGCTTGTTGCGGAGGAAGAACTCAAAGACGTGCTCGCCGAGCGCCTCGGCGACGAGCTCGGACTCCTCCATCTCACGGAGCGCCTCGTCGAGGTTGCGGGGCAGGCTCCCGATGCCGGCGGCCCGCCGCTGCGCGTCGGTCATCTCGTAGATGTTGTCGGACGTCTCGGGCCCCAGCTCGTAGCCCTTCTCGACTCCCCGCAAGCCGGCTGCCAGGATGATCGCGAACGCGAGGTACGGGTTGCAGGCAGGGTCGGGAGCGCGGAACTCGATCCGCGCCGCCGACGGCTTGCGCGGCTTGTACATCGGCACCCGCACGAGGGACGAGCGGTTGTGCCGGCCCCACGAGACGTAGACGGGCGCCTCGAACCCCGGGACCAGCCGCTTGTAGGAGTTCACCCACTGACAGCAGATCGCGGTGATCTCGCGCGCGTGGGCCAGCAGCCCGGCGATGAACTGCCTCGCGGTGTCCGACAGGTGGTAGGGGTGGCCCGGGTCGTAGAACACGTTCGTGTCGCCGTCGAACAGCGAGACGTGCGTGTGCATCGCGCTGCCCCAGTGCTCGGCCAAGGGCTTGGGCATGAACGTCGCGTAGATCCCGCGAGCGAGCGCGACCTCCTTGGTGACCAACCGGTAGGTCATCACGCTGTCGGCCATCGTCAGCGCGTCGGCGTAGCGGAGGTCGATCTCGTGCTGGCTGGGCGCGACCTCGTGGTGCGAGTACTCGACCGAGATCCCCATCTGCTCGAGCAGCTCGATCGCGTGGCGGCGGAAGTCGGACTGGATGTCGAGCGGGGTGAGGTCGAAGTAGGAGGCCTGGTCGAGGGGCGTCGGGTCGTTCGGGCCCTTGAACAGGAAGAACTCCATCTCGGGATGGACGTAGTAGCTGAAGCCCATCTCCGCCGCCTTCGCCAGGTTTCGGCGGAGCACCTGCCGCGGGTCGGCCCCGAACAGCTCGCCCTCAGGCGTGCGGATGTCGCAGAACATCCTCGCGACCCCGGGCGCCTCGGCCTTCCACGGAAGCACCTGGAACGTCGACGGGTCCGGCATCGCGAGCATGTCCGACTCCTGGATGCGCGCGAACCCGTCGACCGCCGACCCGTCGAACCCGATCCCCTCGACGAACGCCCCCTCCAGCTCCGAGGACGTGATCGCCACGGACTTCAGCATCCCGAGCACGTCGGTGAACCACAGCCGAACGAAGCGGATGTCCCGCTCCTCCACCATTCGCAGGACGTACTCCTGCTGTTTGTCCACGGCGCCCTGCCTTTCCGTGCGCCCCTCGTTCGTGGGGGCATTCCCCCGCTCCCTTAGCGAGGATCGTAGCGTTGCCACTGGTCGGCCGTATATCCGCAAAGTCACGCGCATGCGGGCTCGGCTCGGTCCTTTCCCTCTTGGCAAGGGTTTCAGACGCATGTGTCTGAAATTTGGCCCCAGGCGCTCCGGCGGACGGTCGCGCCTGCCGGTGTGCCCAGCGTGGCGGGGATAAGGTGTCCCGATGCGCCTCGCTCTTGCTCAGCTCAACCCGATCGTCGGTGACTTAGGCGGCAACGCGGAGGCTCTGCGAGCCGCGTATGCGCGGGCTGTGGCGGCCGGCGCCGACATCGTGTGCGCCGGTGAGCTCGCCCTGACGGGCTACCCGCCTGAGGACCTCGTGCTCAAGCGCGCGTTCGTCGAGGCTGCCGGCCAGGCGCTGCGCGACCTCGCCGGGGCGATCGGGCCGGCAGCCCTCGTCGTCGGCTTTGTCGAGGACCTGCGCGGGGCACCTGCGGAGTCGTGGCGGGCGGTCACCAGCGAGGCCCGGCAGTATCCGCCGCTGGCTGACGCCGCCGCGGTCCTCCGCGACGGCCGGGTCGAGGCGACCTACCGCAAGCAGCGGCTCCCGAACTACGGGGTGTTCGACGAGGCCCGCTACTTCATGGCCGGCACCGGCCCTCCGGTGGTCGTCGACGTGGCCGGCGCTCGTGTCGGCGTCACCGTCTGCGAGGACCTGTGGGGCGACGGCGGCCCCGTCGATGAGGCGGCCGCTCGCGCCGCTCAGGTCGTCCTCAACCTCAACGCGAGCCCCTACAGCCGCGGAAAGCGTGCCCAGCGCGAGCGCTGGGCGGCCGCGCACGCCCGGGCGACCGGCGCGTGGATCGCCTACGCTCACCAGGTCGGCGGCCAGGACGAGATCGTGTTCGACGGCGACTCGTTCGTCATGGCGCCGGACGGCGCCGTGGTCGCGAGGGCGTCGCAGTTCGAGCCCGACCTGCTCGTCGTCGACCTGCCGGTGGGACGTGCGGCGCCCGAGAGGGTGGTGGCGCCCGTCCCCGCCGAGCGGCTCGACCCCGTCGCCGAGGTCTATGCCGCGCTCGTGCTCGGCACCCGCGACTACGCGCGGAAGAACGGGTTCGCCGGCGCGCTCGTCGGCCTGTCCGGCGGAATCGACTCGGCGCTGGTCGCGACGATCGCGGCCGACGCGCTCGGCTCTGACGCGGTCACCGGCGTGCTCATGCCGTCCCCGTACTCCTCGCGAGGGTCGGTGACCGACGCGCGCAAGCTTGTCGCGAACCTCGGGATCCGTTCTTGGACCTTGCCGATCGACGACATGATGTACGGGTTCGGCAGTGTCCTGCGCCAGGCGTTCGTTGGCACCGAGCCTGGCCTTGCCGAGGAGAACATCCAGTCCCGTATCCGCGGAACGCTGCTCATGGCGCTGTCGAACAAGTTCGGCGACATCGTCCTGGCCACCGGCAACAAGAGCGAGTACGCGGTCGGTTACGCGACGCTCTACGGCGACATGGCCGGCGGGTTCGCGGTGATCAAGGACGTGCCGAAGACGCTCGTCTACGAGCTGTGCCGCCACCGCAACCAGGCCTGCGGCGTCGTGCCTCAGGAGGTGCTCGACAAGGCCCCGT
This sequence comes from Egibacteraceae bacterium, assembly GCA_050743125.1. GTDB lineage: Bacteria > Actinomycetota > Nitriliruptoria > Euzebyales > Egibacteraceae > JBOGEB01. Next base: position 20,715 of record JBOGEB010000042.1, read on the forward strand.
CGGCCGAGCTTCGGCCCGGCCAGCTCGACACCGACTCGTTGCCCCCCTACGACGTCCTCGACCCGATCATCGACGCCTACGTCGGCCACGACCGGTCGGTCGCCGACATTGTCGCCGACGGCTTCGACGAGCGGGTCGTCCGTGCCGTCGTCCGTTTGGTGGACCGCGCCGAGTACAAGCGCCGCCAGGCCCCACCGGGTGTCAAGATCACCGACCGCGCCTTCGGCAAAGATCGCCGCCTGCCGATCACCAACGCCTGGTCCGGCTAGTGCGGGCTCAGCCGGACTCGCGGCGCAGGTGGATCGTCACGGGGCCGTCGGCGACCAGCTCGATCTCCATGTGGGCGCCGAAGGTGCCCGTGGCGGTCGGGACGGTGAGCGCCGCGCAGTAGGCGTCGTAGAGCGCCTCGGCGCGCTCGGGCGGGGCGGCGTCGGTGAAGGAGGGGCGTCGGCCCTTGCGCGCGTCGGCGTAGAGCGTGAACTGGCTGATCGCGAGCACGCCCCCGCCGACCTCGACGACCGAGCGGTTCATGGAGTCGCGCTCATCGCGGAAGATCCGCAGCGCCTCGGTCTTCGCGGCGAGCCAGACGGCGTCGGACTTGGTGGAGCGATGTCCGACGCCGACGAGCGCGAGCAGCCCGACCCCGATCGCGCCGACGACCTCGCCATCGACGCGTACCGCCGCCTGGCCCACCCGCTGGAGCACGATCTGCATAGACGGACCCTACCCGGGCGCACGTACACTGGCGGTGCCGCTGGACCCGCGAGTGCCGCCGTCACTGCGGAGGCCGGGCTGGCAGGCGTAAGGAGTTTCCCTCATGAGCGTCCAGTCGCTCACCTCCGCCCTTAGAGGGTGTCTGAAAACTGCGGCCTTGCCCCCGTCGGCGAAGCGAAGCGGAGCGCGGTTTCGGTGGCCGTCTATGGGGGACTCCCCCAGCCCCTGGCCGCCGAAACCGCCTCAGCTGTACAAAAACATACGGTATGACCCGACAAGAAGGTCGCGTCGCGTCCCGGAAAGAGGCTCCGACCTAAACGGCTCTTCGCGAGCGGAACGCGACGCGACGCGACCCCCCGAAACAGTTTTCAGACACGCACTTAGGGATCCCCACCCGCCAGCGGGCCCGGTGACCATCCACGACCTGCGCGCGCTCAAGGAGCAAGGTGGGCGCTTCGTGATGCTCACCGCGTACGACTACCTGTCCGCGCAAATCCTCGACGAGACGGGGATCCCGGTCATCCTCGTCGGCGACTCGCTGGGCATGGTCGTCCTCGGCTACGACACCACCGTGCCGGTCACCGTCGATGAGCTGATCCACCACACCCGTGCCGTCCGCCGCGGCGTAAGGCGGGCGCTCGTCATCGCGGACATGCCGTTCATGAGCTACCAACCCAGCCTTGACGAGGGGCTCCGCAACGCCGGTCGCTTCCTGAAGGAGGCTGGGGCGAACGGCGTGAAGTTGGAGGGCGCCGGCCCGGTCGTCGACCTCACCCACCGGCTGGTCTCGATCGGGGTCCCGGTCATGGCCCACCTCGGCCTGACGCCGCAGTCCGTCAACCAGTTCGGCGGGTTCAAGGTCCAAGGCCGCGACGATGCGGCCGCCGACCGCATGGTCGCCGACGCGCAGGCCCTCGCCGACGCCGGCGCGTTCGCGATCGTGGTCGAGTGCGTCCCCACCGACCTCGGCCGCCGTATCACCGAGGCCGTCGACGTCCCGACGATCGGCATCGGGGCCGGCCCTCACACCGACGGGCAGGTGCTCGTCTTCCACGACTTTCTCGGGCTCACCTCGGGCCGGCTCCCCCGCTTCGTGAAGCCCTACGCCGACCTGCGCAGCGTCATCACCGACGCGGCGAAGACCTTCCAGGCCGAGGTCGCCTCCGGCGACTACCCCGGCCCAGAGCACGCCTACTGAAGCGAGCTTGGCCGCTCGTGACGCCCGCCAGGCGTCACACCGTCCGTGCGAGCACGAAGCACATGGCTGACGGCGTCGAACGTGGAAGACGGCTACCGCCAACAACTGGCCGAGGCGGTGATCGCCTGTCGAGCTTGTGGCCAGGATTCGTCACGCATGCGTGACGAATCCTGGCCGTACGGACGTTCGGGATGGAGCTGGCCGTGCCATGCTGACTAGCAGACACGGGAAACCGTGTGCATGCGTCAAGTCCACCCGAATGTCGTGTTGAGGAGAATTCTCGGACTCGACGCAGACAGCGCCTCCACGCATCCTGGGACTGGCACGAGCCAGGAGGCCGTCGATACCCGAGACGTCCCGGTACACCCGTCGTCATGTGCTCCAGATCGCCGCCTGGTCAGGAGGACTGGTCGCCGCCGCGTGCCTGCGCGAGGCAGCCGGCCCGACCACGGCTCCTGCCCCTCCAGGGTTCGATCCGGCGGACCTGGACCCGCTTGCTCTCACCGTCAAGATGGTGCGGTTCGACACTTCGCACAACGGCGAGGGCGGGGTGACGCTGCCACACGCCGAGTGGTTGAAGGCCAAATGGGACGCCGCAGGTGTGGCGACCGAGATCATCCCGACGCCGAAGCGGGACAACGTCCATTTCATCGCTCGGATCAAGGGCGCGACCACGCCGCCGCCGTTGCTCCTGCTCGGACACTCCGACGTCGTGTCCGTCGAGCAGGATCGCTGGACCGTCGACCCGTACGGCGGCGTGGTCAAAGACGGCTGGGTCTACGGGCGCGGCGCGCTCGACATGAAAGGAGCCAACGCCGCATTCATGAGCGCGCTGCTGCGCCACCTCAGCGAGGACGCAACCTTTGACCGCGACATCATCTTCCTGTCCGACTGCGATGAGGAGATCGGCCCGTACGGCACGCGGTGGCTGGCCGAGGGCCACTGGCGCAAGATCGACGCCGGCGTGGTGCTCACCGAGGGCGGCTGGCTGCTGACGCAACGCGACGGTACGACTCCGATGGTCGCGACGCTGACCCGCCAGGACAAGATCAGCGCCCTCGTCGAGCTGAGCGCACAGGGGACGACCACGCATTCCTCGAAGCCCCTGCCCGACGCGGCGCTCGTGCGCCTGAACCGTGCCCTCGCCCGCCTGTCGGACTACCAGCCCGGTGTGTTCATCAGCGACGTCGCCCGCGGCCACTTCGAAGCGCTGGCTGAGCGTACCGAGAACGCGAAGCTGGCCGCCGCGGTCCGGCTGATGCTGGGCGCGTCCGAGCAGCAGGAGCGCAACCGGGCGGGCGCGCTGGTGGTGGCGCTCAGCGACTACCCCGGGCTGCACAACGCGCTCATGCGACACACCTTCTCCTACGTCGTTCAGCAAGGCGGATACCGGGCGAACGTGGTTCCTGGCACCGCCACCGCCCAGGTGAACGTCCGGTTCATCCCCGGGGGTCCGAGCGTGGCGCAGACCTTGGAGGAGATGCGCGCGGCGATCGGTGACCCGCAGATCGGGATGCGCCTGACAGGGCTGCGCATGACCGACGAGACCCACGAGCAATTGCGGGCTCGGCTGGAGGAAACGATGGCCAAGCCCGCCTCCTCGATTGACACCGACGTCTTCCGCGCTTGGCAGCGGGCGGTCGCGACAACCTATCCTCAGGCCGTGGCCGTACCCGGGCTGTTCGAGGCAGGCACCAGCGGAGCCGTCTGGCGCCAGCGAGGCATCCCGGTCTACGGCGTGTACCCGTACGCAGTCGACAACGACACAATCAACCGCATGCACGGAAACGATGAGCGCGTCCGCATCGACGCCCTCCGGCAAGGCACCCAGCTCATGTACGAGCTGTTCGGACACTTCCGGTCGCGCTGAGGGCGCTCGACAGCTCCGGTCTGCTGCGGTACATCTCGTCTGCTGATTGAAGTCCAGGCAGCGTCCACACCGACAACGGCGCCAGCAGATCCTCACGCCCGTTCGCATAGCGGCATGAAACTCAAGGTGAGCAAGGCTTCTTTTGCCCACGTGGACCGCGATCTCCACAGTCTGGGACCTTCGGAGACGTATGCTTGCGCAAGCGGCTCACCCGAAGCGGCTCTGGGTGCGAGGAGAGGAAAGGAACGTGCCGCTCAGACGGTATGGAGTCCTGAAGGGTGCGGCAGTGGCCAGCGCCGCCAAGGCAGATGAGGACTCTCCACATTTTCAAATCCGCGTTCGCAGCGGCGGCCAGGACTACCGCATCGCGGTTAACGTCAAGTCCCAGGAGGCGCCCTCGGAGCTGCTGTACATAGCGAATGAGGATTTCCGCCATCCGATAACTGAGGGACTCGCCGACCTCCCAGAGGCGTTCACGGAAGTCGAGAGCCGACCAGGAGGGGTGGCGCTCGACTTCATCCGGGGGAACCTCTTCGCCCGCACGGACATGCGCCCGCTGCCGCCCAACCTGCCAGGCCCGGACAACGACCTGAGCGAACGACTGGATCACTACGTCGGAAGAGCCGTGCGGGATCAGCAAGCTGTCCTCTACGCCCTCGGGGAGCGGTGGGGGCCTGAGGCAACCAAGCGCGACAAGATCTTCTCCTTCCTTCCCGGCAACGGCATCCACGACATCCACATGAATCAGGGAAACGTAGCCCGCTTTGTACGTGACGATGGGGTTTGGCAAGACGGCGGACTACTCTTCCACTTTCCTGGCCAAGATCAGTGGGTCGCCGTTTTCCTCGCGTTCCAGTCGCAGGCCTGGCACACGGACGACGTCACCGGCCACCGGCGGAGAGCCTCCCGCCCGGCGCCATCCTCACCGCGGCCCTTCCGACGACCGTCCAGCTCGGGAACAAGGGCGGCATCATCACGCTCCTGAACGCGGACGGACTGAAGGTCGACGGTGTCTCCTATACCAAACAGCAGGCCCGGCGGGAAGGCTGGACCATCGTGTTTTGACCCAATGTTGAAGCATATGTTTGGGATGCAAGCTTCAATGTCATTACTAATCGCGGAAGGCCGCAGGGTTGTCAGGCGACCCACCGCGTATTGTGTGCGGAGTCGGGGCTAGTGTCCAGTCGCTGTAATCGTTTGAATGTCTAGGCCGGGCAGGATGTCAGCGTTATCCCTGGTCAGGGCGTAGTTTGTGTCGTTTGCACGTTAAAAGGACTTCTGCGACTGGCCACGAAGCTCCGTCTACGAGTATGAGGCTGGCAAGACGGCCATCCAGCAGACCACACCGATGTCGTCGTCGGTGATGGGCTCCAGAGCAGGAGGCGGCGGGACTGGCTGCAGACCGAACTCCTGGACGATCTCGACGATCTGCCGGGCCGCCTCGTCTCGGGGCAGCGAGCCCTCCGCCACCTGCCGCCCGACGCGCGCGAGCGCCTGGCGGACCAGCGGACCGCGCTCGACGCTCAGCGCCTCCTCCGCCTCGGCGGCTCCCGGCGGCAGCGCGACGGCCGGGTCACGCAGGATGCCGAGGGCGGTCCGCTGCGCGGGGCCGATCCGCTCCTGGTCGACTCGAGGATCGGCGCGGGCGTTGTGCTCAGCGACGACGTGTGCGGCGGCAAGCGCCCACCGTCCTTCGAGATCGACCGCCCCGGCCGGCAGATCCACGCCAGGGGCGTGGCCGGGGTTGATGCGCCGGAGGATGGTCGCCTCAGCATCGACGACCGTGTCGCCGTCCTCGACGAACCGCCAGTAACGCTGGCCGCCGCGGGTGCGGCAGGCGAAGAACACTCCTGGTGGGCCGGACGACGGCACGCCTTCCCCCTGCCGGAACGCCGCGCCGATGCCCCATGGCAGCCCGCGCAGGCGTCCGACCTCGCCCTCGGACAGCGCGCGCAGGAGCAGGGCGCGCAGCTGCTCCCCCACGAACCCGCCTTCGGCTTGGGCGTCGGACTCCTCCAGCAGCGCGGGGTCCCCGCCAGCGAGCCGTTGCGCGTAGCTCCGCAGCTCGGTCTCTACCCCTTCGAGGACGTCGGACTCCATGCCGTAGACGCTCGCGGCCAGGATCTTGCGCCGCAGCGTCGCCTCGAGGTCGAGGATCTGCTCGAGGTCACCGGGCGCTGGCAGCATCGTGGTGAGGAAGACCTCCTCGTGTGGGCTCTTCAACCGAATGACCCGGCCGTTGCGCTGGACCACGCGCTGCGGGTTCCACGGCATGTCGTAGCTGACGACGG
>JBOGEB010000043.1:0-10004 GCA_050743125.1 Egibacteraceae bacterium
AGCCAGGCGTCTCCGTGAGCAGGCCGAAGGGACCCAATAGCGGTCGCATGCTGGGACTACGGATACTTCCCTGGCTGTTATGCGCGGCGATAGAACACTGAGCAGGTGGATGGACGCTCCCAACGGGGATTATGGAACCCGCTTGCCCCCAGGATGGAAGTTCACAGCGACCCCTCGCATAGGTGCCTGCTATGCGCGCTCCGGCATCGACCGCGTTCGTTCCGTATCGAGCCGCTACAAGCCCTGTTGCCTGGATGTGACCGTTCGGGGTCCAAGGGCTCTTCTGCGAAACCGACAAGTACTGCCGTGAAGCAGCACCTGAGCTGACGAGCGCGCGTAAGCGCATCAAGGCGCGGTTCAACGCCTCACCCGAGCCGGTGCAGCTTTTCTTCCCCGGAATGGGACATCAACGACAAGGTGCCGAACAAGCCGGTATTCGGGGACCTGCCATCACCGGCTAGGCGGGAGCAGCCTACATTGTTCTGAAATACGGTTCTTGAACGCCGACCAGATTGCGGATCTCGCGGTCGCGCATCCGCCGCGGCATCAGGCGTTGGTGTCCACGGCGGCCTACGGCGGGTTCCGGTTCGGGGGAGCTGGCGCTGCCGGATGGATCCGAGGGGCACATCAGTCCGTGTCGAGGAGACGTGTGTCGAGGTCGCGGGTGACCTGCATTGGGGTTCGCCGAAGACCGACGCGGGCCGGCGGACGGTGGCGCTGCCAGGCTTCGTCGCGGCGATGCTGCATGAGCATCAGGCGCGGTGGTCACAGCCAGGCCCGGACGGTTTGGTGTTCACGGGCTCGGTTGTCGTCGTGACCCGTCCGTGTCCTGTGCGTGTCCCACGACCTCGAAGCCACCGGACCGGAAATGATGTTTTCGCTGTTCAGATGGCGTGGGCGATAGAGGATTTGAACCTCTGACCTCTTCCGTGTCAAGGAAGCGCTCTCCCCCTGAGCTAATCGCCCTCTGGGGTAGGGGCCAGAGCATAGCCGAGACCGCTTGTGGACGCTATGAGACGGCGGTGGGATGGGGCGAGCCTTGGCGCCGGGCTCGGCGGCTGGTCGGCAGGGGCTGCCCTTCCCGCAGCGGCCACGAACGCCTGGCCGGCTGGAGGTGACCGAGGCGCTGCTCGACCAAGATGGGGATTCCGGTCGTGGGGGAGGACGAGTCGGTCGAGGAGCGGCGACAGCCGCCAGGGACCCGCTGTAGGCAAACGCGCGTCAGACGTTGAAGCGGAAGTGGACGACGTCGCCGTCTTGGACGACGTAGTCACGGCCCTCCACGCGCAGGCGGCCGGCCTCCTTGGCCGCCTGCTCGCTGCCGAGAGACACCCAGTCGTCGAAGGTGATGACCTCGACCCGGATGAAGCCGCGCTCGATGTCGCTGTGGATCTCGCGGGCTGCGGCGGGGGCTGCCGTGCCGGCCCGGACCGTCCAGGCGCGGGTCTCCTTGGGGCCGGTGGTGAGGAACGTGATCAGGCCGAGCAGGCGGTAGGCGGCGCTGACCATGCGGCCCAGGCCGGACTGGTCCAGGCCGAGCGCGGCGAGGAACTCTCCCTGCTCCTGCGGGGGCAGCTCGGCGATCTGCGCCTCGGTCTCGGCGGCGACGACGATGACCTCGGCGCCCTGCTCGTCCGCCAGGGCGCGGAGCGCGTCGATGTGCTTGCTGCCGTCGGACAGGTCCTCCTCGCTGACGTTCGCGACGTAGAGCACCGGCTTCGCGGTGAGCAGGCCGAAGTCCTTGAACGTCCGCAGGTCCTCCTGGAACGCGCGGGCCGGGTGCCCGGCCGCGAGGTGCGCCTGCAGCCGCCTGGCCAGCTCGGCGTCCTGACGGGCCTGAGTGGCGCTGGCCCGAGCGGTCCGCTCGGCCCGGCGGGTCAGCTGCTCGAGGTCGGCGAGCAGAAGCTCGGTCTCGACGATCTCGACGTCCCGAACCGGGTCGATGCCGTCATACAGGTGGGCGACACGTGCGTCCTCGAAGCACCGGACGACGTGGACGATCGCGTCGACCTGGCGGATGTGGGACAGGAACCGGTTGCCAAGGCCCTCGCCCTCGCTCGCGCCCTGCGCGAGCCCGGCGATGTCGACCAGCTCGACGGTCGCGGGCACGACCCGCGCTGACTTGGCCAGGCGCGCGAGCGCCTCCAGCCGCGCGTCCGGTACGGACACGACCCCGACGTTCGGCTCGATCGTCGCGAAGGCATAGTTCGCGACGTCCGCGCCGGCGCCGGTGATCGTGTTGAACAACGTGGACTTCCCGACGTTGGGCAGCCCGATGATGCCTGCTGCAAGACCCATGGCATCTGAGCATGCCTGGTCCGGGGAGGGAGCGCCACGTGGCCACGTCACGCACGAAACCCCATGCGCGAGCGCGAGCCGTGCGAGAATGTCTGCGACCGAAGGGACGCGACGTGGACGTCGTGACGATCCACCAGCACCCCCCACCGCTGCGGCGACCGGTGCTCATGGCGGCGTTCCGGGGCTGGAACGACGCGGGGGAGGCCGCGAGCGGCGCTGTCACCACGATCTCCGAGGCGCTCGGGGTCAGGACGTTCGCCGCGATCGACCCTGAGGAGTTCTTCGATTTCCAGGCGACCCGGCCGACGGTCCAGTTCGACCGCGCGGGGGATCGGCGGATCGGCTGGCCTGAGAACCGGTTCTCCTGGGCGCCGGTGCCGGGGGCCGGCAGGGACGTGATCGTGCTCGACGGGACCGAGCCCAGCCTGCGGTGGCGGGCGTTCGCCTGCAGCATCGCCGACCTCGCGGTCAGCCTCGGGGTCGAGCGGGTCGTCACGCTGGGCGCGCTCCAGGTCGACATTCCCCACACCAGGCCGGTACCGCTCAGCGGACACGCGTCGAACCCCCACCTCACCACGCAGCTGGACCTGCGCCGTAGCGACTACGAGGGTCCCACGGGCATCACCACCGTCCTCCACGAGGCGTGTGCCAGCGCCGGACTCGAGGCCGTCAGCGTGTGGGTCGGGGTGCCGATCTACCTGGCCGCCACGCCCTACCTCGCGAGCGCGCTCGCGCTCGCGGAGCGAACGGTTGGGCTGCTCGGTGCCCAGCTGTCGCTCGACCGACTCGCCCGCGAGGCCGCCGCGCAACGCGACGACATCGCCGAGCTCCTGGCCGACGACGAGGACCTCGCCGACTACGTCCGGGAGCTCGAGGCGCGCTTGGACACCGACGACGCCACCGGGCTGCCCGCCTCCACCGTGTCGGGCGACGAGCTCGCCGCCGAGGTCGAACGTTACCTCCGCGAGCGTCCCGGCGATGCCTGACGCTGGGGTACGGATCAGTGGGTGGCGTTCGCGCCCTCGGCCTTCTCGCACGCCGCCGCCATGGTGCGCAGCTCGCCGGTCGCCTCGGCGAGAGCGGCGAGCAGGGTGATCAGGCCGACGCCGAGGCGGACGCGGACGAGGCCGGGCTCGCTGTCGACGTCGATGGTGACCTCTTCGGGCTCGGCGCGCAGCTCGACTGCGGGGGCGGGCGGCCAGAGCGGGTCGTCTGCCTCGCCCTCGGCGAGGTAGTCCCACGTCTCCGGCGCGACCTGACCGAGCAGCGTCACGATGCGGTCGAGGTCGTCCAGCCACCGGGTCAGCGCCGCGCTGAGCCGGTGGAGCCGGTCGTCGACCCCGGCGGCGTGGTCACGACAGTAGAAGTGGTCGGGCGGGAGCGACTCCCCGCACACCGCGCAAGCGTCATCGCGGTACATAGTCCCGATGGTAGTGCTCCGGACCGCTCGCACGCCCGCGACAGCCGCGATGCGGTGAGTGGCGGCAAACTGGTTTCGGCCGACGCAAGCCGCAAGGACGCATCGCGCAGGGAGCGATCTGTATGGCCGGTGAACCGATCCCACGCAGAGCGCGCACGTACCGGAATCACCACCTGGACAGCACCCGCTGGGACGGCTTCCGACTGCGGCCGGGCGATGTCGTGATCTCCACCTGCGTCAAGGCGGGCACGACCTGGCTGCAGCGGATCATGAGCCTGCTGGTCTTCGGCCCGGGTCCCCTCCCGGACACCCTGTTCCAGCTCTCCCCATGGGTTGACTGCCGCTACCGGGAGACCATCGACGAGGTGATCGAGCGGATCGAGAGCCAAGGCCACCAGCGCTTCCTGAAAAGCCACCTCCCACTGGACGCGCTGCCGTACCACCCCGAGGTTCGCTACATCTCCGTTTCCCGGGACACCCGTGACGTGTTCATGTCGCTGTGGAACCACTACCGGTCCTACACCGACCTGATCTACGAGATGCTGGCTGCGGGTGATCCCGAAGGCGGCCCGCTGCCGAGGTGCCCCGAGGATCCCCGCGACCTGTGGCAGGCGTGGATGACACGGGGCTGGTTGCCTTGGGAGACGGACGGCTGGCCGTTCTGGTCGCATCACCACCACGCCGCATCGTTCTGGCAGTTCCGCCACCTGGGCAACCTGCTGCTCGTCCATTACAACGACCTGCTGGCCGACCTCGCCGGCGAGATGCGACGCATCGCTGACTTCGTGGGAATCGCCGTACCCGAAGCGCAGTGGCCGACCCTGGTTGACGCAGCCCGCTTCGAGGCCATGAAGCAAGAGGCCAACAACGTGCTTGGGGACATGTCCCCGGCGCTCGAGGGCGGGGCCGCCACCTTCATCCACAAAGGCGTCAACGGCCGGTGGCGGGAGGTGCTCGACGCCGACGACCTCGCGCTCTACAAGCGAGCTGCGGCCACGCTCGATCCCGGCCTGCGGTGGTGGCTGGAGTCAGGACGCCTGGTGGCGGGTGATCCCCAGCCACAGTGATGAGCTAGCGCTGGCCGCGCTCATCGCCGCGTTCGGCTGCGCCACAGGGCGCGCCGCTCGTTCTCGTCCTTCCCGCCCCAGACGCCGTCGTGCTGGCGAGTCTCCAGCGCCCAGTCCAGGCACTCGCATACCACCGGGCAGTCAGCGCACACCGCCTTCGCCCTGGCGACCTGGTCCAACGCTGGACCCGTCGTCCCGACCGGAAAGAACGTTTCAGGGTCGAGGCCGCGGCACGCGGCCTTGTGGCGCCAGCTCATCATCATGAGACCCTCTCTGGGAGTTTGGAGGGCGGTCGGGATTCCGCCCTTGGTGTGGTGGTCGCAGGATCGCGCTTGTCGCCCGCGGCGGACTAGGTACCCGTAAGCCATCCCTGGGCCATGGTTGACATCGTCGGATACGGTGAGCGCCCGCGATGAGGTGCGAACCGTGAGCCGAAGGAGGAGCAGGCTGTGGCTGAGCGCGAGCCGTCGGGTGCGAGGTGGGTGCTGCCGTGGGACTGGGAGCCGTGGTCGATCACCGCGTTGATCAAGGCTTGTGGCTGCTCCCAGAACGGGTTCGCGCTGCAGGCGGGGATCAGCAGCAGCGCGTTGACGAACTGGTTGCACAAGGGCGTCGCGCCGAGCGCCGCCTCGGCCAAGCAGCTGTACCGGGCGTGGGCGGGGCTGCCCGAAGCGGACCGGGAGATCTTCGCCGCCCTGCTCGCCAATGCGTCGCGAGGCAAGGTGGTGCCGATGGACCGCAGGCAGACCCTCTTGGCCGCTCTGGCCGCGCTGTCCATCCCCGCCGAGGTGGTGGAGCGGATCCTTGCTGGCGGCGCGGTGGACGCGAGCCTCGTCGCCGGCCACGAGGTGATGGCCGACGTCCTGGCGGAACGATTGTGGAGCGCGCGGATCGACGCGCTGCTGCCGTTGGTCGATCGGGAGGCGAGCGTCCTGTTGGGCCTGCTCGACCTTCCTATGGGCGGCGAGGAGCGTCGCCGCCTTGAGGCGCTGGCCATCGGAGCGCACGTGCAGGCGGCGCACCTTGCCCTTGATGCTCACAGGCGGACAGATGCCCGCCGCTACATTGCCCTTGCGAAGGACGTCGCCGACGACAGCACTGATCCGGCGCTGCAGGCTCAGGCAATGGCCGCGTCTGCGCTCCCGGGAATGTTCCGGATCGCCGTGCACGGACGGGACAGTGACCCGTCTCCCACCGGCAAGATCCTTTCAGGCGCCCTGGAGCGGGCACGGGGCGCGGACGGGCGTATCCGGGCATGGCTGCATCGTTGGATGGGGGTGGTCTTGGCCGCTAAGAACGACGAGCGCGGCTTCCGCTTCCACGCCGAGCAGGCCGACCGCGCTTTCGACGAGGCGCCCGCCGTTGGGCCGGTGGGCTTCCTGGACCGCTATGCCGCCACCGAGGGGCGGGAGACGGGCATGACGGAGGCGCGAGGTTTCATGCTGCTCGGCCGCGCGGACGACGCGGACGCGGCGCTTGCTCGCGCCCTTGCGGCCGCCGCGCCGGACTGGACGAGCTGGCAGGCCATGCTGCTGGTCGATGTGGCCGCGGTGCGGGTGCTCCAGGACGCGCCGAAGGAGGCGTGCGACAGCCTGGTCGCCGCGTTGGCCTTGGCTGGGGAGGCTGGCTTCTCCGATGCCGTGGGCCGGGTGCTCGCGGTGCGCTCGACGTTCCCGAAGCCTTGGGCCGCCAAGCGGTGTGTTCAGGAGCTCGACGACCTGCTGCGCCTGCTCACGGCCTGAGCGCCCTGCGGAGGAAGTCGAGCTGGAGGAGCAGGAGGTTCTCGGCGACCTGCTCTTGGGGGGTCATGTGCGTGACGCCCGACAGCGGCAGGACCGTGTGCGGGCGGCCGGCCTCCAGCAGCGCTCGTGACAGCCGCAACGTGTGCGCGGCGACGACGTTGTCGTCGGCGAGCCCGTGGATGAGCAGGAGCGGCCGCTCCAGCCGCGGGGCGTCGTCGAGCAGCGAGCTGCGCTGGTAGGCCTCGGGCTGCTCTTGTGGGAGGCCGAGGTAGCGCTCGGTGTAGTGGGTGTCGTACAGCGCCCAGTCCGTGACCGGGGCGCCGGCGATCGCCGCGTGGAACACGTCCGGGCGCCGGAGCACCGCGAGCGCCGCGAGGAACCCGCCGAACGACCACCCCCGGATCGCCACGCGGGTCGGGTCGAGCGCGTCCGGCCGCATCTTCACCGCAGCCTGGAGGGCATCGATCTGGTCGGCCAGCGGCGGCCCGGCGAGGTCGCCCGCCACCGCGCGCTCCCAGTCGTAGCCTCGCCCGGGGGTGCCGCGCCCGTCTGCGACGAGCACCGCGAACCCCGCCTCGGCGAACCACTGCGGCACGAGATACGCGTGACGGCTGCGCAGGACCCGCTGCGCGTGCGGGCCCCCGTAGGGGTCGAGGAGCACCGGCAGCGGCCCCTGCCCGGGCTCCCAGTCCCGTGGAAGAACGAGCGCCCCGCGCAACGCCCGCGCGCCGAGCTGGAGCAGCTCCACCCGCGGGGTCAACAGCGGGGTCTCTGGACAGGAGCAGATGGTCGACTTGCCGCTGACGCCGTGCACGGTCGTCCGCGCGCCGTGCCGGTCGAGGTCCTGGGCGACGAGCACGAGCCCCTTGTCGTTGCCCACCGCGTACGTCACGCCGCTCGTCTGGGCCAGGGGCTCGGGATCGCCTCCGTCAACGGGCACGCGCCACACCGACACGGCCGTGGGGTCCTCGGCCGAGGCCGTGACGACGATCCCGCCCTTGTCGGCATGGACGACCCCCCGGACCTGGAGGCCTGGTGGCGAGACCGGGACACCGTCGACCGCCACGCGCCGGGTGTCGTCGGCGGTCACCGTCGTGACGAGCCGCCCTCCTTCCAGCCAGCGCGGCACCCCGCCGACGAGGTCGACCCAGCACAGGTCGGTGTCCTCCTGTGCGACGCGGGTCGCGCCGGTGTCGGGATCGGCGGCGAGGATGCGCACCGTCCGCTGGTTTCGCGACTGCACGACCAGGGTGAGTGGCCCCTCCGTGCCCCAGCGCGCCATTACCAGGTAGGGAAACGCCGCTTGGTCCCACTCGACGTCCACAAGCGTCCCGTCGAGGCCGACAACCGCAAGGGTGACCTCGGCGTTCGCGGTGCCCGCAGCCGGGTAGCGGAGCACGGCCGGCGGGTTGGCCGGCGAGGCGGCGTCCGCGACGTGCCAGCGGATGACCGAGCTGACGTCCACCCGCGCAACCGCGAGCCGTCGCCCGTCGGGGCTCCACCAGAACCCGCGGGTGCGGGCCATCTCCTCGGCGGCGACGAACTCGGCGAGCCCCCAGCTCACGTCGGGATCGCCCTCGCCGACGAGCAGGCGTGGCTCCGGCGCGCTCAGATCGGCCACATGGAGCGCCCGCTGGAGGACGTACGCGACCCGCTGCCCGGTTGGGTCCACGCGTGGATCGACGACCGGCCCTGCCACGTCCAGCCGACGAGCCGCGCCCTCGAGGTCAGACACCCACAGCCGCCCGCCGAGCGCGAACGCTGCCACCCTGACCGCCCCGTCGACCGCATACGCCACGATGCCGCCCGCCGACTCGCGGACCCGCTCACGGCGGGCACGCTCCTCCTGGGGAATCTCCTCCTCGTCGCTCGCGCCGAGCGTGACCGGGTCGGCGACGCAGCGCTCCTCGCTGCTTGTGACGTCGTGCACCCACAGGCAGTGAACGGGGTCGTCGCCCGCGCGCGACCGCAGGAACACGACGCGCGCGCCGTCCGGCGACACGGTGAACGACCGCGGCTCGCCCAGTCGGAACTGTCGCGTCCGCGCGTACTGCCGGGGGAACGAGTCCACGCGGGAACGGTCAGCCGTGCTCCGCCTGCTGCTCCTGGCCGGTGGAAGGCGCCACCGAGGCCGGGCGCGGGCAACGTCGCTCGTGGCCGGGGCGTACCCAGGTCCAGGCCTGGCAGTAGGGGCAGCGGGTCCCGTCCTTCACGATCGGGTTGCCCTCGAGCGTCAGCGGAAGGTGGACGTCGAGACCGGCGCAGACAAACGCCTCATAGGCCTTTTCGGCGAGCTGGCGGTTCTGCTGCGCCAGGCGGTCGAGCGTCTCCTGCGGCCGAATCTCCGCCCCGTCGGCGATCAACTGAGCGATGAGCTCCGCAGTCTCCGGCCTGGCCACGTCAAGCCCTTCCAATGAATGGACGCGCAACGACTCCGGCAGCTCGAGCGCAAGACCACGGTCGCGCCAGTGCCGCCACAGCGCGAGCCCGGCGCTGCGGTCAGCGACCGCAGCCTCCTGCACCTGCGCTTGGACGCGCCGACGGAGGTGCTCGGTCACCCCGTGGTCACGCGCCCACGCGAGGACGGCGCCGATGTCTGGCGCCTCGAGGTCGACCCGCTCGAGCAGGACGGGCAGCCGGTCGGGGTAGCTCGAGCACGCGAGCTGGAGCGTGGCGACCGTGGCGGGCAGCCGCTCCGCGTGCTCCGCGAGCAGCTTGTCCATCGCCGGTGGGAGGCTGCCCTGCTCACGGACGGCCGCTGCCTCGGCGAGCCAGCGCTCGCTGGGACGCGCCGGCAGCGGGATGTCGAGGTCGGGCTCGCGGGCGAGGAGCGCGGCGGCGATCGCCGGGCGCGTCCCGACGGCCGCGAGGTCGGCAACGAGCACCTCGTACAGCCAATGCCAGATCAAGCCCTGCGCGGTGCCGATGTCCTCGGCGACTCGCTCAGCCCGGCCGAACAGCCCGAGCCGGGCCGCCGTGGTCAGCGCCTCGCGGGCCTTCTCCAGCGCGCGCTGCCGCTCGGCGAGGACCGGCCGGCACTCTTCCGGGGCGAAGCGGAAGAGCTCCCAGAGGAAGAACAGGTCGCGATACCGGCCGACGGCGGCCGACGCGATGAAATGGCGGGCGAGCGCGGCGGGGCCGAGCAGCGCACCGGTAGTGACCGGCGGCAGCTCGGTGATGAGCGCCTCGCGCACTTTGCGGGACAGCCGCGACAGTTGTGGATCGGGGTCGCGGACGTAGGCGAGCGCCTTCGCGTTCGTATCCCCCACCCGCCGCACGACCTCCTGCGGGGTCGGGCCTTGCGGCTGCTTCTGCTTCTTCTGTTTTTGCTTCTGCGCCTTCGCTGGCTCGGTCGCGGCTGGCTCGGTCGCGGCTGGCTCGGTCGCGGCTGGCTCGGTCGCGGCTGGCTCGGTCGCGGCTGGCTCGGTCGCGGCTGGCTCGGTCGCGGCTGGCTCGGTCGCGGCTGGCTCGGTCGCG
>JBOGEB010000043.1:10104-12680 GCA_050743125.1 Egibacteraceae bacterium
GGTCGCGGCTGGCTCGGTCGCGGCTGGCTCGGTCGCGGCTGGCTCGGTCGCGGCTGGCTCGGTCGCGGCTGGCTCGGTCGCGGCTGGCTCGGTCGCGGCTGGCTCGGTCGCGGCTGGCTCGGTCGCGGCTGGCTCGGTCGCGAGTTGGGGAGCTGGGATCTCGACGTCGATCGCGGGATAGGGCGTCTGGTCGTCGGTGGTCGCAGGCGTGGTCATCGGTTGACCTCCTCCGGCAGCGTGAGTGCGGCCGGGCCAAGAGCGTTCATCTCGCGGGCACGAGCAGCGCGAGAATCAACGAACAACGAACGCGGCGAGGATACCTGCCGCCCCAACCACGCACCTGGCAGAACTGCGCCTGAGGGGTCGTGCGCCTACTGGGCGTCCGGGTCTGCGGGGATGATCAGCTTCTGGCCAACGACGAGCCGTTCGTCTGCTTTGAGGCGGTTCGCCTTGGTAATCGCTTCCACCCGGGTCGGCGTAGCTTTGCCGTAGACCGCCTCGGCGATCCTGTTGAGGTAATCCCCCTGCTTCACCGTGTAGGTCTTCGACCCCGATGGGATCGCACTCGAGCGCGTCCGTGGGGGGGTTTCGGCCTCCGTCGTGCGTGGCCGCGGCGCCTCGCTCTCCTTCACCGACGCGCCCGCGCCCTCAGTGGCGCTTCTGCTCGTGTCCTCGCTGGCGCCGAGCGCGTTCTTGGCGTTGGCCTGCGCAGCAGCAAGCTGGTCGTTGAGCCGTGTGTTCTGCTCGGTGAGGTCCGTGACCTTTTGCTTCAGCTCGTCAACCTGTGACTGCGGTACGCCGCCGCTGGTGGTGGTGCAGCGACCCAGGAAGAACACGAGCAGCAAGGCGACCGCGAAGAAGGCGATGCGGCCCCAAAGGACACGGCCACCGTACTCCTCGAGGCCGTCGTACTCATACTCCATGACTCCGCAGTATTCACGATGTGGAGCGGAAGGTCACATACGTCGCGCATGTGCGGGTGTCCACCCATCGGTCCCGAACTCAGGCTGTCGCTGGTCAGGGCCCCAGGTGACGGATGGCTGCCATATGTGGCGTGCTACCATTCCCGCCATGGAGAAGACCACGCTCTACCTCCCTGCGGACCTGCAACGAGCGCTCCGCCATGCGGCTCACGCCTCCGGCCGGTCGCAGGCCGACGTCGTCCGGGAGGCATTGGCTCAGTATCTCAGTGAGCACACACGGCCGCGTCCGCGCTCGATCGGTGCCATCGAGGGTTCGGCGGACCCTCCCGCCCGTGAAGCGAAGGCATGGGTGCGGCGAGAGTGGGATCAGGCCGAGGAGCGTCGTCGTGCTGACGCTTGACTCCTCCGGGCTGATCGCGCTTCTCGTCCGCCGTGATCCCGATCATGCGCCAGCCCTGGCCGTGCTAGAGGCCGACCCGGGCCCCTACCTCGTGCCGGCCGGCATCCTCGGCGAAGCCGCCTACATGATCGAGCGCCGCGGAGGAGCCCACGCGCTCGACGTGTTCCTCGCCGACCTGCAGGAGGGCGCCTTCACGCTGGACTGCGGTCAGGAAGACCTCGCGCGGATCCGTGCCCTGGTGGCGCGATACGCCAGCCTTCCGTTGGGGTTTGCGGACGCGGCAGTGATTGCGTGTGCCGAACGCTGTGGGGGCCGGATACTGACCTTCGACCGGCGCGACTTCGTGGTAGTGGCCGGCGAAGGCACCATCACGATCCTGTGAGCTGGAGGACGTACCACCATTCAGGCGAGTAGGCCCTTCACGTGCGCCTCCAGCGCAAGCAGCGTCCCTTCCAGCCGCCCCAGCTTGATCGTCGTCCAGGAGTGGAGCATCTTCGGTCGCAGAGCGCGTCCGCCTCTCGTAGCCGGGTCCGCGCAGACCCTTCCGCAGGCCGGCGACCTCGATCTCGAAGGTGCGGGGAGCGCCCAGCGTGATCCCCGACGTGGCAGCATCGCGCCGGCCTCGGCGCACGCATTCGAGCAGCTCCTCGAGGGGGCACCGCAGCGCGCAGGAGGCGGTTGACCTCCAGCGTCCCGTGCAACGGCTCCATCAACAACAGCCGCAGGCGCAGGAGTCACCGGGCAGCTCGCTCGCCCTGGAGCGCGGGGTTGGCGAGGGGAGGCACGTGGTGGTCGGGCTCGACGAGGCGCATGACGAGAGGTGCTGCTCGGTCGGTCGTTCTCGGCGAGCACATCCTCGCTGACGGCGGCGGTCAGGTAGGTCGACCGGAACAGCTCGCAAGTCGAGGTCGGTGATCGTCGCTCCCAAGACCGGCCGCTGGTCGAACGGCAGGTCGGCGGAGCGTCGGCGCTCGGCGAGGCGAAGCTCCTCCTCCCGATGTGCCCTTCGCGTGGACGGGCCGACTCGCATCTTCCCTTTGTCACGGATGTTGACCACGGTCAGCAGCAGGGCGTCATCGACGGTGATGCCTGCGGGCCGGCCCTGCTTGTCCACTCCGACGAGGACATGGCCGCCGCCCTTGCCCGGCAGGTCGTTGGCGAGCGAGCAGATTGCTTTCCGGAGGAGGTTACGGTCGTCGCCGTTGGCCTTGAACTCCAGGTCGTCACGCTCTTCGGTGCCAAGGCGCAGCGAG
>JBOGEB010000043.1:12780-26532 GCA_050743125.1 Egibacteraceae bacterium
GGCCGGTTGAGGTTCCAGGCGAACGGTCCCCATCCGTCCGCGTCGATGACCAGCGCGCCGAGGCGCTCGGCGGCGGCGGTGACCGACCGCTCGCCGTGGTCGAGGAGCGCGCGCAGGTCCGGCGCGGCGGCCTTCGCCCAGACCGCGTGGAGGGGCTGGAGCCGCCCGTCCGCCCGCGGCACGACCGCCGCCTGCCCGTCCCAGTGGTCCGCAAGGCGCCTGAGCGCCCCTGCGTCGGCGTCAGGCATGTCGACGGCGACGACCGCGACGAGGTCGTACGTGGCGGCCTCTAGGCCCGCCACGAGCCCGCCCAGCGGTCCGGCGTCGGGCACGGCGTCGGCGATCTGCGGGACCGCCAGGCCGGTCAGCCGCACCCCGTCGCCTGACGCGACGAGCACCTGTGCGCAGCACGCCCGGAGGACCCGCACGGCGCGGTCGACGAGCCGCTCGCCGTGCAGGCGCAGCACGGCCTTGTCTGTGCCCATGCGCGCGCTCTTCCCGCCCGCGAGCACCAGGCCGGTCACTTAAGGCAGCAGCCGGAGCGAGTCGATGTGGGCCGGCCGCATCACCGAGAAATGCCGTCGGTCCAGGGTGGCGAGCTTCGGCTCGCCGAGCCGCTCGACGACGGCAAGCACCGCGCAGTCCACGAACCCAACCCGAAGATCCGCGTAGGTCGTCATCAGCTCGTGGATCCGCTCGTAGTCGGCGAGCTCCAGATCGACGACTCGTAGCGAACCCTGGGCGATGTCGTGAAGGAGCGCCATCCAGGTAGGGCCGCTCTGGAGGAGATAGTCCACCTCGACCAGGACGGGACCCGGCACGACGCGCTGCTCCCGCGATTCCCGCAGGAGGCGCGTGCAAGATACATGGTCCTTGTCCTGCGGGGTCCCGGCGGCGGCGACGATGCTGCAGTCGAGGACGAGGCTCATCGGCCTCGCACGTCCTCGGCGTGATAGAGATCGTTCTCCGAGAATTCCCGCGCGCTCGGCCAGCCCGGCGGTGGCTCGAACGGGACGTCGAGGAAGGTCAGCGGCGGCTGTTCGCGTTCGAGCTTCTCCTCAAGCGCCTCACGGACGATCTCACCGAACGAGATGCCGCGGGTGTCGGCGAGCTGGCGCAGGCGGTGGAGCACCGACTCCTCGGCGACGATCGTGGTGCGTTTCATGCGCACCATTATGAAATAACGTGGCGCCGAAGCGCCTCGCGGCCAGAGAACGACCAGTCGAGGATCTGGACGGGGTGGACCGCCGGCATGTCCGGCAGGTAGCGCCGGAGTTGGAGCAGGCACCCGGGGTTCGCCGTCGCGACGAGGTCGGGGTCGGCGTCGAGGATGCGCCTCGCCTTGCGTTGGCCCAGCTCTGCGGCCGGCTCCGGCTGGAGGAGGTTGTAGAGCCCCGCCGACCCGCAGCAGATCTCTGGCTCGCTGATCGGCACCAACTCCAGGCCCGGAATCGCACCGAGCAGTGCTCGCGGCTGCCGGGTCACCTTCTGCGCGTGCCCGAGGTGGCAGGCGTCGTGGTAGGCGACCCGGGCGCGGACCGGGTGCCGGACGGCCCGCGGCTCCAGCTCGGCGAGCAGCTCGGTCACGTCACGCACCTTCGCCGAGAACGCCCTCGCCCGCTCGGCGTAGGTGGGATCGTCGCGCAACAGGTGGCCGTACTCCTTCATGCTCGACCCGCACCCCGCCGCGTTCACCGCGACGACGTCGATGCCGGCTGCCTCGAACACCGCGATCGTCGCCTTCGCCCGGGCGACGGCGTCGGCCTCCCGGCCGGCGTGGAGGCCGAGCGCCCCGCAGCAGCCCTGCCCCGGCGGGGCCACGACCTCGCAGCCCTCTGCGGCGAGCACCCGCACGGTCGCGTCGTTGCAGTCGGCGAAGAACACCGACTGGATGCACCCGACCAGCAGCCCCACCCGCAGCCGGGTCGGGCCGACCGCCGGGGTCACCGCCGGCACGCGGCGGCGCAGGTCGCGCAGCGCGACCTCGGGCAGCAGCTCCTCGAGCGCCCGCACCCGTGGCGGCAGCCGGTCGTGCAGGCCGCTACGGCGCAGCAGCTCGCCCAGGCGCAGCCGCTGGTACCCCCAGGCGAGCACGGCGACAGCGCGCAGCCGCGACCGGTGCGGGAACACCGCGAATGCCAGCCCGCGGAACAGCCGCTCGGACCGGCTCCGCGCCCAGTTGCGCTCGATCTGCGCACGGGTGGCCTCGATGAGCTCGTCGTAGGCGACCCCCGAGGGGCAGGCCGTCACGCACGCCATGCAGCCGAGGCACGCGTCGAAGTGTTGGACGAACGTCGCGTCCAGCGCGGCCTCGCCCTCCAGGCCCATCTTCATGAGGTAGATCCGGCCCCGGGGGCTGTCCATCTCCTCGCCCCACAGCGCGTAGGTGGGGCAGGTCGGCAAGCAGAAGCCGCAGTGGACGCAGTCGTCGATACGCTCGGCGGACGGGGGACGATACGCGTCGAACGCGTCCATCAGATGCCTTCCACGAAGCGGCCGGGCGCGCAGCGGCGGTCGGGGTCGAGCTGTGCCTTCACCCGACGCATCACGCTGATCGCGGACGGTGAGGGGCCGAAGACGTCGGACGGCGAGCCCAGGCCCTCGACGTGACGGCGGAGCACGACCGTCCCGCCGAGCGCACCGATCCGGCGGCGCCAGGCACGGACACCCTCCACCTGCGCGGCCGGATCGCCGGAGAACCGGGCGGTGTGCAGGCCCAGCCCCGCGTGGCTGGCCAGCCGGGCCTTGACCCCGGCCTGGGCGGCCACCTCCGCCAGCGCCGCCGCGGCCTGGGGCAGGCGATCGGGGAGCGTGGAAGCGCGCGCGACGGTCTCGCCCTGGGCACCGGCGTGCGTGGCGACGAGCAGCCGCCAAACCTCGGTCTCGTCGGGGCCGCCGAGGCGGTCCGCGACGTCGAGGCCGTGACTGGCCGCGAGCGTCCGGAGGGCTTCGGCCTGCGCGGCGATCCCCGTAGGTCGGCCCTCGAACCGCACCCACAACGTGCCATGGGCGACGTCGAGCGCGCTCGGCTCGACCGGTGACGCAAGCAGCGCGAGCACCAGCCTGCACAGTGCGGCCATCTGGCCCGGGACACGCGCGGTCAGGCTTGCCTCCGGCAGCGGGTGGAGGCGGACGATCAGCTCGGTGACCAGACCGAGCGTCCCGAGCGATCCGCAGTAGAGGCGCATGAGGTCGTAGCCGGCGACGTTCTTGACGACCCGGCCGCCGCTCTGCGCGACCGTGCCGTCGGCGAGCACGATCGTCACCCCGATCACGAGATCGCGCGCCGCGCCGTACCGGAGCCGCCGGGGTCCGTGGTCGTTCGTCACGAACACCCCGCCGAGCGTCGCGCCCTCGTCCACGCACGGCGGGTCGACCGCGAACCACTGCCCCGACGGCGCAAGCGCCTCCTGCAGAGCCGACAGGCGCATGCCGGCCCCGACGATCGCGACCATGTCGCCGGCGCTGTGCTCGACGAGCTGGTCGAGGCCGGTCGTCTCGACGACCGCGTCGACCCGCTCCGGCGGCGCGCCCCACCCCTGCTTCGTGCCGCCGCCGCGGAACAGCAGGGCGCCGGGGGTGTCGCGGACCGCGTCGCGGGCCTCGGCGAGCGTGGTGGGACGAAGCGCTCCGCGAAGGGTGGGCGGGCGGGGGAGGTTGGCGCGGTCGACCGCGGTCACAGGCGCTCGATCACTCCCCTGGCCTCGAGTGGGTGTGGCTTGTACGGGCCGGGCCGCTCGCCGCAGAGCCGCGGCGTGGGGAAGATCTTGTCGGGGTTCGACAGCCCTGCCGGGTCGAACGCCGCCCGCACCCGAGCCATGACCGCGAGGTCCTCCTCCGAGAACATCTTCGGCATGGAGCAGGCCTTGTCGGTCCCGACGCCGTGCTCACCGGTGATCGACCCGCCCTGCTCGACGCACAGCTCCACGATGCCGGTCGCGAGCTTCTCGGCGCGCTCGGCCTCGCCGGGAACCGCGCCGTCGTAGAGGACGAGCGGGTGCAGGTTGCCGTCGCCGGCGTGGAAGACGTTCGCCACGCGCAGCCCCGCCACGCTCGCCATCTCGGCGATGCGGGCGAGCGTCTCGCCGAGGCGGACGCGGGGGATCACCCCGTCCTGGACGAAGTAGTCCGGCGAGAGCCGGCCCATCGCGGCGAACGCGGACTTGCGGCCCTTCCAGATCAGCGCCCGCTCCTCGGCGTCACCGGCGACGCGGATCTTCGTCGTGCCGCCGGCGCGGCAGATGGCCTGGACAGCGGCGAACTCGGCCTCGACCTCGGCGGTCGGCCCGTCGAGCTCCACCACCAACGCGGCCCCGCACTCGAGCGAGTAGCCAGCGCCCGTCGCGGCCTCGCACGCGGCGATCGCGAGCGCGTCGAGCATCTCCACCGCCGCGGGGACAATGCCGGCGGCGACGATCCCGCTGACCGCGTCGCCTGCCTTGGCTGGAGACGAGAAGTCGGCCACGAGCGTGCGCACGGCCTCGGGCCGGCGCAGCAGGCGCACGACGACCTTCGTCGCGATCCCGCAGGTGCCCTCAGCGCCGACGAACACCCCGCGGAGGTCATAACCGGGCGCGTCGAGGGTCGTCGCGCCGAGCTGGACGACCTCGCCGTCGGCCGTCACCACCTCGAGCGCGAGCACGTGGTTGGTCGTGAACCCGTACTTCAGGCAGTGCGCCCCGCCGGAGTTCTCCGCGACGTTGCCGCCGATCGAGCAGACGGCCTGGCTGGACGGATCGGGCGCGTAGTAGAGGTTGTGGCGCTCGACGGCCTGGGAGATCTCCAGGTTCGTCACGCCTGGCTCGACGACCATCCGCCGGTTGGGCACGTCGACCTCGAGGATGCGCCGCATCCGCGTGAGGACGACGAGCACACCGTCCGGGTGGGGCAGCGCGCCACCGGACAGGCCCGTCCCCGAGCCGCGCGCGACGAACGGTGTGCCCTCGCGCGCGCAGGCCCGCACGACGGCCGCGACCTGGGCGGTGGTGGTCGGCAGAACCACGAGACCTGGCGTGACCCGGTAGCCGGTGAGCCCGTCGCACTCGTAGGTCCGGGCCTGGATGCGCTCCCACAGGACGCCCCGCTCGCCGAGCAGCGCGGCGAACTCGCGCCGCAGCCCCTCCAACGCCATCTGCGCTCCTGGTCCTGATGTGAGCATGGTCTGCAGCGTGGACACTTTGGTCCATCTGGCGGACCAAAGTGTCCACAGGGGCGTCAGTCGTTGTCTGACATGTAGTCGTCGCCGTAGGACGCAAAGCCGTGGCGGAAGGCGGCCAGGTCGTAGGTGACCAGCTCGTCGCCCTCCCAACGGGCGCCGAGGGCGGTGGCCACGTCGGCGTCGTCGAGGCCCTCGGGCTCAGCTCCGCTCCACTGGAAGGGCACGAAGCCCGAGGTCCGGCGCGCTAGGACGACCCGCTCGAGGCTCAGTGCGTCTCCTCGGGGTCGTCCCCGGCCCCGTCATCGAATACCCGGCTCTTCAGCACGTCGTCGGGCTGGATGGTGACGAGGTCGCCCTTGGTGAGCCGCCCCGTGCCGCCCTCGGCCGCTTCCCACAGCCGGTTGGCGTGGCGCATGCGGAGCCGGTCCAGGGCGTTGCGGACGCTGCGGCCGTTGGCGAAGCGGGGCTGCTCCATGCGTCGTCGGAGGTAGTCCTCGAACGCTTTCTCCCCTTCAGCCGAGAACTTGTAGCGCTGGTCGGCGACCATGAGCGCAGCGATGGCCATGAGCTCGTCGAGGTTGTAGTCGGGGAAGTCGATGTGGTGGCCGATGCGTGAGCTGAGCCCGGGGACGTCAGAGAAGAAGCGGTCCATTCGGTCGGCGTAGCCGGCCATGATGACGACCAGGTCCTGGCGTTGGTTCTCCATGACCTGGAGAAGCATCTCGACCGTCTCCTGGCCGTAGTCGCGCTCGTTGTCGACTCGGTACAGGTGGTAGGCCTCGTCGATGAACAGCACCCCGCCCATCGCACGCTTGAGGACCTCCCGGGTTTTGGGGGCGGTGTGGCCGACGTATTGGCCTACCAGGTCGTCACGGGTGACGGTGACCAGGTGGCCCTTGCGGACGTAGCCCAGCTGGTACAGCACCTCACCCATGCGCTGCGCCACCGTGGTCTTGCCCGTGCCGGGGTTGCCGGTGAACGACATGTGCAGCGTGGGGGGATCGGCGTCGAGGCCCATGGTGCGGCGGAGCTTGTCGACCAGCAGCAGGGCGGCGATCTCCTTGACCCGGCGCTTGACCCCCTGAAGCGCCACCAGCTCGGCGTCGAGCCGGTCGAGCACCTTCTCCACGCGCGACTGGCGCATGACCTCCCCCAGATCGACCTCGGCGTCGTCGGGGACCTCGTTCAGGGGATCGTCCAGGTCGGCGAAGCGCTCGTCGACCTGGACGCGGCCGTACGAGCTGGCCGCCTTCTCCTGGAGGTCGGAGCGCATGCCGGGGCCGGTGGGCGGCGCCTGCGGCGGATTGGGGAGCGCCATCAGCTCCCGTCCCCGCTCCCATCCTGGTATCGGCGGCCGGGGGGCTGGTCGGCGGCGTAGGGGTGCAGGGTGTAGCGGATGCTGCGGTCGTGGGACTCCTGCCGCTCCAGGCGGAAGCCGGGCTCGTCGGGCGGCCGGTTGACGATGAACTGCAGAGCAGTGGTCTGGCGGCCTCGGCTGGCGTCGTAGGCGCTGACCCGGATGTAGTGGTTGGGGTAGGCCTCCCGGCACCGGTTGACCTCGTACACCGCTCCGGAGCCGTCCTTGAGGTCGAACATCGGCAGGCCCCACATCTCCCAGTAGACGTTGCGGGGATGGGGGTCGTCGGTGAACTCCACCGAGACCGCCCAGCCGTTGTCGATGACGTACTGGCACTGGGCGCCGATCTGGTCGTCGGTGAGCGGGGCGAGGTAGGAGAAGGTTCCTTGGGTCAGGTGCATACGATCGCTCCTTCAGGCCGTGGGCGTCGGGGTCTCGACCACGTCGGCGGTGTCGGTGGACTCGAACTCGAAGGTGATGTCGCCCCAGGTGTCGAGCGCCGCCTGGAGCGGCTTGCAGCCCTGGGCCGCCTTGCGCAGGATCTCCGGGCCCTCCTTGACGTAGTCGCGGCCCTCGTTGCGGGCCTGGACCATCGTCTCCAGGGCCACCCGGTTGGCGGTGGCGCCAGCGCTGATGCCCATGGGGTGGCCGATGGTGCCGCCGCCGAACTGGAGGACGCAGTCCTCGCCCAGGTAATCGAGGAGCTGGTGCATCTGGCCGGCGTGGATCCCGCCGGAGGCGACGGGGAAGATGCCCGGCACCCAGGCCCAGTCCTGGTCGAAGTAGAAGCCCAGGGCGGGGTCCTTCTTGTTGTAGTAGTCGCGGCAGGTGGAGTAGTAGCCCTTGATCATGCCCGGGTCGCCCTCGAGCTTGCCCACCACGGTGCCGGCGTGGACGTGGTCGACGCCCATCATGCGCACCCATTTGGCGATGACCCGGAAGCTCACGCCGTGGTTCTTCTGGCGGGTGTAGGTGGCGTGGGCCGCCCGGTGGAGGTGGAGGATGCACCCGTTCTTGCGTGCCCACTTGCCCATCGAGCCGATAGCGGTGTAGCCGATGGTCAGGTCGATCATGATGATGACGCTGCCCAGCTCCTTGGCGAACTCGGCCCGCTCGTACATGTCCTCCATCGTGGCGGCGGTGACGTTCAGGTAGTGGCCTTTGACCTCACCGGTCTCGGCGATGGCCCGGTTGACCGCCTCCATGCAGAACAGGTAGCGGTCCCGCCAGCGCATGAACGGCTGGCTGTTGATGTTCTCGTCGTCCTTCGTGAAGTCGAGTCCGCCCCGCAGGGCCTCGTAGACAACCCGCCCGTAGTTGCGGGCCGACAGGCCCAGCTTGGGCTTGACCGTGGCCCCCAGCAGAGGCTTGCCGTACTTGTTCAGGTACTCCCGCTCCATGACGATGCCGTGCGCCGGGCCCTGGAAGGTCTTGAGGTACTGCGGGGGTATGCGCAGGTCCTCCAGGCGCAGCGCCTTGAGGGCCTTGAAGCCGAAGACGTTGCCGATGATCGAGGAGGACATGTTGGGGATGGAGCCCTCCTCGAACAGGTCGATGTCGTAGGCGATGTAGGCGATGTGCTGCTGGCCGTCGGTGCCGGGGACCTCCTCGACCTTGTATGCCTTGGCCTGATATGCCTCGTGGGCGGTGAGGCGGTCGGTCCACACCACGCTCCAGGTGGCGGTGGACGACTCTCCCGCCACCGCGGCCGACGCCTCGACGGGATCGACCCCGGCCTGGGGGCTGATCCGGAAGGCGGCCAGGATGTCGGTGTCCTTGGGCTGGTAGTCAGGCTCCCAGTAGCCCATCTCGGCGTAGGGGGTGACCCCGGCGCTCCAGCGGTCCTTCTTACCGTTTCCACTTGTGCCGGCCATGGTCTCCTCGGGGCGATCGACGCGCGGCGGGTCCGCTCTCGGCCCATCGACCGCATTCTCCCTCCATGAACCCTTGGCTGTCCATTGCGAATTCAGCCCAAAACCATAAGCTTTTATTTATGATTTTAGGAGGGGCACGGGATGACGCTGACCCAGCTGCGGGCTTTCGTGGAGGTGGCGGCCACTGGCTCGGTCCGCCAGGCCGCAGCCCGGCTGGTGGTCAGCCAGCCGGCGGTCTCGGCGGCGGTGGCGGCCCTCCAGCGTGACCTCGGGGTGGCCCTGGTCGCCCGGGAGGGCCGCGGGCTCAAGCTCACCCCGGCGGGGCGGGTCTTCGCCGGGTACGCCCGCCAGGTTCTGGGGCTGCTCGCCGAGGCCGAGGCCGCTGCCGTCGGCGGCGCGGACCCGACCCGCGGCCGAGTGCGCATCGCTGCGGTGACCTCTGCGGGCGAGCATCTCCTCCCGCCGGTCCTGGCCTCCTTTCGGTCCCGCCACCCTGGCGCCGCGCTCGGCCTGGAGGTCGGCACCCGCGAGCGCGTCTGGGGCCTGCTGGCTGACCACGAGGCCGACCTCGCGATCGGCGGGCGGCCCCCGTCGGGCCACGGGTTCACGACCCGGGCGGTGCGGGACAACGAGCTCGTCGTGGTTGCCGCCCCGGGCGTCCACCCGGAAGGAGCGACGTGGCTGCTCCGCGAGGCGACCTCGGGCACCCGCGCGAGCACAGAGGCGTTCCTCGAAGCCGCAGGGACCGACCCGCCCCGCCTGGAGTTCGGCTCGAACGGGGCGGTCATCGCCGGGGCGGTCGTCGGCCTCGGCATGACGCTCGTCTCCCGCGACGCGGTGACCCGCGAGCTCGAGCAGGGCCAACTCACCGTCGTTCCGCTGCCCGGGACCCCCTTGCAGCGCCCTTGGCACGTGGTGACCCACGATCCGGTCCCGCCCACGACGCTGCTGCTGCTCGCCCACCTTGTCGAGTCAGGGGGGTTCACCGCCAAGGTCCCTCCACCGAGGGAGGATTTGGCCAGGCCGTCGGGTTAGGATCCGCAGCATGGGTAATCCTGTTCTCACCACCACTGCCGCCGCTATGGTCGCGCCCGGCAAGGGCGTCCTCGCTGCCGACGAGAGCATCGGGACGATGTCGAAGCGCCTGGAGGCCGTCGGCGTCCCGCCGACCGCGGAGAATCGCCGTGCGTACCGCGACATGCTCGTCACGACGCCCGGTATCAGCGAGTTCGTCAGCGGCGTCATCATGTCCGATGACATCTTTCGGGGGCGCGCGAACGACGGCACCCCCTTCCCGGAGGCGGTAGCCAGCCTCGGGATGCTGCCCGGCATCAAAGTCGACACTGGGGCGAAGCCGCTGGCCGGCGCGCCGGGCGAGACCGTCACGGAGGGGCTTGACGGCCTCCGCGAGCGGCTCGCGGAATACGTGGCGCTCGGCGCGCGGTTCGCGAAGTGGCGCGCGGTGATCAACATCGACGACGTCCTGCCCAGCTGTTACGGCATCGACGCGAACGCCCACGCCCTCGCCCGCTATGCGGCGCTCTGCCAGGAGGCCGGGGTCGTCCCGATCGTCGAGCCCGAGGTGCTGATGGACGGCGACCACTCGATCTCCCGCTGCGAGGAGGTCACCGAGGCCGTGCTCCAGCAGACCTTCTCCCAGCTTGTCGCCCACCGGGTGCAGCTGGAGGGCGTCGTGCTGAAGCCGAACATGGTCCTGCCCGGCAAGGGCTGCTCACAGCAGGCGAACGTCGAGGAGGTTGCCGAGGCGACGCTCCGCTGCCTCGCGCGCTCCGTCCCCGCCGCGGTGCCCGGCATCGCGTTCCTGTCCGGCGGCCAGGGTCCCGAGCCCGCGACCGCGCGTCTGAACGAGATGAACCGCCGCGGACCGCAACCGTGGGGGCTCTCCTTCTCGTTCGGCCGTGCGCTCATGGATCCGGCATTGCAGGCATGGAAGGGCGACACCGCGAACGTCGAGGCCGCCCAGGCGGCGCTCGCACACCGCTGCGCCTGCAACGGTGCCGCCCGCTCTGGCGCTTACACCCCGGAGATGGAGCGCGCCTGAGAATCGTTTGTCGCAAGTACGGTCACGCGCATGTCGGATGTCCTTGTGGCCAGGATTCGTCACGCATGCGTGACGAATCCTGGCCACAAGCTCCATCCCGGCCTCAACGGGTGATGGGCAGGCGCACGGTGACGGTCGTGCCCCTGCCGGGGCGCGAGGCGACGACGAGGCGTCCGCCGACCTGGTCGGCACGTTCGCTCATGCCGGCGAGGCCGTACGTCATGCGCCCAGGGCGGTTCTGTTCGCCGATCTCGAACCCGCGGCCGTCATCCCGCACGCGGAGTGTGACCTGCCCGTCGCGCGCGAACAGCTCGACACGGGCGTGGCCAGCATGAGCGTGCTTCGCGATGTTCTGCAGCGCCTCCTGGGTGATGCGGTAGAGCGCGGTTTCGACGTGCTCGGGTAGGCCGGGCGCATCGACGTCGATCTCGATCTCCACGTCGGCGACCGAGCGGGCGAGGCTCTCGAGGCTCGCGGCGAGCCCGAGGTCGTCGAGCACGGGCGGCCGCAGGCCGGCGATGGCCACCCGGGTCTCGTCGAGCGCTGCGGCGGCCAACTTCCGGGCCGCTTCGATCTGGGTGGCCGCGAACTCCGGATCGGCGGTCACCGCGTCCGCAGCCGCGGACAGGTGGAAGGACAGCCCGACGATCCGCTGGCTGATCCCGTCGTGGATCTCCGCCGCCAGGCGCCGTCGCTCACGCTCCTGCAGGGCGACCGTACGCTCGGCGAACTGTTCCCGGGCGTGCTCCCGCTCGGCGAGCCAGCGGTGGAGTCGTGCGCTCTCGAGCGCGCCGGCGACCAAGCTGCCGATCGAGGAGAGCAGCCGCACGTCGAGGGCGGTGAACTCCCGGCGCTCCCGGGTGTGGACGTTGAGCACGCCGACGAGCACGTCCGGCCCGCTCCGCATCGGGACCGAGGCCATCGAGACGTACCGCTCGCCGTGGAGCTCAGGGATGTAGCGGTAGCGCGGGTCGGCCCGCTTGTCCTCGATGAGCACGGCCGGCTCGCCGTGCGCGGCGACCCAGCCGCTGACGCCCTCGCCGACGGCGAGGCTGATGCGCCCGGCGAGCTGATCGTACGGCGGGGTCGCTCCCATGAGCACGAGCCGTCGCCGGTCCGCGTCGAGTAGGTGGACGAAGCACACGTCTGTGTGGGTCGCGTCGGTGATGAGCGCCGCTACCCCGTTCACGAGCGGGCCGAGCTCCAGCCCCGACGAGATCGTGTCGACGATGCGGAGCAGCAGCTGCCGCTCGCGCTCGGCGTCGCCCAGCCCCAGCCCCAGGCCCGTGCTCAGTGGAAGATCCCCTCCCGCAGCGCGACCGCCACCGCCTGCGCGCGGTCGGTGGCGGAGAACTTCCGGTAGATCCCGCGGACGTGGCTCTTCACGGTCTCCTCGCTCACCACGAGGCGGCCGGCGATCGCCTTGTTCGACAGGCCGGCGACCATCAGCGCGAGCACCTCGCTTTCGCGCTGGGTGAGGCCGAGGTGCGCACCTGGCCAGAACTCGCCTGAGTGCAGCCGGGCGGCGGACGCCGCCACCCGCCCGGCGAGGGTTGGGTCGACGACGACGACGTCCTCCTGGACGCGCTCGAGGTGCTGGACGAGTTCGGGGCCGTCCACCCGCTTGAGCAGAAACCCCGCCGCACCGACCCGTAGCGCCTGGAACAGGTACTGCTCGTCGTCGTACACCGTCAGGAAGACGACCTTGCGCGACGGCGTGCGCCGGAGCAGCTCCGCGCAAAGGTCGAGGCCGCTCTCGCCGCGCAGTCGGACGTCCAGGAGCACGATGTCGGGGTCGGCTCTGGCGATGATCCTGATCGCCTCTTCGCGGGTGCGGGCCTCGCCGACCACCTCCACCTTGTCCTCGTGCCGAGAGAGCATCGCCTTCAGCCCGTCGAGCACCATCTGGTGGTCATCGACGAGTACCACCCGCACAGGTGCTCTCGTCATCGGGGATGGTCCTCCGGTCCCCCCCTATGGTCATCAGACGTGATCGTAGCCGGGGCTGGCCCGCTGGGCTTCCCCCTGGGAATCACCGCTCGGGGGGAGGTCGCTGACTTGGGGTTTCCCTACTGTCCGTGAATAGGGAGGGTGGCCCTCGCGCACCGCGACGGTGGTCGCGAGCGCCGCGACAACGACCGGCGCGTGGTACAGGGGCTCGCGGGTCGACCGTCAGGCAGTCGGCCCCGCCTGGTCCGATGAAGGAGGACTCACAGGTCATGCGTAGGGCTCAGAACCTGTGTCGGGACACCGGGGAGGTGTCGCGGAATCGCCGACGAACGCGTAGCAGACGTCGCACCGGTCGTCCACGACGCGCTCGCCAGCATGAGCGCCTGGCCCTGGTGGTGCCAGATGCCTGATAAACTCCTGCGCATGCAACGGGCCGCGCCGCTGAACGGCCCCCGGCCCTCACGGCCGGTCATGCTCGCGATCGCCGGTGACAGCGCGGCCGGCAAGACGTCGCTGGCCCGCGGGATCGTGAACGCGCTCGATGACCAGATCGTCTCGATCTGCGTCGATGACTACCACCGGTACGACCGCCAGGAGCGGAAGCAGCTGCCGTTCACGCCGCTCCACCCCGACTGCAACTACGTCGAGATCATGGAGCAGCACCTCCAGCTGCTCGCGACCGGCCACCCGATCCTCAAGCCGGTCTACGACCACTCGACCGGCCAGCTCGTCCGCCCCGAGCTCATCGAGCCGCACCCGTACGTGATCGTCGAGGGACTGCTCCCGCTGTTCACCAAACTCAGCCGGGCCTGCTTCGACATCACCGTCTACCTCGATCCGCCCGAGGAGATCCGCCGGGAGTGGAAAATCGCGCGCGACTGCGGCGAGCGTGGCTACACCCCCGACCAGGTCATCGCCGACCTGGAGCGCCGCGAGCCCGAGTCGGCGGCGTTCATCCGCCCCCAGCGCGTGCACGCGGACATCGTCGTCCGCTTTCGCACCGTGGAGGGACGCGATGACCCGCCGGGCACGCCGCTGTCCGCCGAGCTGCTGCTTCGGCCGACCATTGAGCACCCCAACCTCAGCCCGGTGCTCACCGACGACGTCCGCAGAGCCGTCCACCTCAAGCTGATCCGTGAGGATGGCCGCCCCCTCGATGCCCTTCACGTCCACGGCCATGCCCCGCGCGAGGACAGCCGCCTGGTCGAGAAGGCGATCTGGGACGCCCTCGGCCACACCGACCCCGTCCCCGAGAGCCTGGGCGAGCTCAAGCCCGGCACCCGCAGTGAGCCCCTCGCCATCACCCAGCTGATCATCCTCTACCACCTGCTCCGAGCGAACTTCGCCTAAG
>JBOGEB010000044.1:0-26066 GCA_050743125.1 Egibacteraceae bacterium
CCTGGCCACAACCCACGGCGCAAACGCCTTCAGCTCCCACCCTGAGCGAGGGCGGCCACCCAGGACACAGCAAAGGCCCGCTGGGCCTCGTCTGGAGGAGGCTAAAAGGCTCTCGCCTCCGGAAGACGAGGCCCAGCGGGCCGAAGCGGTCCTAAACAGTCAGCTAGTAGCCGCCCTCGCCCAAGGTCCACCCATCGTCGTCCGGGTACCCGTAGGCGGGGTCGCCGAACTGATCCAGCAGCTGGGCGGGAGTGACCTGCTGAGGCAACTCGGTGGGCATCGGCTGCACGGCCCGGTAGCGGCGCAGGCCCGAGCCGGCGGGGATGAGCTTGCCGATGATCACGTTCTCCTTGAGGCCGAGCAGGTTGTCGCGCTTCCCCTCGATGGCCGCCTCGGTGAGCACACGAGTCGTCTCTTGGAACGACGCCGCCGACAGCCACGAATCGGTTGCGAGCGAGGCCTTGGTGATGCCCATGAGGATTTGGCGACCGTGGGCGGGCTCCCCGCCCTCCTCGACCATGTTCCGGTTCTTCTCCTGGAAGCGGATGCGGTCGACAAGCTCGCCAGGCAGGAACCCGGTCTCACCCGGCTCGATGACGTTCACCCGGCGGAGCATCTGGCGGACGATGAGCTCGATGTGCTTGTCGTGGATCGACACTCCCTGGGAGCGGTAGACCTCCTGCACCTCACGGACCAGCAGCCGCTGACATTCGCGAGCACCCTGCACCTCGAGGATCTCGTGAGGGTCGACTGAGCCGTCGGTGAGCTGATCGCCGACCCTCACGTGCTGGCCGTGCTCGATTCGCAGGCGAGCGCGGCGTGACACCGTGACCGCGTACGACTCGTCGTTCGCAGCGTCGATCGTGATGATGAGCCCCTTCTCGGAGTCCTCGACCGAAACCACGCCGGACAGGTGCGCGATCTCGGCCTTTCCCTTGGGGCTGCGGGCCTCGAACAGCTCGATCACACGGGGCAGACCGTGGGTGATGTCCTCACCGGCGACGCCACCGGTGTGGAATGTCCGCATCGTCAGCTGCGTGCCGGGCTCACCGATCGACTGGGCGGCGATGATGCCGACCGCCTCGCCGATCTGGACCTTCTGACCCTCGGCCAGCGCACGGCCGTAGCAGCTCGCGCACACGCCGTAGCGGGCCTCACAGTTGAGCACCGTGCGGACGCGGACGTCGCGCTCCTGCTCGGTCGGCGCCGGGTCGAGCTTCTCGCCGGTATCCGGGTGGCAGCCGTCGCGCAACACCGTTCGGAGCAGCCGGACCTCGGCGTCCGTGACCTCGGTGCCAGCCGGCAGGAGCACCTCGTCCGAGCCCGGCCACCGCACGTCGGCGGCCAGGACCCGGCCGAACAGCGACTGCGAGTCCCGCTCCCCGACGCGGACCGGGAGGTAGCGCTCGGTGGCGCAGTCCTCGTCGCGCACAATGAGGTCCTGGGCAATGTCGACCAGCCGCCGGGTGAGGTACCCGGAGTCGGCGGTCCGCAGGGCGGTGTCGGCCAGGCCCTTCCGGGCGCCGTGCGTGGAGATGAAGTACTCCCCCACCGACAAACCCTCGCGGAAGTTCGACTTGATCGGGCGCTCGATGGTCACACCACGGGGGTTCGCCACGAGACCGCGCATGCCTGCGATCTGGCGGATCTGGGTCATGTTCCCGCGGGCGCCCGAGTGCGCCATCATGTAGATCGGGTTGAGGTAGTCGAAGTTCGCTTCCATGGACTGCGCGACCCGCGCGGTCGCCTCGGTCCAGATCTCGACGAGCTCCTGCCGGCGCTCGTCGTCAGTGATGACGCCCTTGGCGAACTGCGCTTCGACCGCCCGGGCGCGCTCGTCGTGCTCGGCGAGGATCGCAGCTTTGTCCGGTGGCGCGTCGATGTCGCTGATCGACACCGTCACGCCGGCCTTCGTGGCATAGCGGAACCCGATGTCCTTCATGTCGTCGAGCACGCGTGCGGTCTCGGCACGTGTGTAGTTGTCTGCGCAGTGGTTGACGAGGTCGGCGAGCTCCCCCTTGCCGACGAGCTTGTTCACGAATGGCACCCGGTTCGGGAGGATTTCGTTGAACAGCACGCGCCCGGGCGTAGTCAGCACGCGCACGCCACGACCGGACATCACGCAACCCTCATCGTCGAGCTCGGACTCCTCGACCTTGCCGAATACGTCACTGGCCCGCACTCGGCGGTCGCGCAGACGCACGAGCATCCACTGTTGAAGATGGGTGTCCTTCGCGTCAAGCGCCATGATCAGCTCCGCCGGGCCGCTGTAGACCCGCAACCCGCCGTCGGACCGAGACTCGTCGATCAGGCCGTCCGGTGGCTGCGTCCCCTGCTCGTCCGCACCCCGGGCGAAGGTCAGGTAGTAGGTGCCGAGGACCATGTCCTGCGACGGCGTGGCGATCGGCCGGCCGTGCGCGGGCGACAGAATGTTGTTCGCCGAAAGCATGAGGATGCGGGACTCGGCCTGTGCCTCGGCGGAAAGAGGCAGGTGCACCGCCATCTGGTCCCCGTCGAAGTCAGCGTTGAACGCCGCGCACACCAGCGGGTGGATCTGGATCGCCTTGCCTTCGACGAGCTTCGGCTCGAACGCCTGGATGCCCAGCCGATGGAGCGTCGGGGCCCTGTTCAAGAGCACCGGGTGGTCGCGGATGACCTCCTCGAGCACGTCCCACACCTGTGGGCGGGCGCGCTCGACCATGCGCTTTGCCGACTTGATGTTCTGTGCGAAGTTCAGGTCCACCAGCCGCTTCATCACGAACGGCTTGAACAGCTCGAGCGCCATCTGCTTGGGCAGTCCGCACTGGTGCAGCTTGAGGTCCGGACCGACGACGATCACCGAGCGGCCCGAGTAATCGACGCGCTTACCGAGCAGGTTCTGGCGAAAACGGCCTTGCTTGCCCTTGAGCATGTCCGACAGCGACTTGAGCGGGCGGTTGCCCGGCCCGGTTACGGGCCGGCCCCGGCGGCCGTTGTCGAACAGCGCATCGACGGCCTCCTGGAGCATCCGCTTCTCGTTGTTGACGATGATCTCGGGTGCGCCGAGATCGAGCAGCCGCTTCAGCCGGTTGTTCCGGTTGATCACACGCCGGTACAGGTCGTTCAGGTCGCTCGTCGCGAACCGGCCACCGTCGAGCTGCACCATCGGGCGCAGGTCGGGCGGGATCACCGGGATCGCCTTGAGCACCATCGCCGTCGGGTCGTTGCCGGTCGCGCGAAATGCCTCGATCACCTTGAGGCGCTTCACCGCGCGAGTCGCCTTCTGCGACCGCGCTCGGCGGACGCCCGCCCTGATCTTCTCGGCCTCGTCGGCCAGGATCGTCCGTAGGGTCTCGGACTCGCCGTCGAAGTCGATCTTCGACAGCAGGTCACGAATCGCCTCGGCGCCCATACCGCCGGTGAAGAACTCACCAAAACGGTCACGCAAGTCGCGATACAGCATCTCATCGCCGATGAGCTGCTTCGGGGCGAGGCCGCGGAACGTGCCGAGCACGTCGTCGAGCCGTTGCGCGCGTTCCTGTGCCCGCTGGGTGACGGCCTTGATCTGCTTTTCGATGTCACGCCGCTTCTTGCGGACGACCTCGGTCTTGGCCTTCTGCTCTTCGAGTTCGGCGAGCTCGGTTTCGAGCTCGGCCAACAGCTGCTCGCGCTCGACCTCCAGCTCACGCTCGATGTTGCGCTTGTCGGCGGCGATCTCCTCCTCGAGCTTGGCGAGCGCCTCGTGGCGCGCGTCGGCGTCGACCGAGGTGATGATGTACGCCGCGAAGTAAATGACCTTTTCCAGGTCTTTCGGCGCCAGGTCGAGCAGATATCCAAGGCGCGACGGAACACCCTTGAAATACCAGATGTGGGTCACCGGGGCTGCCAGCTCGATATGCCCCATCCGCTCGCGGCGCACTTTCGAGCGCGTGACCTCGACGCCACAGCGCTCGCAGATGATGCCCTTGAACCGGACCCGCTTGTACTTCCCGCAGTAGCACTCCCAGTCCCGCGAGGGTCCGAAGATCTTCTCGCAGAACAGCCCATCCTTCTCCG
This sequence comes from Egibacteraceae bacterium, assembly GCA_050743125.1. Classification (GTDB taxonomy): domain Bacteria; phylum Actinomycetota; class Nitriliruptoria; order Euzebyales; family Egibacteraceae; genus JBOGEB01. Next base: position 4,036 of record JBOGEB010000044.1, read on the forward strand.
GGCGCAAGGTGCGGTAGTTGATGGTCTCGGGCTTCTTGACCTCGCCATTGGACCACATGCGGATCTGGTCCTGCGTCGCCAGCCCAATCCGCAGCTCGTCGAAGTTATTTACATCAAGCATGCCAGCTCCCATTGAGGCGTGCGGAGCGCGGGTTTGGGCGGCCCTTGCCGCCCAGCCCGCTCAGAGACCACAAGAAACGCGCGGGGCCGGCCGGTGCCCTCGAGACCCCGAACAGAACAGGCCGCACCGTCACCCACCAAGTCCGAACTCGTCGCCGAAGCGCTCCGGGCGGCTCAGATCGATTCCCAGCTCCTCGGCCGCACGGAACGCGTCCTCGTCGGCGTCGCGGAACTCGATCTCCTGGCCGGTAGCGGACAGAACCTCGACGTTGAGGCAGAGCGACTGCATCTCCTTGACGAGCACCTTGAAGGACTCGGGGATACCAGGCTCGGGGATGTTCTCACCCTTGACGATCGCCTCGTAGACCTTGACGCGGCCGAGCACGTCGTCGCTCTTGACGGTGAGCAGCTCCTGCAGCGCATAGGCCGCGCCGTACGCCTCCAGCGCCCAGACCTCCATCTCGCCGAAGCGCTGGCCGCCGAACTGTGCCTTACCACCGAGCGGCTGTTGAGTGATCATCGAGTAGGGGCCGGTCGACCGGGCGTGGATCTTGTCGTCGACCAGGTGGAGCAGCTTCAGGACGTACATGTAGCCGACGGTGATCGGCTGGTCGATCGGCTCGCCCGAACGGCCGTCCAAGACCGTCGCCTTGCCGGTGTGGTCGACGAGCTTGAGCCCGTCACGGTTCGGGCGGGTGTTCGCGAGCAGGGCGGTCAGCTCGTCTTCGCGGCAGCCGTCGAACACCGGGGTCGCGAGCTTGTTGCCCGGCAGCACGTCGCACATGTTGACGCCCCAGCCGAGCCGGTCGAACCAATCCGGCGGCTGGTCGAAGTCCCAGCCGTTCGCGGCGACCCAGCCGAGATGGGTCTCGAGCACCTGCCCAACGTTCATGCGGCTCGGCACGCCGAGTGGGTTGAGCACGATGTCGACCGGGGTGCCGTCGGCGAGGAACGGCATGTCCTCGGTGGACAGGATCTTCGCGATGACACCCTTGTTGCCGTGCCTGCCGGCGAGCTTATCGCCGTCAGAGATCTTTCGCTTTTGAGCCACGTAGACACGCACGAGCTCGTTCACGCCCGGCGCCATCTCGTCGCCCTCCTCGCGGGAGAACGTCCGGACGCCGATGACCCGCCCGACCTCGCCGTGCGGGACCTTCAGCGAGGTGTCGCGGACCTCGCGGGCCTTCTCGCCGAAGATCGCGCGGAGCAACCGCTCCTCGGGGGTCAGCTCGGTCTCGCCCTTCGGGGTCACCTTGCCGACGAGCACGTCGCCCTGCCCGACCTCGGCGCCGATGCGGATGATCCCGCGTTCGTCGAGGTTGGCGAGCACCTCCTCGGAGACGTTCGGGATGTCACGGGTGATCTCCTCGGCTCCGAGCTTGGTGTCGCGGGCGTCGACCTCGTGCTCCTCGATGTGGATCGAGGTGAGGACGTCCTCCTTGACCAGCCGATCGGAGATGATGATCGCGTCCTCGAAGTTGAAGCCCTCCCACGACATGAACGCGACCAGGAGGTTCTGGCCGAGCGCCATCTCGCCCTGGTCCGTGCACGGGCCGTCGGCGATCACCTGGCCAGCCACGACCTCGTCCCCCTCATCAACGATCGGCTTCTGGTTGTAGCAGGTGCCCTGGTTCGTCCGCTCGAACTTGCGGAGGAAATGCTTCTCGAGCTTGCCGTCGTTCGTTTTGGTGATGATCCGGTCCGCAGCGATCTCTACCACGACGCCGTCGGCCTCAGCCATGATCACGTCACCGGCGTCGCGCGCGGCTTTCCCCTCGAGGCCGGTTCCGACATACGGCGAGTCGCTGCGCAGCAGGGGGACGCTCTGGCGCTGCATGTTCGTGCCCATGAGCGCGCGGTTCGCGTCGTCGTGCTCGAGGAAGGGGATCATCGCAGCCGCGACGGACACGATCTGGCGCGGCGAGACGTCCATGTAGTCGACCTCGTCGGGCGCGACCTCACGGACGGCGTCCTTCGCACGGCAAAGGACGTACGGGGCGACGAACCGCCCGTCCGACTCCAGCCGCGCGTTGGCCTGCGCGATGACCTGCCGGTCCTCCTCGTCGGCGGTGAGGTAGTCGATCCGGTCGGTCACCACCCCGGCGGAGACCTTGCGGTAGGGGGTCTCGACGAAGCCGAACTCGTTGATCCGCGCGTACGTCGCGAGCGACCCGATCAAGCCGATGTTCGGACCCTCGGGCGTCTCGATCGGGCACATCCGACCGTAGTGCGAGGGGTGCACGTCGCGTACCTCGAACCCCGCGCGCTCGCGCGACAGTCCGCCCGGGCCGAGCGCGGACAGGCGCCGCTTGTGCGTCAGCCCTGACAGCGGGTTGGTCTGGTCCATGAACTGCGACAGTTGGGACGCCCCGAAGAACTCCTTGATCGACGCGGCCACAGGGCGGATGTTGATCAGCGTCTGCGGGGTGATCGCCTCGACGTCCTGGGTCGTCATACGCTCGCGGACCACCCGCTCCATCCGCGACAGGCCGATGCGGACCTGGTTCTGGATCAGCTCGCCGACGCTGCGCAGCCGCCGGTTCCCGAAGTGGTCAATGTCGTCGGTGTCGTACCCCTCGACGCCCTGCGCGAGCCTCACGAGGTACGTCATCGTCGCGAGCACGTCCTCTTTCGTGAGGATGCTCGAGTGCGACGGCGATCCCGCCTCCTCAGGCGCAAGCGCAAACCGCACCCGACGGACATCGCCGCCGGCATTGGCGGCAGCGTCCAGGAGCCGCTGCGGGACGTCGTGGTCGGCGAGTGGTTTCGCCTCCTCTGGCGAGCGCAGGCCGAGGCGGACGAGCTCCTCGCCCATCTTCTTGTTGACCTTGTACCGCCCTACCTTGGCCAGGTCGTACCGCTTGCTGTTGAAGAACAGGTTGATCAACAGACCACCAGCGGACTCCGGCGTCGGCGGCTCACCCGGCCGGAGCTTGCGGTAGATGTCCTGCAGGGCGTCGCTGGGGGTGACCAGCCCGTCCTTGGACAGCGTCTGCGCGATCGTCTCGTCACCGGAGAAGAAGTCGAGAATCTCCGAGTCGGACACAGAGGTTTCGAGCACCTCCCGATCCGCGAGCACGTATTCGCCGGCGCGGACGTCGTAGGTGATCCCCTTCAGCGCCCGGTAGAGGACGGTGAGATGCTGGCGCCGCTTGCGGTCGACGCGGACGCCCGCGAAGCCGCGCTTGTCGACCTCGAACTCCAGCCACGCGCCGCGCGACGGGATGACCTTACAGGCGAACACGTCTCGCCCGGTCGCCTTGTCGATGGCCGCGTCGAAGTACACACCAGGCGAGCGGACGAGCTGGGACACCACGACCCGCTCGGTGCCGTTGATGATGAACGTCCCACCCCCCGTCATCATCGGGAAGTCGCCCATGAACACGGTCTGGGACTTGATCTCCCCGGTGCTCCGGTTCACGAACTCGGCCGTGACGAACAGCGGGGCCGAGTAGGTGAGGTCCTTCTCCTTGCACTCGTCCTGGGAGTACTTCGGCTCCTCGAACCGGTGCTCCGAGAACGACAGGGCCATCTGGCCCGTGAAGTCCTCGATCGGGGAGATCTCCTCGAAGACCTCGCGCAGTCCGCGCTCCTTCAGCCAGCGGAACGAATCAAGCTGGATTGCGACGAGGTCGAGCTGCTCCACTGGGAGCGGCTCGTGGATCTTGGCGAAGGACAGCCGCCTCGGTCCGGGAGCACCGTCGGCAGCAGTACGCGGCAGGGCAAAGTCGCTCGTACGAAGCGTCGTCAAGGGTGACTCCTCCGCGAAGGACAAGGCCGGGAGGCGGACGCGACCTCCCGGTTCAACGCGATACGTAGGCGCAGGGCAACGACGACCTAGAGATAGAAACGTGGAGAAGCAGTGTAGCCCCTCGCTACACCGCTTTCAACTCGTCCCGCTATCCGTACGGTGCCAGAGGGAAGCCACCGCCGTCAAGAGGTTGTGCCGTGCGCTGGATCGCGGCGGCATGCCGCCGCGATCCAGCGGCCCACCCACCACGTCCTTCGGGGCTTACTTCAGCTCCACGCTCGCGCCGACGGCCTCGAGCTTGCCGACGGCTTGCTCGGCCTGCTCCTTGGTGACGCCCTCGAGGACCGGCTTGGGAGCGTTGTCGACCAGGTCCTTGGCTTCCTTGAGACCAAGGCTCGTGAGCGCGCGGACCTCCTTGATGACCTGGATCTTCTTCTCGCCCGCTCCCGTGAGGACGACGTCGAAGGAGGTCTTCTCCTCCGCTTCGGGCGCGGCCTCGCCCGCCCCGCCGGCCGGCGCTGCGAACGCCATCGGGGCGGCGGCGGTGACGTCGAACTCCTCCTCGAACCGCTTCACGAACTCGCTCAGCTCGAGGAGGGTCATCTCCTTGAACGTGTCGATGAGCTCGTCGCTGCTCAGCTTCGCCATGGTGTCGGTGTCTCCTTGATTGCTCGGTTCTTGGTGTATTGCGCGGGCCACCATCCGGGCTCCGGGGGCGACTACCCTTGCAGCCCCACTCCGCCCGGATGGTGGCCCGCCTTGCTACGTCTCGGCTCCTGATGTCTGGTCACCCCTCCACCTCGGTCGCTGGGGGCTCGCTGCTCTCCGCGTTCATGGAGGATTGGGTAACAGGGGGCTCGGACGCCGCGCGTTTCTCTTGCAACGCGGCGAGCAGGCGGACGACCTTGGTGAGGCTCGCCTGGGCGAGGCGTGCCGGCTGGGCGACGACCGCCTGGAAGAGACCGGCCAGGCGGGCGAGCAGCTCCTCCCGGGAGGCGAGGTCAGCGAGCCGCAGCGCCTCCTCGGCGGACAGCACCTCGCCGTCCAGAATCCCGCCCTTAATGATCAACGCAGGGTGCTGGCGTGAGAACGCCCGCAGAATCTTCGCCGTCGCGACTGGGTCGCCAGCGCAGAACGTGATCGCCGTCGGGCCGGTGAGCACCCCGGCAGGGATCTGCAGACCGGCCTCGCGCGCAGCGATCCGGATGAGCGTGTTCTTCGTGACCTGATACTCCGCGTCGGCCTTGCGCAGCTCGATCCGCAACGCGCGCAGGTCCCCCACCGACAGCCCGCGATACTCGGTCAGCAGCGTCGCTGTCGAGTGCCCCAGCCGCTCCCGAACCTCCTCGACGACCGCGACCTTCTCCGGACGGGCCATGCCTTTCGCCTCCTGCTCGTCCCAAACGAAAACACCTCCCGAAGGCTTCGGGAGGTGAACTCACGCCGGCAGACGCCAACCGCTCATCTCGCCTGCGCTGGCCGGCCCTTGCTCAAGGCATTTTACGCCGCGCACTTACGCGGGACCAGCGGTCTTCGGCTTCGCCAGGGATGCTACGGGCATGGCCCGCCGACGGCAACTCAGGCACATGGTCAGCGCGTCGGGTGAGCGTCGGTGCCCGCAAGACGGCTCCCAACCAGATGAGCAGGTGCCGAAGGCGCTTTCCTTCGCAGCTGGAGGGAAGGGTCATCTGCAGCCCTCCGGCACGCTGCCCGGTTTGTCACGTTCCTTTCGTGGGAAAGGAAAGCGAGAGCTCACGTGGGCTGCGCCAGGTGAATCCTTGAACCCTTTTGTCCAGCTTGGGCGTGTACGATTTCCTCGCCTCGTGCGTCGCTGGTGTGATCGGGCGGCCACCCCCTCACCCAGCGTTCCGGTACGCTGCCGGCATGCTGAACAACGCCACTACGCCACAAGGCTCGGCCCCGACGACGCGAGGGACGCCGCCGCACCGGTACGACGCGAGCCTCGCGAACGAGATTGAGCTGCAATGGCAAGCGCAATGGGATGCCGAGGGAACGTTCCACACACCGAACCCCACCGGTGGTCTGGCAGAGGGTTTCGAGCGTCTTGCGGGCCGGCCAAAGATCTATGTGCTCGACATGTTCCCGTATCCCAGCGGTGCGGGCCTGCACGTCGGTCACCCCCTCGGCTACATCGGGACCGACGTGTACGCCCGGTACAAGCGCATGTGCGGGTACCACGTGCTGCATCCGTTCGGGTACGACGCGTTCGGGCTCCCCGCCGAGCAGTATGCGGTCCAGACAGGGCAGCATCCAAGAGTCACGACCGAGGCCAACATCGCCAACATGCGCCGTCAGCTCCATCGCCTTGGACTGGCTCACGACCCTCGTCGGGACATCGCCACCACGGACGTCGAATTCTACCGCTGGACACAGTGGATTTTTCTGCAGATCTTTCATTCTTGGTTCGACCCACAGCAGCGTCGAGCGCGCCCGATCTCCGAGCTCGTCGCGGAGTTCGAGACCGGCAAGCGAACGCTGACCGCAGACGCTGAACGGGGCGGAAAGCCCTGGTCGGAGCTACCGGCGCTCGAACGCCGCAAGGTGGTCGACTCCCACCGTTTGGCGTATGCGGCACAGGCGCCGGTGAACTGGTGTCCAGGACTGGGGACGGTGCTGGCGAATGAGGAGGTCACGGCCGACGGGCGCAGCGAGATCGGGAACTTCCCGGTCTTCCGCCGGCCGCTCAAGCAGTGGATGATCCGGATCACCGCCTATGCGGAGCGGCTGATCGAGGACCTCGACCTGCTCGATTGGCCGGAGTCGATCAAGCAGATGCAGCGGAACTGGATTGGCCGCAGCGAGGGCGCCGAGATCGAGTTCCCGTTGGCCAAGCGCCATCATTCCTCGATCACCGTCTTCACAACCCGCCCCGACACGCTGTTCGGCGCAACCTACATGGTGCTCGCTCCAGAGCATCCGTTGGTTGACGAGCTGACCCCTGTGGCGTGGCCGTCGGAGACGCCGGCTCCATGGAAGGGCGCCGGGCTGTCGGAGACCGGGGCGCCTGCCGAGGGGTGGACGAGCCCGGCTGAGGCAGTCGAGGCGTATCGTCGCTACGCCTCGACACGGAGTGATCGTGAACGGGTGAGCGACACCCGCACGAAGACCGGCGTCTTCACCGGCTCGTACGCGGTGAACCCTGCCAGCGGAGAGCGGATCCCGATCCTCATCGCGGACTACGTGCTGACGGACTACGGCACGGGCGCGATCATGGCCGTGCCCGCTCACGACCAGCGTGACTTCGAGTTCGCCCAGCGTTTTGGCCTTCCCATCCGGGCGGTGGTGAGGCCGGCAAGCGAGTGGCTCGCCGAGCACAGCGTCTCCGACGCGACGCCGGCCAGCGAGTGGCCGGAGGCGTTCGAAGGGGAGGGGGTGGGGACGGCTTCCGCGAACGACCGCGTGTCGCTCGACGGGCTTCCGACCCCCGAGGCCAAGCAGATCATCGTCGGGTGGTTGGAGGACACGGGCTACGGCAGGTCGGCGATCACCTACCGGTTGCGCGACTGGCTCTTCTCACGTCAGCGCTACTGGGGCGAGCCGTTCCCCATCGTGTACGACGAGACCGGCCTGCCGATCGCGCTGCCCGAGGATCAGCTACCCGTGGTGCTGCCGGATATGGCCGATTTCTCGCCACGGGCGCACCAGGATGACGACACCGCTGAGCCCGAGCCTCCGCTTGGCAGGGCGATGGAGTGGGCGACCGTCGAGCTCGATCTGGGCGACGGGCCAAAGACCTACCGGCGCGAAACGAACACGATGCCCCAGTGGGCGGGCTCGTGCTGGTATGAGCTCCGGTACCTCGACCCCGGCAACGACCAAGCGCTCGTCGACCGCGAGATCGACCGCTACTGGATGGGCGGTGACGCCGACGACCCGGCGAAGAGCGGCGGCGTCGACCTCTACGTGGGCGGCGTCGAGCAGGCGGTGCTCCATCTGCTCTACGCGCGGCTCTGGCACAAGATCCTCTATGACCTGGAGCACGTCTCGACGCCTGAGCCGTTCCACCGCCTCTTCAATCAGGGCTACATCCTGGCAGCGGCATACACGGACGAGCGCGGCAGGTACGTGCCAGCGGTAGAGGTCGAAGAGGAGCCTGACGGGACCTTCACCTGGGGTGGCAAGCCGGTCACCCGCCACTACGGGAAGATGGGGAAGAGCCTGAAGAACGGCATCAGCCCCGACGAGATCTACGAGCTGTACGGCGCCGACACGCTCCGCCTGTACGAGCTGGCGATGGGGCCGCTCGACACCGATCGGCCGTGGAATACGCGCGACATCGTCGGCGTGTTCCGGTTCCTCCAGCGGCTGTGGCGCAACGTCATCGACGAGGACACCGGACAGCCCACCGTCGCGGACACCCCACCCGCAGAGGAGACCTTGCGTCTCCTGCACCGCACGATCACCGAGGTCAGCAGCGACTTCGAGCAGCTCCGCTTCAACACCGCGATCGCGCGCCTCACCGAGCTGAACAATCACCTCACGCAGGCGTACGGGCACCGTGTGGGCTGCCCCCGTGAGGTGGTGGAACCCCTCGTGCTGATGGTCGCGCCGCTGGCGCCGCACATCGCCGAGGAGCTGTGGTCACGTCTCGGGCACGACCGCTCGCTGGCCTACGAGCCGTTCCCAGTGGCCAATCCCCAACTGGTAGCAGGCGAGGAGGTCGACATCCCGGTCCAGATCCAGGGGAGGTTCCGCTTCGAGGTCCGGGTGCCAGTCGACACGGACGCGGAGACACTCACCTCGGCGGCGCTCGGCGACGACCGCCTCGCCCGGTACCTCAAGGGCCACAGGGTCGCTCGCGTTGTTGCCGTGCCGGGGAGAATCGTCAACATCGTCACTGAGCCGGCGCCCTAGTAGCAGGGCTTCCTTGCGTGAAGGATCCACGCAACCCGCCGGAGCACACAACGTACGCGGGAAGCGGCGCTCAAGGCAGGGGCCGCCTTCAGGGGCCGCCTTCATGGGCCAGGGGTGGCGTCTGTTCCTGTGGCAGGCTCGGATGAGGTACTCATCTATGACGGTGGGAACGACTGCCGCTCTCGCTGACCACGGCGGGAACTCCCCCGGCCAGTCCGCCCGTCGCCGGTCGGTGCTGTTGGCCTTGGCGGCAGCGCTGGCAGCTCGAGGCGGGGGCGGCGACCGACGTCGGCTTGGAGCGGCCGGTGGCGGCGGAGGGCAGCCAGAGCGAGCTGGACGGCCTTGTCGAGCTGGGGGTCCCGTCCGGCCAGCGCGTCCTGCGGGCGGATGTCGACGTCCACGTCCGGGTCGGTGCCGTAGTTCTCCACTCCCCAACCCACGTCCGCGAACCAGTACGCGTACTCAGGCTGGGTGGTCAGGCTCCCGTCTACCAGCATGTGCCTCGGCCAGACACCGACGACCCCGCCCCAGGTGCGCTTGCCCACGACCGGGCCCAGACCGAGCAGCTTGAAGCAGTGGGTGAAGATGTCGCCGTCAGAGCCGGCGAACTCGTTCGTGACGGTCACCAGCGGCCCGGCCGGGGAGTTGGCCGGGTACGGCTCGGGCTGGCCCCAGCGGGGCACGATATAGGCGATACGGCGGCGAACCAGCTTCTCCAGCACAAGCTGGGAGACATTCCCTCCACCGTTGAAGCGGACGTCGATGATGAGCGCTTCCCGCTCCACCTCGGAAAGGTAGGCGCGGTGGAACTCGGCGTAGCCGTGGGACCCCATGTCCGGCACGTGGACGTAGCCCACCCGTCCGCCCGTGGCCGCGTGCACCTTGGCCCGGTTGGCCGTCACCCACTCCCGGTAGCGGGCCTCCCGCTCGTCCCGCAGCGCGGTGACCACGACGTCACGCCGCCCCTGACCGTCGGCGCCAGCCACGGTCAACTCCACCGCCAGTCCCGCCTGGTTGACCAGCAGGGAGGCGGGGCTCACGGCGGCGTCCACTGGACGGCCGTTCACTGCCAGGAGCAGGTCACCTGGGGCCACCCGCACCCCAGGGGCGAGCAGGGGCGAGCCGCCCTGAGGATCCCAAGGGTCGCCGGCCACGATGTGGGTGAACCGCCAGCGGCCGGAGGCGGGATCGAAGGCGAGGTCGGCGGCCAGGCGCCCCAGCGCGTAGGCCGGCGCCGGGCGGTAGTCACCCCCGACCTCGTAGGCGTGGGAGGTGCCCAGCTCTCCCTGCATCTCCCACATGACGTCGCTGAACTCGATGCGGGTGGCCACCCGGCCGACGAGCGGCAGGTAGCGGTCGAGCACCCGGCGCCAGTCCACACCCGACATGTCCTCAACCCAAAAATGATCGCGCTGGAGGCGCCAGGCCTCTTTGAACATCTGTGCCCACTCCGCGCCGGGGTCGACCGAGACCCGTACCCGGTCGAGATCGAGCCAGCCGGTGCGGCGGCTGGGGCACTCGTCGGTACGTTCGGGGGGCTTCTCCCCCGCCTCGATGGCGCGCAGGCGCCGCCCCGAGCGGTAGCACAACGTGTGTCCATCCCGGGACACCGCGAAGCCGGAGACGCCGTCCACTAGCACCTCGTGGCGCTGCTTGTCCAGGTCGTAGACCTCCAGCGACCCCTTGGGCTTGCCGTTGTCGGGCAGCAGGTCGTCCCCCAGGCTGCCCTCGACGGGCCACGCGCACAGCAGCACCTTGCCCTTGATGCCCACCACCTGCGAGTAGCGGCCCTCAGGAACGGGGACGGCCACCACCCGCCCGCCGATCCCCTCGACATCGATGCGGATCGGCTCGACGGGCTCCTGCTCCCCGCCAGCCGGCGGGCTCGGCGCCGACGGTTTGTCGGACTTGAGGCCCTTGGGCTTCGGCACGAACGGCGAAGGCTCCTCAGCGCGAAGGGTAACGAGATAAGGCCGCACCGCCTTGGGGAAGCCCAGATCGAAGTACAGGTTGTCGTAGACCGGGTCGAACGTGCGGTAGGACAGGAAGTACAGGAAGCGGCCCTCAGGATCCCACGAGGGGCGGACGTCGCGGAACTCGGGCCGGGTGACCAGATGCGTCGCGCCGCCCGGCAGCTCGCACAGCTTGATCGAGCGGGTACTCGGAGTAACCGCGAAGCTGTACGCGAGCCAGCGCCCGTCCGGCGACCACACCACACCGTCCAGGCCCCCCGCCTCGGAACGGTCGAGCAGCCGGGCCGTGCCTGCCTCCGGATCAACAAGGAACAGCTCGTGGCGGTGGTTGGCCACTGCCACGAGCGTGCCCTCGGGCGGGGTGGCGAGGTCGGTGATGCAGCCCAGCTCCAGCTCGGCGAGGCGGCGGGCCTCGGGCTCGCCCGGACGGTGAAACTCGATCCCGTCCTCGCCGCCCTCGTCGCTCACCACCACCAGCGCGGACCCGTCGCCCACCCAGCGGGCCAGCCGGTACCGCACCCCGTCCGGCCTGCCGTACTGGCGGACCGCCTCCTCCCACAGCGGCATCGTGAACAGCTTCCCCCGCGTCTCCAGGGCGACCGTGTGCCCAGCCGGGTGCAGCGCGTACCCGGACAGGTAACGCTCAGCCGGAACGAACCGGCGGGCGCGCTGCACCCGCGGGCTGCGCAGGTCGACCTCCACAGGAGCGGCGCGGTCGCGCTCCGGGTCGTAGCACCAGATCTCGGCGGCGTGCTGGTACACGATCCGCCGGCCGTCGGTCTTCGCGCAGCGGGCGTAGTACTCGCCGTGGTCGGTGTGACGGCACAGGTCAGCGCCGTCGGGCAGACACGAGTAGAGGTTGCCCACACCCTCGTGGTCGGACAGGAACCACACCCGGTCCCCGAGCCACATCGGCGAGGCGAGGTTGCCGGGCAGAGCCAGCAGGCGGCGGAAACTGCCGCGGCCCCGCGGGTCGACCCACAGCTCACCGGCCGTACCTCCGCGGTAGCGCTTCCAGTGCGCCGGGTCACCGGTGTTCCGCCCGAGCACCACAGCCCGCCGAGGGCCGAACGCCACGTCCCGGACCGGCCCGTACGCCAACCGCTCCACCGGCCCGCCCTCGGGAGCGACCGCGTACGCGTGGAGGAGGTGACGGAAGGGCTGGCCGGCGTCCGACACGAACAGGATCCGCCCGTCCGGGGTCCACCCGCGGACGATCGACCTCGATCCCAGCCAGGTCAGGCGCCGGGCGGGCCCGCCGGTGGCGGGCATGCAGTACACCTCGGGGTGATGCTCGTCCCGGCTGGTGAACGCCACCCAGGCCCCGTCCGGTGACAGGGCAGGATGGCTCACCTCGGACAGATTGGCCGTCAACCGCCTGGCCACCCCGCCCGCTGCCGGCACCGACCACAGGTCGTCCTCGGTCACGAAGGCGACGACGTCGCCTTGGAGGCTGGGATCACACAGGTATCCACTGCTTGTTGTCATGCCCCTAACGGTAACAACCCGGCCTTACCGCAGAGCGGACCTGCCTCCGACCCCGCCAGTGCCAGCGCATCGGGCATCACAGACTCCATGCGCTCACCGGCCTCCGAGCGCGTCACGAGTCGACGACACGGCAGGGTCTGGCACTCACGTCCTGCTAGACTCCCCCACTCTGGGGCTATAGCTCAGTTGGTAGAGCGTCTGACTGGCAGTCAGAAGGTCAGGGGTTCGATTCCCCTTAGCTCCACTCATGCCGTAGGCATAGAGGTCTCCTAACCACAAACCCGGTTTTCGAAGCCCAAACGGGACAGGACCGTCTGAGATTTCCTGGGTCTCGACGCTGCACCCCGGTGCGCCCTTGTGATGCACAGATCACTCTGGCCACGGCGAGCGCGCATAGCAGCCGGCGACCTGCATGCCACAATCTTGACCGAGAACCTTCGCTATGTCGTCGCTGCCGCTGCTTGATGCTGGGGTTTCAGCTAGTCGCAGCCGTGCGTCCACGGCCGCTCCTACCAGCAGTCCAGGGGCTTCTTACGTGGCCGAAGCACCTCCAGCATCAGCCCCTGCGCCACTGTGGTGACCCGTTGAGCACTCCCAGGCGCAATGGGCGGCTGGCTCCCTTCCGGGAGCAGCCGATACCGGTAAGGTACGCGGCCGTGGACGCTCGCATCCTACCCAGCTTGCTGCAGTCTGTTGGACTTTGGCTCAGTCTCGCCAGCTCTATGCCGCCGGTGTCGGATTCGCACGAGTCATCAGCATGTACGGTCCATCCAAATTATTGAAGTCGTTTCGGAGCCGAGAGTCCGTAGAGTGGGGAGAACCAATGCATACGTTCGTTAAGGTTCGAGACTTACTGGTACACATTGGTAGTCGTGGACCGGAAGAAGGGGAATCTCGCTCTGACCCTCGATGTATCGAAGTAGCCACGACAGCTCCGCGTCTTCAGGGTCGATTATGCCTTCCGCAGCTTCATAGTAGTGGCGAACGAAGCTGTGAATAAGATTTGCGTGAATACGGGTCTGACCGGCTCGGACCACGCAAGCCTCGGGTGCCACGTGGGCCACCAGGAGCAAAAAGCCGCGCACCCGATTACTCTCCGGTTTCAGCGCAGGTTGGATGAACGGCGTGGCAAGTACCCGAGCGCCAAGTCGTCCGTAGAGGCGCAGCCGGGCAACGGGGTCCTCGCCAGGGACGCCGGACCAATATCGAGGGTCATGCACTTCGCCCAGCGCCAGCAGGACCGTTGGATCCGCATACCACTGAGGCGCGACTTCTCGCAGCAGCAGGGTGCCGATACCACGCCGCCGTACCTCGACGCGGACGACGAGGTACGACAAAAGAAGCACACCGCTGCCTCGATGTCGGGTGGCTACCAGACCACCCAATACCTCGCCTTCCCGTCCGAGAGCGACGGAGGCCAGCACTTCGCCGTCATCTCGGAGCCCACGGGCGAACCACTCAAAAGTTCCCAGCTCATCGGCATTGAAAGCGGGCGCCAGCACCTCGTTGTAAAAGCACGCCAGGAGAGACTCATCAAAGTCCTGGTGAAGGTGGTGGAAAGCCACACCTTCACCGGCTGAGCAGGAGTCATAGGTGCTCATCTTTCTCGCCGCTTCCGAAAGAAGAGCCAGGTGATCAGAAACACGCAGATCACGAGAGCACTGGCTTCGCTCGCGGCCAAGATGAAACTGTCGATGCCAAACGTGTTGTTGATCCAGCCAAGTAGCTCAGCCAAAGAGCCTACTGCCAAGAGGCCGAGGGTCAGCTGAACGAAGAATTCGATATCCTCCTGGCGAGCCTGGCGAGCCTGGCGGTTCCCCTCAGTAATCACCGAAACCATGGTCGAAAGCCGCTCCTGTAGAGTGGAGAGAACTGTGAGCTGTCTTTCAAGTGCGTCCTCCAATGTCGGCAGTCCAGCAGCCGTCCACACGGCGTTGAGGAAATCACGGTGCCTGCGGCTACGAGCGGGCGAGTGCAGAAATGCCAGGTCTCGCCGGATGTCAGCCTCCAGCTGGCGGAGCTTGACCTCTTCCATTAGGAGGTCAGCGATCGGAAGCACCGTATCGGGCTGGGCGATCCACTCCTGAAGACTGGGTAGTGTCTTCTCCAGTTTCTGGGCATGGTCCCAGGCCCTCTGTTCCCAAGACATGAGCAGCGCGGGCACAGAGGCAACGAACTCAACCATCTCCTCAAAGCCATCGATGACCCAGTCTGGCGATGCAGGCATGAATAAGACAGTTGTGTTCTCCGTCCGCACCACCAAGTCGTCAATGCAACCCACGCTCTCCACCAAATTGACAACGTCGGGCGTCGGATAACGGATCCATTCTTCAAGCGACGCGGCGAGCTGACTGAGGGGACGTAGGAGTAGCGAAGCACCGACCGCGCCAGGGATGGCGTCGATCGTAGCCGGCGTTGTCGTTCCGTCCGGTTCCTGGATGGAGATGGCATGAGCCACTACAACGACGTGGAAGCCTAGGCTAGCGTCCCGTACAACGTCCGTCGATAGCTCCTTGGCAATCCCTGCGATGACCTCGTCTGCATACTCGGCAAACTTCGTCCACGTTCCACCCTCACACCATATGCGCTCCTCGCCCATACTCACGGATGCTCGCCGCAGAGCTTGGTTCAGCTCATGCAAATTACTTTTTTTCAGTCGAGACCGCACCCGCAGATAATGGTTACCCAGGCGGGTCAAACGTATCTCTGGGTTAAAGCCCGCAAGATGCTGTCCGGCGGTAGTCTCGACCTGGAGCGTTGGTAGCTTCACCACCGCTGCCCCGTACGCTCTCTCCGCCGGATTGACGTCCCACATGTCGGTAAGCCGCAACTGCTCGATGTCGATCGGCGCAAGAGCTGCCGGCCGCCAACCTCCCTCTGCGCTCAAAGCATGATGGACCGCATCCTCGGCGCTCATACCGGAGAGCGCGAAAGGGTAAATGTATAGGATTTCGGCCGCATCGATACGTAGCCGCCTCGACGCGGCATGATCACCGAGTGCCCTTAGGGTGACGCGGTGAGCCCGTAGCTCGCTTTCGTACACGTCGCCCCGCACCGTGCTGTCTGCCTCAGCTATAGCAACGGCTCGGATGACGTCGTCAAAGCCCACCGGTGCAGGCCCAGGCCCCTCAAGCTCCACGAACTGACGCACGGCCGTCGCGACCCGGAACACAGCGCCGAAGTAGCAACGCTGTGTCGCAGCATCTGACCGAATCACCTCTCTCAACTCCGTGAAACCTGGCGAAAGCTCTTGCTCTCCTTGAAGCACCGACGTCGCGCGCCCGACCACCGCCTGGGCATGGCGGGCCATGTCAACTGGGCACGAGCAGTTCATTGCATTTTCGACGGCCATCGCGTCGTCCATACACTGAGCTAGATCCACGATCAGGCGTAGAAGTTTAGCTTCATTTTCGTCCAGTTCTGCTGCATTCGGTTGCAGATCAGAAATAACTTCTTCTAACGATTTCAGGACCATGCGAATACGAGCGTAGTCGACACTCCGCTCCCATTTATTTAGGCACTGGCCGTAGACGTAGGTCACCAAGAGGAGGGCGCCCTGCGGAGTGCCACTGGCCACGGCGAAGGCATTGCGGAGCACGTCGATTGCATCCAAACTGGGCGGCGCTGGCATACCCTCAAGTAGCCCGTCTACGTGGCCCAATGAAAGGCCTTCAAGTGTGCGGACAGCCTGCCTCAGTAGACTGTAATCTCGCTCCCCCCATTGTTGGCCGACCTGCGTCCAGGGCACGCCCGATGGCCTTTGTCCCCAACTGGTGGGGTCGCTGCCACCGTTAACTATCACGCGTGCACTCATCGGCCCCCACCACTCAGAGACCCTCGTGTAGAAATCTGCCAGATTCCGTTCCCGTCATCGTGGTCCAGGTCAAGGATCGCTACCGGTCCCCCGGTGCGCCGAACGCTCTCCTGACCAGCGATCACGGTGCTGTTGACAAACAGTACCCGCCGAACGCTACGCGAGGCGCGTAATGGGGCGCTTCTGTAGAAGTTGTGGGGTCGCTGAGGGGTGGCGAGGGCGGGTTAGGGCTGGTCAGTGGGGTGGCCGAGCGGCCAGGAGGGGTTGAGGGGACGCGCACGGCGCAGACCCAGTGATCTGCGGCGTCCAAACCATCGATCTGAAAGGTCAGGTCGCTGTGCGCGTCACTGCTGCATCAACAAGATGTTGGCGTTGGTCGGGGTATGGTCAGCGTGGTCGCCTTCGAGTCAGACCGCATCGTGGTCACGGTCGAGTTGCGCCGGTTCAAGCTGGTCTGCCCGCACTGCGGCTAGGCGACGTGGAAGCGCTATGACACTCGGCCAGTGGACTCGACATGGCGGGCATTGGATTTCGGGTGCGGTTTTTTCCAAGTGAGCGATGCGTAGCCGTCCAGCTGGGACATAGGACGGCGGGTCGGTGAAAGACGGGCTCTTTCTCGCTGCGTTCGCAGGCGTCAGACCCGAACGTCGAAAAGGAGCCCTATGACAGCGTATGGCCCATCCTCGCCCGATGACCCGTTCGTGCCCGCATGGGACAAGCTCGAGTCGATCGTCACGGACCTGCAGAGCCCCAGGCAGCCGCGATGACGCGCTCGGAGCTGGAGGACAGGACCACGACCGACGGAAGGGAGCTGCTCTTGGCGCTGCTCCAGGGCCACCTCGACGCTCGTGCCGCCAACGAGGCCGACCTCGAGGAGGCCGTGGGCGCAGACGGCATCGAGCGGACCAGGCTGGAGCGTGATCTTGCCCGCACCTTCGCGACCGTCGTCGGGGAGGTGAACGTCGCGCGCAGGCATACCGCGCCCCAAGCCCCCAACCTGCGCCCGGCCGACGCCGCCTTGAGCTTCCCCCCGCCCGGCACAGCCACCCACTGGCGAAGCCGGCAGCGATCGAGCCCACCCGCGGGTCGTTCGAGGACGCGGCCGCAGCGATCGGGCGTGTGACCGGCATGTCCGTCGGCGAACGCCGGGTCGAACAGCTCGCTGGGCGCGCCGCTGCCGACGTGGACGGCTTCTACGAGGCAGCCGGGCGCAGCTGCTGTCCTGACACCGACGTGCTGGTGATCTCCGCCGACGGCAAGGGCATCGTGACGCGACCCGGCTCCCTGCGAGAACCCGCCGCTCGCTCAGCTGCCCGCAGCGGCAACAAGCTCGCGGCACGCCTGAGCCGGGGCGAGAAGCGCAACCGCAAGCGCACGGCCGAGGTCGCAGCGGTCTACGACGTCACTCCGGTCGTCCGGGCACCGGCGGACATCATCGGCTCGGGCCAGCCCCGCCAGACCGAGCCCGCTCCAGGTCCCACAGCGCGCGACAAGTGGCTTGTCGCCAGCGTGGACAAAGACACCGCACGGTGATCGCTTCCGTATTCGACGAGGCAGCGCGCCGTGACCCTGACAACCGGCGTCCCTGGGCCGCGCTCATCGACGGAAACGTCCGCCAGATCAGCCGCATCGAGGCAGAGGCAGCGACCCGAGAGGCCAAGGCGGACATCGTGGCGGACTTCGTGCACGCGCTGGAGCACTTGTGGAAAGCAGCATGGTGCCTCTTCGCCGAAGGCGACCGGGCTGCCGAGGCATGGGCCGCCGGCCACGCGCTGAGGATCCCGGTCACGCGCTTGTCTTGCTCCTGACTTAAGACACAGATCCGGCTTGTAATCAGTCCGCACTTTGCGGGGTTCCCGGCCTGTCAGGAAGGCTGTGGGAATGTCCGATTCGCACTCTGGGACCGACCGGGCGGCACGCCGCCGCAAGCGGTTCCTCACCCCTGCGCAGAAGTACGAGCTGGGTTCAGCTGCTGCGCGGGGAGACCACGATCGTCGCTGCCGCCGACCAGGCGGGCGTCGACCGCTCGACGATCCTCAAGCTGCGCCAAGTGGCCAAGCAGGGCGCCCTGGACGCGCTGGCGCGCTCCAAACCGGGCCCGCGAGCCGACCGCCCAGATCCCGAGCTGACCGCCGCGAAAGCAGAGGTCGCCCGGCTGTCCGAGGCGCTGACCGAGATGGGCGTCCGGCTGATGCTCGTGGAGGGAAAAGGGCGTTGGGGTTGAGCGGCCGCATCCCTCGCCGGGTCGATTCGGCCGTCAAGGCCGGCCTGTTGGACCTGATCGATCGGGCGGTCAAGGGCGGCTGGGACCACCGGCGCGTCTGCCGGTCGCTGGAGCTGGCCGAGACCCGGGCGTGGCGGTGGCGCGTCCGCCGGTCCGCCGGCCGTCTGGTCGACCGACCTGCCGGCGGCAACCCCGTCCACGGCTTACGACCGGAGGAGGAGGCCGAGATCGTGGCGCTGTTCGACGAGTGGGCCGAGGTCGACCGTTCCCACCGCAAACTCGCGCACCGCGGCTCCTACCTGCACCGTGTGTGGGTGTCACCGTCTTCAGTCAGGCGTGTCCCGGCTGTTCACGGGCTTGCGCTGCGACGCCCGAAACGGGCCGGGACGTCGATGCACACCCCCGTTTCCTGCCTGGGTCACCTACATCAGAAACCAGATCTGGATTTACGACACGACGCGTTTCCGCGGCTGCGACGGCATCGGCGCCACGGCGGTCATGGACCTGGTGACCCGCAAGTGGCTGGCCACGATCGTCTCGGCCGCGCAGACCTCGACCCAGGTCCAGGTCGTGTTCACCGACGCGCTCGAAGCCGAGGGGCTGCTCGACGAGGCGTTGGAGCGCGGCGCTGCCGGGCTGATCGACCCGGCCACCGACGACGAGCGCCGCCCGATCCTGCTCGCCGTGTCGGACAACGGGCCACAGATGACCTCGGGGTCGACCCGGGAGCTCATGGTGACGTGCGCGATCGCGCAGCACTTCGGACGCCCTGGAACCAGAAGGCCAGTGATCGTTTGAGCAGGTCACGCTCCATCCGCAGCTTGGCGCACTCGGCCTCCAGCTGGGCCAGCCGGGTCCGCTCGGCGGTCGTCAGCCCTTCACGCTCGCCGCGGTCGATGCGGTCCTGTTTGACCCAGGCTCCCAGGGTGGAGTCGTAGATGCCCAGGTCACGGGCGATCTCGGCGATCGGCCGTCCGCTGCTGTCGACCAGCTTGACGGCGTCGCGTTTGAACTCGTCGGTGAACTTGCGTCGGTTGCGTCTGTTTTCTCCCACAAGGACATCCTCTCATCTGAGGTGTCCTGCTCTGGGGGGAAAGTCCACTACCCCATCAACCCCCTCCTCACTCCCTCAACCAACAGCTTCCGATCCTCCGTATCCGGCAACTTGAGTCCCGCAGTCTCCGCCCAGAGACGGATCTGCTCAACATCCATAAGATCCAGAACAGCCACCGGGCGTGCGGGCACGGCGACGCCCGCCGGCCCAGACACGCGCGGGCGAAGAGCGAAGGCGGGCCTGCGGGCGGCGACAAGCCGCCGTCCTGGGCCGCGCGCGCCGTACCGAGCGGGCGCCCGCCGCGCAGCTACGCCTTTGAGGAGTGGTGATGCCCGGTCAGCTCGCGAGCTGATGCACCCGTTGGAAGGTAAAGGCCAAGCACATCACCAGCGTCGCGGAGCGTCAGTCCCGCGTCCAGCAGACTGCGTACCGCTGCTCGGGCTGCCGCCTTGCGATTCCTGCTGAGCCTCGACAGCGTGCTCCCGCAGCTGGGCGGTCCGGTGCACCGCCGCCAGGGCATCATCTGGCAGGCGCAGATCCTCGACGATCTGAGCAGTGTCGGCGTCATCGACGAACAGCGACAGCGCAGCACGCATGCGTTTGCGCGCGGCTCGCAGTGTGCGTCCCTGTGCGTGGCAGCCGGGCACCTCGGGGAAGTCGACGAACCAATAGCCGTCCTCGTCTCGCACGATGACGGCCCGGTAGGATCCTCCCGTCATTGCAGTCACCTTATCTCCCAGACATGGCGCGAGGACCTGCAATACGGCATACCTGTTGTTTGTCGCTGGTTCGGGCACGGGATCCCACTGGGGCGGAGAGGGAGCATCAGTTCACCTTGGCGGGGAGCAGACTGATGTCGTCCTCGGGGTTGAGGGCAGCGCGTTGGCGGTCGTCGAAGGACAGCAGCCCGATCGGACTGGCCCCGACGAGCCGCAGCGCGACGGCTAAGTAGACCGCATCCATTCCCCGTACCGATCGGGCAGCCGCCAACGTGCGTGCACGGGATGCCAACCCAAGGTCCACGTTCATCAGATCGACGTCATCGGTGAGCGTTGCCCATGACTGCTGCGCAAGTTGGGCGTCAGCCTGTCCTATGCGCCCGGCGCGCCAGGCGGCAGTGATGGCTGAGGCGACCTCGGGTACGACGATCGTGGGCGCGACGAAGCGCAACGGTTCGTCCCACAGCCGACGCACCTGGTCGCTGTGATCCTCGTCAAGCACCAGTTTGACCGCCGCGCTGGCGTCCAGGACCACGATCATCGATCGCGGCCAGCAGAGACCGACGGTGTGGAGTCACCAGGCGCAGCCGCCGACACGATCTCCGACGAGGGGCGCCGCCGCCCTGCGCGGCGCAGCAGCCCCTCGCGCTCCAGCCGATCCAGCAGCGCGTCCGCCTCGGCGGCGACGACTCGGACGATCGGCTCGCCGTTATCGGTCACGACGATCTCCTCGCCTCGGCGAGCCCGGTCATGCCACTGCCGAAGATTGGCGCGGTACTCGCTCGTCGGTACTGTCGTGGCCACCCGTCCTCCCCTCTGCTCGTACAAATACATCGTACTATACGTACGTCCCCCTGCCATCCGGGAGGCACGCCGTCATGGCTGAGGGACCCAATGCCTCGGGGCGTTCCCCCGGACCCCCTCACAGCCATCGGGGGCGTCCCTAGGAGGGTCGGCAGAAAGTGATCTTGTGGAGCGCCGGGGTGCGGCGGTGAGCAGCGGGGTCACGGGGCGCTTGCGTGGCGTTTCGGGGGTTTGGGGTCCCCTGAGGACTGTGGGATCGCCCTGGGGCCGTGCGAGAGGCCGCAGACAGCCTGAAAGACGCTGGCGGGGGCCTGCGTTGCCGAGCGCGCCGAGCGCGCCCAGCCGGGCGAAGTCCGCCGCGGTGGCCGCGAGCAGCGCCTGCAGCCGGGTCTTGCGTCTGCCTCGACACCGGGCCTGGCGCATCCCCAGCCGCTGCAGATGCGCGATCCTGCGCTCCACCTTCGGGCGGCGGCACAGCAAAGCCTTCGTCTCGGGCTGGTCCTGGGCGACGCGGGCGGCGGCGGTCCGCCGCTCGTGACGGCCCACGATCGCTGCGCGGCCCCGGCCCCTTCACGCAGCGGGCGCGAAACGGACACGTCGCGCACGTGTCGGGGTCGAAGGCGAACCGCAGAGCCTCCCGGCGCTTGTGGTCTTTGACCGGCCGCGCGTCTGTCGTCGTCTGGCCGGCCGGGCAGGTCACCGCGCCGTGCCCGCCGGCGTCCAAGTCGATCGCGAAGTCCGTTTTGGGGTGACGCCCGGCGTTGCTGACCGGGCGGCGCCTCGGCGGCCAGCTCCACGCCGGCGGCCTCGACCGCCTCGCGGACGTCGCCGTCAGAGCAGACCATGCCGCGCCCAACAGCCCGCCCAAATCGACCCCGTCGACCTGTTGGGCCTGGGCGGCCAACGGCGCCCCCCCGTCGCCGTCACCGGCGTTGCCGTCACGCACGTCCACACCCAAGACCAACTCGGAGCCCTCGTCGGCCGTCACGTCCAACTTGTGCCCGTCGAGCCGGCGCGAGGAAGACTTGCGGCCGTGCCGCATCTCCGGATCGGAGTGCGAGACGACCCGATCCTCGGCCACCCCCTGGCGGATCGTGGGCTGGCCGTCGACACCCTCCTCGGCGTCCTGGTCCACGACCTGATCGGGCAGCCCGGCCAACTCGACCACCGCCGCGTCGTCGATCCCGGCCACAGCTTGGCGCAGCTCGC
>JBOGEB010000045.1:0-3337 GCA_050743125.1 Egibacteraceae bacterium
GGTTCCGCTCGCGAAGAGCCTTTTAGGTCGCTCCACCCGACGCGACGCGACCGACTCGTCAAGTCATCGTCGTATGTTTTGTTATAGCTGTTGCGGTTTCGGACGGCTTGTGGCCGCCGAAACCGCGCTCCGCTTCGCTTCGCCCACGGAGCGAGGCCGCGATTTTCAAACACGTTCTCAGGGAATGCGCGTCCGCCTGCTACCGCGGGAGCGCCTCGAGGACGGCGTCGGTGAGGCGGGAGACCGAGCCAGAGCCGAACGGCACGCCGACCAACTGACTCGCGTCCTCGACCCCCGCGGCGCCCACGAGCAGGGCGCTGTCGGTGCGCGCGGGGTCGACGCCGGTCGAGGGGCGGATGGTGTGCATCTCCACCGCGGTCACATTGACCGCCCTCGCGGTGAGGGCGGCGGCGACGTGGACGAGCAGTGGCGCGCCGGCACCGGCGGCGACGAGCAGCCCGGCGCGACCGCGGCGCAGGACCCGGTGGCTGTCCAGCTCGGGGGGCTGCTCTGGCTCGGGCGCCTGGGCGGTGCAGGCGTGGAGGCGGATGAGCACCGGCTCCGGCGCGGCGAGCGCGGCGCGGAGGAGCGGCTCGACGTCGCCCGGCCAGCCGGGCTGCACGACGACGAGACCGGCGTCGCGAGCGGCCGCGAGGTGCGCGGCGTGGGTCGTGAGAAGCACGTTCGGGTGTCCGCATCCGGCGGCGGGCTCCAGGTCGACCAGCCGGTCCTCGAGAACGGTCACCACCCGGCGGCCACCGATCCAGACCCCGTCGGCGACCGCGAACCGGCTCGTGACGCCCGGCGCGACGACCACCCGCTCGGGGCAGTCCCGTATGCACCGGCCGGCGGGGCCAGGATCGCGGCCGACGACCACCATCAGCCCTTCGGCCGAGGCGAGCCGCAGCAGGATCTCCGCCGCCGCGTCCTCCAGCGTCGGCGCGCTCAGCGCCTGGGATGTCGTCATTCGCACACCACCAGCAGCGCGACCGGCCGCTCGGGGATCGCAAGCGCCTGGTCGAGCCCACCCAGCACCTCCCACGCGTTGCCGCCTGCGGCCTCGACGACCGCCCAGCCGGCCGCCTTCCACAGCGCCGCGAGCGACGCAGCCTCGGACGGTGGGCTCAGCACGCAGGTGACGAGCCCGCCGGCCCCCGCCGCCGCGGCCGCTCGGGCCGCCTCCCACGTGCCGCCCTCGTCGCAAGCCTCGGCGTCGAGCAGGCACCACACGCACCGCCCGCCCTGCCTGTTCAACGCCGCCGCCGCACCGAACGCGACCGCCAGCGCGCGGCCAGCGGTCTCGTCGGTCCAGCCGACGCGCAGGGCGGCGGTCACGATCGGGCGCAGCTGCCGGCTGCCGACGACCAGCCGGTCGAGCCCGTGGCCGAGCACCCCCTCGACCAGACAGGCGATCAGCACCGAGCCAGGCTCACCCCAACGTGCCGCCTCCGCGGTCACCAACGCGACATCGACGGTGTCGAACAGCGATCCAGCTATGTTCACGCTGGCACGGTGCCTCCAGACCCCCGTCCGCCTGAGCCGCCACGCGCCTTGTGCTGCAGGTAGGCGGCGATGAAGTTGTCGATGGCTCCGTCGAGCACCGCGACGGTGTTGCCGGTCTCCTCGCCGGTGCGGTGGTCCTTGACCAGCTGGTACGGGTGCAGGACGTACGAGCGGATCTGGCTGCCCCAGGCAACGTCGCGTTGGTCGCCGCGGAGGGCGGCGAGCTCGGCGGCGCGCCGCTCACGCTCGCGCTCGGCGAGCTTCGCTTTCAGCAGCGCCATCGCGGTCGCCTTGTTCTGGAGCTGGCTGCGCTCGTTCTGGCAGCTGATCACGATGCCGGTCGGAATGTGGGTCAGCCGTACCGCGGAGTCGGTCGTGTTGACGCCTTGGCCGCCGGGGCCGGAGGACCGGAACACGTCGATGCGCAGGTCGTCGTCGGGAATCTGGACGCGTTCATCGACGTCCTCCATGACGGGGACGACGTCGAGGCTTGCGAACGCGGTGTGCCGACGGCTCTGCCCGTCGAAGGGGCTGATGCGCACCAGGCGGTGGACTCCGCGCTCGCCGTGGAGCAGGCCGTAGGCGCGCGGACCGTGAACCGTGAACGTCGCCGAGCGGATGCCGGCCTCCTCGCCCTCCTGCTGGTCGTGGAGGTCGACCTTGAAGCGATGGCGCTCGGTCCAGCGCAGCAGCATGCGCAGGAGCATCTCCGCCCAGTCCTGCGAGTCGGTGCCGCCAGCGCCGGAGTGAACCGTGACGATCGCGTCACGGTGGTCGTACTCGCCGGAGAGCAGCACGCGGATCTCCAGCTCGGTGAAGTCGGCGCGCAGGCCCTCGATGCCCTCGGCGACCTCCTCGGCGGTGGCCTCGTCGTCCTCCTCGCGCGCGAGCTCGGCGAGCGTCTCGAGGTCGGACAGGCGGGCAGCGAAGCCGTCGAACAGGCGGAGATCGTCCTCGACCGCAGCCAGGTCGGCCATCACGCGCTGGGCGTGGGTCGGGTCCTCCCAGAGATCAGGCACGGCCGACGTGCGCTGGAGCTCGGTCAGGCGGTGGCGCTTGCCCTCGACGTCAAAGGTACTCCTTGACTTCGGCGAGCTTCGCTGCGTAGTCGGCGAGCGTCGAGCGATGGTCGGTTGCCATGCCCGTAGGGTATCCGCCAGCCCTGTGGCGGCTCCATGGAGCGAAACCTCGCATCGCGACAGATTCATGAGAAGAGTTCTCAACCGTTGCAGGTACGATTGCGGGCACGGCGAAGGGAGGGCGTGATGACGCCATTGATCGACGCCACGGAGATGTATCTCCGGACGGTGTGGGAGCTGGAGGAAGAGGGCATCACCCCCATCCGCGCGCGGCTCGTCGAACGGCTCGGCCTGTCCGCACCCGCCGTGAGCGAGACCGTCGCCCGACTGGAGCAGGAGGGCCTCCTGCGCATCACGCCCAGCCGCCAGCTCGAGCTGACCGCAGAGGGCCGTAGGCGCGCCACCAGCGTCATGCGCAAGCATCGCCTGGCCGAGCGGCTGCTCACTGACGTCATCGGGCTGGAGTGGGAGGAGATCCACAACGAGGCATGCCGCTGGGAGCACGTGATCTCGGACGCGGTCGAGCGACGCCTGATCGAGCTGCTCGGCGCGCCGGCCACCTGCCCGCACGGCAACCCGATCCCCGGGCTGGGCGGCAAGGAGTCTGGTCAGCGGCTCGTAACGATGGCCGAGGCCGCGAAGGTCGGCTGCCGCGCGACGGTCACGCGCATCTCCGAGCGCCTCCAGGTCGACGTCGACGCGATGCGGTTCCTCCAGGAGCACGGGCTGAAGCCGGGCGCGATGACCGACCTCAA
>JBOGEB010000045.1:3437-26049 GCA_050743125.1 Egibacteraceae bacterium
CAGATCCGCCGGCTGCCCGAGCTCGACGCCCGCGCGGGCGCGTCCAAGCGGCGCTTCCTCGCCGAGCTCGACCGCCTGGACCGCCCGTTCGACGAGCACGCCGACCCTGTGCACGTGACCGCGTCGGCGGTGGTCGTGGGGCCGCGTGGGACGGTGCTCCACCGCCACCGCCGGCTCGGGCTGTGGCTCCAGCCCGGCGGTCACGTCGAGCGCGGCGAGGCGCCGTGGGACGCCGCCGTGCGCGAGGTCGCGGAGGAGACGGGGATCGCGGCGTCGCATCCGAACCGCGGGCCGCGCCTGTTCCACGTCGATGTCCACCCGGGCCCGAAGGGCCACACCCACCTCGACCTGCGCTACCTGCTCCACGCCGGCGACGTCGACTGCGCTCCGCCCGCTGGTGAGAGCCCCGACTGCCGCTGGTTCGCCTGGGACGAGGCCCTCGCCCTCGCCGACCCCGGCCTGATCGGCGCCCTGCGCCTCGTCCGTGTCATCACCGTCAGCCGGTGAATGCCGCCAGACGCGTCGCGATGTCGCCCACTTCGGTCAGCGTCCCTTTGGCCACATCCATGACGAGCGCGTACGCCTCGTCTTCGGTGTGGGTCAGCTCGAGATCGTTGAGCTCAAGGAAGGTCGCGGTGGCAAGCCAGCCAAGCCGCCTGTTGCCGTCGATGAGCGGGTGGTTGTTGACGAGGGAGTGGAGCAGTGCGGCGGCCTTGTCGAGCAGGCTCGAGTAGGCTTCGGCTCCGAACACGGTGGCGCCGGGCCTATGGGCAGCGGACTCCAGCAACCCGTGATCCCGCACCGCCACCTGCGCACCCGCGATGGCCTCCTCGGCGATGACGATGAGCTCCTCGACGGACAGGTAGCGGGTCACGCATCGCCCAGCCGCTCGAGCAGCGCCCGGTCACGAGTGGCGATCCGCCGTGCCACGCCACGCACGTGGTCGAGCTGCTTGCGGCGCAGGTAGTCGCTGATCGCGGCGACCGCCACGGACTGCATCGACCGCCCCTCTTGCTCGGCGGTGTGGCGCAGCTCCTCATTGAGGTCGTCGGGGAGTCGCAGGGTGAAAGCCATACCATCAAATGGTACCCGGTATCGATCTCAGTATCGATACCTGCTCAGAGCGCGTTTGAAAATTGTTGTTGGGGTCGCGTCGCGTCGGGTCCCGCCCGACGGGCTCCTGGTCGGTGACCGCGCGCTCGTTGTGCGTGTACGGGAAGCGGACGGCGCTGCAGGACCGGCCGGCCTTCTTGGCCTCCTCCTCGGTCAAGCCGACGTGCGCGATCTCGGGGTCGGTGAACGTCACCCACGGCAGGTGGCGGGGAGCAACAGCAAGGCTTTGGAAGCGCCCAGCGTCCCCGCTGACCTGCCGGCAGACAACCGCCGGATCTTCAACCCGAGCAACGCCAACCTCCTGTTCCCGCCGCTCGATCAGCAGCTCGGCCAGGGTCAACCGAATCTGGCGGCCGAGGCGCCACCGCTCGGTCAGTAATCCGGCGGGGTGATGGCGATCAGTGGTCCCGACTCGCGCGCGAATCAGCCTTGGTGCTGCGCGCAGTGGAGGAGCTGCTGCGTTTATCCCTTTCGGAGTGCCCGTCGCCGATGTCCGGATCGCGACCGAGGACGTCGAACTCACCGAGATGACGGTGCGGGCCGCGAGCGGACCCGGTTCGTTCAGGACGGCAGGCTTTCGGCCGGGGGCGACGGATAACGACGTCGGGCTCCACTTTCGCGGCACGGGCGCACGTGGGTCAGGGCTTGGTCAGGCCGATGTCTTCGTAGACGGCGCTGGCGAACCCGAACGCCCCGAAGTTGGCGAGGCTCGTGTTCGTCGCCACGATCTCGGGCCGCTGGTAGAGAGCCAGCGAGTGGACCTCCTGCCAGATCTTGGCGTCGATCTCGTTGGCGATCTGGCTGGCCTTGGCGGGATCGAGCTCAGCGGTCGCCTGGTCGAAGAGCCGGTCGATCTGGTCCGAGCCGACACGCGCGAAGTTCTGCTGGACGTCGGGCTGCCCGTCGGGCCCGGGCTTGGGCTTGACGTAGATCGACTTGGACGAGCTGATCGGGAACGGCGTGCCTCCCCAGGCGAACGCCGCGACGTCGAAGTTCCCCGGGATGAGGTACTTCGTGAAAAGGTCGGCGCCCGGCACGGTCTCGATCTCCACCTTCATGCCGATCTGACCGAGCATGCCCTGGACGAGCTCGGCGATCTGCTTGTTCTGAGCCGCCTGTGCGGGGACCACGTACCGCATGGCGAGCTGCTTGCCGTCCTTGGCGCGGACGTTGCCAGCGAGCCTCCAGCCGGCCTCGTCGAGCAGCGCCCTGGCTCGCTCCGGGTTATATCTGCCGAGGTCACCGGCGTTGTCCTGGTAGCCCTCCTGGTTGGCCATGAAGATGTGGTTGCCCAGCGGCGTCGTTGGAACGCCGAGCGGTCCGATCAACGCCTGGGCGATGCCCTCCCGATTGATGCCCATTGCGAGCGCCTTGCGCACCCTGACGTCCTGAAGAACCTCGCTGGCGCCGTTGATCGTGATGTGCGTGAAGGCCGGGCCGCCTGCTCTGCGGAGCGTGACGCCCTTGATCGCCTGGGCGCGCCGGAAGCTGTTCACGTTCGACCCGATGTCCATGAAGTCGATCTCACCGTTGGCGAGCGCGTCGACCCGCGCGTCGCCGTCGATCACCCGGTAGATGATCCGCTCGAGCTTCGCCGGGCGGCCCCACCAGCGCTCGTTGCGCACGAGCGTGATGGTCTTGGCGGTCTTGTCGATGCTGTCGAGCTTGAACGGGCCAGCCGTGGTGAGCGGCTTCTGTCTCCAACCGTCGTTGAAGACCTTGGGGTCGGCGCTCGTCGAGGCGGGGTACAGCGGGGCGAACAGGCCACGCCAGTCGGCGAATTTCGTCTTGTAGGTGACGACCACCTCGCGCTCGTCCCTGCCCTTGGCCACGCGCTCGACCTTGTCGTAGCCCTGGGTCGAGGCGACCTTGTAGGCGGGGTTGCTGCCGTTCAGCGCCTTCCACTGCGCCTGGAAGTCGGCCACGGTGATGGGCGTCCCGTCGTACCAGACCGCTTTGGGATTGATCCGGTAGGTGACGACCTGCTTGGGGTCGCTCGCGGTGAGCTCGGCGGACTCGACGTACTCCCTCCTGAGGCGCGGCGCAGATGCGGCGTCGAAATCGAACATCCCGGGCAGGAGCGCGCTGATGACCTCAGCGTTGCTCAACTCCGGCCCGTCAAGTTGGTTGTAGTTGTAGTTGGCCGGAATCTGGTCGAGCGGCCACCGCAGCGTCCCGCCGTCTTGCAGCTGGTCGCGGGCGACCGGGTTGACGTCGTTCTTCGTCGCGGATGGAGCCTGGACGCTTGAGCCTGGCCGGCTGGTCCCGCCGGTCCCGCTCGGACCCGCGCTGTCGGCACCGCCCCCGCCGCAGGCAGTAGCCGCGAGGACGAGCGCGATCAGCGCGGCGAGGATCGTCAATGTCCGTCGTGAACGCTTCATAGCGGTCTCCCATGCACGCGCAATTGCGCTGTCTGCGGTCTTCGGAGCGACGTGGGACCCTAACACACCGGGGCTCACGTCCCAGTCACCCCCACCGCCCCCGCCGTGGCGTAGTGGCAGGCGGCCTGGTGGTCGTCGTCCTGACGCAGGAGCGCCGGCTGCTCGTCGACGCAGCGCTGCCGGCGCGCGGGGTCCAGGGCCGCAAACGTCGGGCAGCGGGTGCGGAACCGGCACCCGGACGGCGGGTCGGCGGGGTTGGGCAGGTCGCCGGACAGGATGACCCGCCGCCGTCCCCGCTCCTTGCGCGGGTCGGGCAGCGGGATCGCCGCCAGCAGCGCCTGGGTGTACGGGTGCGCTGGCGCGTCGAAGACCCGGTCCGTCTCGCCGATCTCGGCGATGCGGCCGAGGTACATCACCGCTACCCGGTCCGCGATGTGCCGCACGACGGCCAGGTCGTGGGCGACGAACACGTAGGCCAGCCCGAGCGTCGCCTTGAGCCGGGCGAGCAGGTTGATCACCCCGGCCTGGATCGAGACGTCCAGCGCGGACACCGGCTCGTCGAGCACGATCACCTTGGGCTCCAGGGCGAGCGCCCGGGCGATGCCGACGCGCTGGCGCTGACCGCCGGAGAACTCGTGCGGGTAGCGGCTGGCGTGCTCGGGGCCCAGCCCCACCAGGCGCAGCAGCTCGCGGATCCGCGCCGCGCGCTGGGGGGCGGGCACCCCATGCGCGCGCAGCGGCTCGGCGAGGATGTCCCCGACCGGCATCCGCGGGTCCAGGGAGGCCAACGGGTCCTGGAACACCACCTGCAGGTCGCGTCGGATGCGCTTGCGCTGCGCGCGGGACAGGGCCGCCGTGTCGTGGCCGAGCACGGCCACCTGGCCGCCCGTCGGCTTGGCCAGGGCGAGGATCTCCATGACCGTCGTGGTCTTGCCGCACCCCGACTCGCCGACCAGGCCCAGGGTCTCGCCCTCGCGAACGTCGAAGCTGACCCCGTCGACCGCGTGCACGGTGCCGACCTGGCGGCGGAGCACCGCCCCTTTGGTGAGCGGGAAGTGCTTGACGAGGGCGTCCACCCGGAGCACGGTCTCGCGTCGCTCACGGGGGACCCGGGCGGCCGGCGGCTGCCCGGCGGCCGGCGCGGGGAAGATGTCGGCGCCCGACAGCTGGCGCGCCTCGACCTCGCCGCTGCGGTGACAGGCCGCGAGGTGGCCAGCGCGCCCGGTCTGGGAGAGGTCAGGCTCGGCCTCGACGCAGTGGTCCACTCGCAACGGGCACCGGGGAGCGAACGGGCAGCCGGGCGGCAGGTTGACCAGCGAGGGCGGCGTGCCCTCGATCGGCGTCAGCGGCTGGTGCTCCGTGGCGTCCAGCCGGGGGATCGAGCCGAGCAGCCCCAAGGTGTAGGGCATCCGGGGCCGGTAGAACACGTCCTCGGCGGTGCCGGTCTCCACGGGCTTGCCGGCGTACATCACGACGACCCGGTCGGCGAACCCGGCGATCACCCCGAGGTCGTGGGTGATCATGACGACGGCCGCGCCGGTCGCCTCCTTGGCGGTCCGCAGCACGTCGAGCACCTGCGCCTGGATCGTCACGTCCAGGGCGGTGGTCGGCTCGTCCGCGATGATCACGTCGGGGTCGTTGGCCATCGCCATGGCGATCATCACGCGCTGGCGCATCCCGCCGGAGAACTCGTGCGGGAACGCCCTGGCGCGCTGCGCCGCGTCCGGGATCCCGACGAGGTCGAGCAGCTCGACGGCCCGCTTGGCCGCCGCCTCCTTGGACACCCGTTGGTGGACGCGCACCGCCTCGGCGATCTGGTCGCCGACCGTGTACACGGGCGTGAGCGCGGACAGCGGGTCCTGGAAGACCATCGCGACGGCCTTGCCGCGGACGGCGGACAGCTGTCGGTCGCCGAGCCCGAGCAGCTCACGGCCGCGGAAGCGCACCGAGCCGCTGACCCGGGCGCTGGCCGGCAGCAGACCCATGACGGCCAGGGCGGACACCGACTTGCCCGCCCCGGACTCGCCGACGATGCCGAGGACCTCGCCGTCGCCGACGCGGTAGCAGAGCCCACGGACCGCGGCCACGAGCCCGTGCTCGCTCGGGAACGAGACCGTCAGGTCGGTGACCGCGAGTACCGGCTCCATCAGCGGGCTCTCGCCGAGGCGACGTTGGGGTCGAGCGCGTCCCGCAGCCCGTCCCCGACCGCGCTGACCGCCAGCACGGTGAGGACGAGCAGGCCGCCGGAGAATCCGAACAGCCACGGGAACGTGAGCGCTGACGGGGTGCCGTCGGCGATGAGCGTGCCCAACGACACGTCGGGGGGCTGCACCCCGAAGCCGAAGTAGGACAGGCCGGTCTCGGCCAGGATCGCGCCGCCCACGTTGAGCGTCGCGTTGATGATCAGCAGCGACGACATGTTCGGCAGCAGGTGGCGGAAGATGATCACGCCCGACGGCACGCCCATGAACCGGGCCGCCAGGACGAACTCGCGCTCCCGCAGGCTCAGCGCGAGCCCGCGCACCACCCGGGCCATGATCATCCAACTGAACCCGGCGAGCAGCACGACGAACAGCAGCCACGTCTTGCCGCGGAAAGTGGGACTGAGGATCGCGATGATCAGGAACCCCGGCAATACGAGCAGCAGGTCCACCAGCCACATCAGCGCCCGGTCCACCCAGCCGCCGAAATAGCCCGCGCACGCCCCGACGACCGCGGCGGTGCCGGTGGAGAAGAACGCGGTCAGCAGGCCGATGGCCAGCGACTTCTGCAGCCCTCGCAGCGTCTGCGCGTACACGTCCTGGCCGATCAGCGTCGTGCCGAACCAGTGCTCGGCTGACGGCGGCCGGTGAAGCGCGTCGAAGTCCATCGACGCGTAGCCCCATCGGGAGAGGAAGGGGCCGGTGAAGGCGAACAGGAACAGCCCGACGAGCACGACCAGCCCCGCAACCGCGAGCCTCTTGCGGAGGAAGCGGCGCGCCACCAGGCGGCCCCGCGAGACGCCGTCTCCGATGCCGACACCGGACGGCTCGGCGAGCGCCGCATCGTCCGCCGCGGCGATCAGGACGGGATCGGTGGGGGCCGACATGGTGGCGCCCTCAGCGGATCCGCACGCGCGGGTCGAGCGCGGCGTAGGCGAGGTCAGCGAGCAGGCCGGCGATGAGCACGAGCACCGCGGCGAACAGCGTCACCGCGGCCACGACGTTGACGTCGTTGGTGGTCACCGAGTCGATGAACCACTCCCCCATCCCGTGCCAGCTGAAGATCTTCTCGGTGAAGGTGGCGCCGATCAGCAGCAGACCGAAGTCGTAGGCGAAGAACGTCGCCATCGGGATCAGCGCGGTGCGCAGCCCGTGCGTGAACAGCACCCGCCGGTTGCGCAGGCCCTTCGCCCGGGCGGTGCGCAGAAAATCGCTGCCGAGCACGTCGAGCATCGCGTTGCGCTGGTAGCGGCTGTAGCCCGCCACCTGGCCGAGCACGATCGCGAGCGTCGGCAGGATGAAGTGCTGGACGCGGTCGGCCGCGAGCTGCCAGAAGCCGCCCTGCAGCCCCGGGGTGAACTCGCCGGTGTTGTAGAACAGCGTCGTGCCGGCGGCCTGGTTCACGTAGAGCCCGCCGATCTTGAGCAGGACGGCGAGCAGGAACACCGGTGTGGACAGGATCAAAAACGAGATCAGCGTGAGCGAGTAGTCGGTCAGCTTGTACTGCTTGACCGCGCTGACGACCCCGGCGACCACGCCGAACAACCCGCCGAGGACCGAGCCGACGAGCAGCAGCCGCAGGCTCACGCCCATCCGCCGACGCATCTCGACGGCTACGGAGTCGCCACCGATCGTCTTGCCGAAGTTGCCACGGGCCACGCCGCTGATCCACGTCGAGAAGCGCTCGACGATCGGCGTCTTGTCGTTGAGGTTGAGGTCGTACAGCTGCTTGTCGACCACGGCCGGCGGGGGCGGGGGGTTGCGTTGCTCGAAGTTCGCGCGCGGGTTCAGGCTGGAGGCGGCGAGGAAGAACCCCACGCAGGTCGCCAGCAGGACAAGGACGACGTAGTTGGCGAACCTGCGCAGCATGAACTTGCCCATCGCACCTCCGCTTCACCGATAGCCTCAAGAGTATGGAGCGGGTGTTCGTCAGCTTCACCGGCGCGGACGTGGTCTGGGCGGAGTGGATCGCCGCGGTGGCCGAGGACGCGGGGTACACGACCCGGTTCCAGCGCTGGGACTTCGGCGTGGGGTCGAACTTCGTGGCCGAGATGAACGCCGCGCTGGAGGACGCCGGGCGGCTGGTGATGGTGGCCAGCGAACGCTACTGGAACTCGGTCATGGCCACGGCGGAGTGGACGGCGGCGTTCGCCCGTAACCCGGCGTTGTTGGTGCCGATCCGGATCGAGGAGGTGGCCCCACCGGGATTGCTCGCGCCGATCGTCTACATCGACATCTTCGGCGTGGCCGAGGCCGAGGCTCGGGCGCGGATCGTCGAGGCGTTGCCGGGGCCGGTCCGGCCGCCGGGGCCGGTCCGGTTTCCTGGCGGGGCGCGGTGGCCGTCGACCCCGGCGATCTTCCAGGCACCCCGGCGACCGCAACCGTTGGCCGGCCGGGACGAGACGCTCGCCGAGCTGCGGGAGCGGCTGGCCGGCGCGGAGGCCGTGACCTTGACTCAGGAGCAAGACACGATGCGATGCCCCAACCAGTGATGGGCGTCCAGCTCAGCGTTGAACCGGTCGACCTCGTCACGACGGACAGGCCGCACCACCAAACCCTCACGCACGCTCTCCGGCACGCAAGACTTCTACCAGCCGCCCTCGGAAAAAGCCAGCACCCCAGCGTCCAACCAGGTCAGCAAGCTAAGTCACAGACTTTGCCGGAGCCCTGCGCCTGTGCCCCTTGTGCGACCGTAATCTCGACGCCCAGCCGGTCGCTGCCTTGCCTATTGAGCGCTATTCAGGGATTTCCCCGACTATCGAGCCGGACCGTCCGGTGCAAGCCTCGGTGCCGCTGGACATCCATCAAAGGACGGTTATGAGCACTGTCATCCGTGGCAGAACACGTGCTTGTGGGGCAGTCAGGTGCAAAGACGGAAAAAGGAATAGTCGTGTCGATCATTCCGTATCCGAACGAGCTGCTTGTGCGAAGATCACCCTTGAGCAGATCGAACGATCCGCTCTCCGACATTGCGTCCCTGTTGATGACGCCTTGCTGATCACCCTGAACCTGTACGGGATCTCATCGGATCAGAACCGTCGCCGGGCTCGCATCTCCGTCCGCTTGGCCAGGCAGCCCGGGACGCGGTGGCAGATCATCGTGCCACTGAACATCGACTCCTCACCGTTCAAGCTGCACCACGAAGAGCTCACACTCAACCACCGACTCGTCGGGCACGTCGAACGGATCGACGCCGACGAGGCGGTCGGCGGTTACTTCCGCGACGGTGGCCGGGCGGCCACGCTCAACCCCAATGCCCGTAGTCGTTGCACCGGCTGCGCATTCTGCCCCAACACACTTGAGGCGGCAGCCGACCCCCGGCTCGCGGAGGATCAAGGATTGGACGAACTGCTGAGCGCGCTGGTCGAGCAACACCCGCGCCGGGACCTCACCGAGTTGGGAGAGGTAACGGTTTCGACGGGCTGCTTCGAACGGGAACGGGCCGGCCTTGCTGCATTTGCTGGGCCTACGCGCGGCGCTGTCCCGCCACGGAGTCACCGCCCGCATCGGGTTTCTGACGTCGGTCGTTCGTGGTAGCGACGCGTTTCAGGAACTTGCGGCCGAGGTAGCGCCATTCGTACTTCGCCTGACGGCCGAGTGTTTCAGCCGCCGGGAGCTACTACTCAAGGCCAGCAAGGCCAAACTCTCGGTCGCGCAGATGCCGGATGTGCTCTTTCGCGCGCGGAGAGCCGGTCTGGGGACGTCCTACACTGCGATCGTGGGCTTGGACCCGCTGTCAGACCTCATCGGGGGCGTCACCGCGCTGGCGCCACACGTCACGGAGTTTCCGAACTTTCAGGTCTATCAGGCCCATAACTCCATCATGGCCGGGCTGCGGGCGGAATCTGCGTCCGAGCTGGACTTCTACCTGGAGGCACGAAAGGCGATAGAGGGGATCATGTGCCCCACAGGCCTTCGGCCCATGGCGTGGGAGTGTTACCGGCCTCTGTGGTACTTCACGTTCGGCGATGAGCCGCTGCTCGATCCGCTTGGGCGGTGTGGCGTGTGACAGACAAGGTTGTCTGCTTCGCTGACGCGTTGTGGCGTGCCATGACCTACGTCAGCGTGGCGCAGTTGCACCTCCGCTCCAATCCGCTGCTGACGGAGCCGTTGACCAAGGCACACGTGAAGGAGCGCCCTTCAGGACACTGGGGAACCGTGCCCGGTACAGCCTTTGTGTTGAGTCATGTCGGGTTGGCCTCGGCGAACTCCGACGGCGACTTCGTGCCGATACTCGGGGCCGGTCACGCGGGGGTCGTACAGATTTCGATGGCTTGGCTCACCGGCGATCTCGCCGCGGTGCGACCGCAATTCAGCGCCGACGGAGCGGGACTGTCTCGTCTCGTTCGATCCTTCCCCGAGGTCAGCGGACTTGGTAGCGAGGTTTCGCCGTTGCTGCCCGCAGGCTGGTACCTGGGTGGCCAGATCGGCGGTGCCTTGGCGTTCGCCCAGGGCGCAGCCCTCGACACGCCAGGAAGGATCGTCGTTCCCGTGCTGGGGGACGGGGAGTGTGAGACGCCGACGACAGCCGCCGCATGGCTGGCACAACGGGTGCTCCACGGTCGGGCTGCGGTGTTGCCGGTCATCCATGTCAACGGCTACCGCATGGGAGACCGATCCCTGCTTGGCATGATGGACGATGGGATGCTGCGCGACTATGCCGCCGGACTGGGCTGGCGATGTCACGTCGTGCACGTGGACTCGGGCGCTCCGGAGGAGCACCAGGATTTCCATGCAGCGCTGCTCCTGGCGGCAGCGGCGACCCGGCGGGGCGTTCCCACGTTGGTCGTCCTCCGCTGCCTGAAGGGCTGGAGTGGTCCTGCCGAGGTGGCCGGTCGATTGATCCTGGGCACGCCCCGGACCCACAAGACGCCAATCACACAACCTGCCCAGGATTCGAAGCAGCTGTCCTCGCTTGCGGCGTGGCTTGCTTCGTATCGTCCAGCCGAGTTGTTCACAGCAGATGGAGTGGCCACGGGAGCGTTGGCCGAAGCCCTCCCTCTGGTCCGCGGTGCCTCTGTGCCGGTCGTCGCCGGGCGGGACCGGCCGACCGTCCCCAAACACGATCACCCCCGCTACGGCAGCTTTGCCGAGGCCGTGACCGACGTTCTGCGTCATCACGCCATGCGAGGAGACCTGCGGGTGTTCAGTCCCGACGAACTGGAGTCCAACCGGCTCGGCGTTCTCGCAGGTGAGCCTTGGACTGCCGAATTGCTCGCCGAGGAGGTGCTGCTGGGCTGGCTTGCAGGTTGGACCACCACAGGACGCCGTGGTCTCCTGGTCTCCTACGAGGCCTTCGCCCCGCTGATGTTGACTGGGCTTGTTCAGCTCCTCAAGCAGCGTCGACTTGTCAACGAAGCCGCCGGACCGCTGCCGAGTGTGAATCTGCTCCTTACCTCGTACGGCTGGCACAACGTGTACACGCATGGGGACCCGTCGCTGACCACGGCGCTGCTTGCCACGAGCGACCCGGCCGTGCGGGTGCTCACTCCAGCTGACCCGAGCCGGCTCGCTGCTGCGCTCGACGGAGCGCTTCGATCGTTCGGTCAGGTCAACGTCATCGTGGCGGGAAAGCACACGGCCGCCAGCGAGTCGCCGGACACCATTCGGCAAGAGTGCGGACGGGGGCTGGCGGTCTGGCCGCATGTCAGCGCCGACGATGAGCCGGACCTTGTCCTGGTTCCGGCTGGGGACTTGCCCGC
Source organism: Egibacteraceae bacterium (assembly GCA_050743125.1). GTDB lineage: Bacteria > Actinomycetota > Nitriliruptoria > Euzebyales > Egibacteraceae > JBOGEB01. The sequence goes on from JBOGEB010000045.1 coordinate 14,835, forward strand.
AGCCGTCGTTTGTGCGGCCGCTCCTGTGATCCGGGATTCGCTTGGCGTTCGCATACGAGTCGTCAACGTGCATGAACTCAACGTGCTGGGAGATCCGAGCATCTGGCCTTCGGGTCTCACGAACGAGGAAATCGATCAGTACTTCGGCAAGTCCCGGTCGCCGGTTCTCATTGTGACGCTCGGGCATTCAGCGGCCGTATGGGGCCTGATCAAGGATCGGCTGGCGCGGCACGTGGACGTCATAGGGTGGCAGGAACCCCAGGTGCCGATGTCGCAGGACCGACTGAACGCAGCGCTGGGGATGAACGTCGCAGGGCTGCGTTCCGCCGCTGAACGCCTGCATGCGGCATCGAGAGCGGTCGCATGAGCGAACCGCTCATTGACCAGGTCAGCGTCCTCGACCGCTCGGACCTGGCGGGTCCTGGTGACGATCCTCACGTCATCGTCGTCCACGCCGGCGGGACCACCGGCTGGTACGGGCCCGTTGGCCACTCCGTCCGTACCGTCATCCAGCATGGCCTTGCATCTTTGGCGCTTGGCTCGCCCGTTACTGACCATGACGGGCTTGTAGCAAGGCTTCGGGAGGGGCTGCGTCAATCAACTGAGGCTGCCGTGTCCTGGGCAATCGGTGCGCTCGACTGCGCCGTGTGGGACCTCCATGGCCGCATTGCGGACCAACCCGTGGCCGCACTCCTCTCTTCTTCGGCCGTCCCAAGGCCCGTTCGCGCCTATGCCTCATGGCTCGGGCTGGACGTGGCCGATTCCTCCGAGGTGAACAGGATGCGGCGCGTGGCGGAGCAGGATTGGCTGTTCACCAAGTGGAGTCTTCGGCGTGATCCGCGCCTCGATACCGACGATGATGCCGAGCGCATGGCGGGAATCGTCAGGCGGATCCGCAAGGACTTGGGTTCCCCCGCAGCTTTCGACGCCCTTTGGGGATGGGACGACGCACTGACGAGCAGTTTCGCTGAGCGAGTGGACCCCACTTGGATGGTCTGGCTCGAGGAACCGCTGGAGGCGTATGAGCTGGAACGGTACGAAGCCCTGGGATCCTGTCCGCCGTTGGCTCTCGGCGAGCGTCTTCGCATCGGCGGCGATCCCAGACCGCTGCTCCGACACCCTCACCTGGTCGCGCTCACCCTCGACGTGGTGGGCTGTGGCGGATTGACGCTCGCCGTCGAGCTGCTCAGGGAGGCGACCACCGCGGGGGTACAGGTGTTCCCGCATGGCCGCTCGCTGGTCCCCGCCGTGCACCTGGCGGCCGCGTTCCCCGGCAGTGTCACGGGTGTCGAGTATCAGGTGCAGTGGGAACCACGTCGGCGACGGCTGTTCGCAACTCATGTCACATGTGACAACGGACGGTTGCGTGTGCCCGACTCCTCTGGGCTTGGCATCGTCGCGAGGAGGCGTTGATGCCGGCGACGGTAGCGAGCCTGCGGATCACTTGGTCCGTCACCCATACCGAGAACCAATCACAGCTCGTGCTCAGCGAACGGCTCGATGGCCACGACACGTTTCTCACCGGCGTCCTCGAACTGGACCAACGTCAGATCACTGTTCGTATCATCACGCTCGACGACGTGACCGTGTTGCGGCCGACGGATCCAGATGCGTTCAAGGGGATGACATCAACCCAGGCGGGGGTGCTGCATTTGCCACACGGAGCCCGGCGTCGCCGGGTCCCGCCCGACCTTGCGGCGGCGGCAGCTAAACACCAGCGCGCGCTCGACTATTTCGACGACGCCGAATTGCGCTATGCACTGACCTTCTTGGAGGAAGCAACGACCACGGACATCCGCCGGGCCCGTATCGCTGCCATCGTCGCCGCCCTCCCGGCAATGCGAGAGCAATCAGCAGAGGGCTCTGATGACGTGTCCTCGTCCATCGCGGAGGGATCAGATGCCGACTGATCCACCGGCCCTTGTCACTGTCGATGTCGGCGGGACTCTGGGCGTAGTGGATGGACCAGGGATGACGGATACGCTCGTGGCCGCGTCGCCGCTCAGCTGGGACAATGCGCTACGCGTCCTGCGGGGGCGACTCCATGTCGCACCGGCTCTCACCGAAGAGGTCGTCGCAGAGGTGTGCAGGGGATTGCGGATCCCTACCTCCGCATTTCCGACTGACACCGAGGCCGCACCGCTGCGTCTCGTACGAGGGGCTTCGGAGTTCCTCCGCCGCATCAGCGCCTTCCTGCCGGTTGTCACCTTGTCGAATGTGGTTTGCGTCGAAGCGGATCTCAACCGGTTGTCATCGGTGTTGGGCTCTTCGGTGGTCGACCACTTCCCGTCCTGCCGGATCGGCTATGCAAAACCGGATCGCAGGGCCTTCGAAGCCGTGGCGATGTACTGGGGCATCAGAACGAGCCAGATCCTGCACGTCGGTGACCACTGGGAGTGCGACATTCTTGGTGCGACGGCGGCTGGAGCTCGCGCAGTTTGGATCAGCGGCGGGCGCGTAAGACCTGGAGAACGGGGACCCGCGCCCTCCAGAATCGAGGTGGTCACCGATCTCGCCGCGGCGGGCAGGCATGTCTGCCACCTTTTTTCGAGGAGAGCTCAATAGCATGTTCAGCGGGACCGTCGAGCATTACTGTAGGTATCGTCCTGGGATTCCCGCGGAAGTGGCCGACATCCTTGTTGCCGTCGCGCCCGAATACCATCCCAGACGCCTGCTGGACATCGGGACGGGCACCGGACTGGTGATCGAGGCGGTCCTGGCGTGCTTCGATGACATCATCGGCATCGATCCCGACGCGGACATGCTCGCGGCCGCCGAGGCATCCCTACGGCCCGGCGTGCCGCCTAGTACTAGATTGGCATTCCAACAGTGCGCCGCGGAGGAGCTTACGCCGCCGAATGGCTGGCAAGCGCACCTGGTGACCATCTGCCGCACTTTCCACTGGCTTGACCAACCGACCGTGCTGCGCCGTCTCGCCGACCAGGTAACCCCAGATGGTGCCGTGGCAATTTTCGGTGACAAGAGCTTCTGGACCACCTCCAACCCATGGCAAACCGCCGTCCGTGGCGTCGTCCAGGAATTCCTCGGTTCCCAGCGCCGGGCCGGCAACGGGATGTTTCGTCAACACGACCGCCCGTACAGCGAGATCCTGGAGGACTCCGCCTTCGACCAGGTCGAGCAGATCCGAGTACCCGTTCAGCGGGAGTGGTCGATCGAGACCATCCTCGGCTGCCTCTATTCCACGTCCTTCGCGGCCCCGCGCCTGTTCGGCGAACGGTTGGACGAATTCGAGCAAGCACTCACGCAGACACTGGCGGAGTTCAGCGACGACGTCTTTGAGGAGCACAACGAGTTCGTCATCCACATCGGTCGGCGGAGTGCTCGCTGAAAGCGGTTTTCGCGGACGAAGCTAAACAGGGAAGACCACACGAGGGCACGATCGCTCACGACTCGCGTTGCCTCATCGTGAGGACACAGACATAGTCCTTCGTCACGACCCCTTCGTAACGGTCCACGATCAATTCATAGATCGCGTCGAGCAGGCGGCGGCGCGCATCTGGGTGCAGGCGTAGGTGAGTTGAGTAGGTGCCGAGGACGCCCACGTACTCGTCCGCCGTGTAGGTCTGCTGCCAGGGATATGAAACTAGATGCGCTGGGCCGTAGCCGTGGAGTTGTTCCACCACCGGCTCTGGATGTGCAGCCTGTTCTGGCGTGGGAAGGTGGAAGTTGCTGGCTAACCCGGGCGTGTGTGTGTCGTATGCCTGCTGCACGACGGCGAAGAAGTCCGTGCCGTCTCCGGCGACGTGCCGATTGGTAAGAGACGCGACCCAGCCTGATCGCCTCAGCGCCCTGTCGGCCTGCCGTTGCAGGGCGGCGGGAGCGATCCAGTGCAGCGCTGTCGCCCCGAAGACCATGTCGAACGCCCCATTCTCAACGTCGTGGTGTTCGAAGTCGCCAACGACGACATCCGGCGCTGGGTCACCGTGCGCGCGCAGGTTGCGGGTCAGCAGCTCGGCCAGCTTTTCGCTCAACTCGATGCAGGTGAGGCGCACGCTTCGGCGTAGCAGTTCCAGGGATGCCTGTCCGGTGCCGGCTCCCACCTCAAGCACCCGCGACCAGGGACCGAGGTGGGCGATGGCGAACAGATCGTCGAAGGCAGCCGCCGGATACCCCGGTCGCAACGCATCGTAGGTCTTGGGCACTTGACCGAAGCTGCCTCGACCCGAGGCCTCCGACGGCCGACTCTTCCCTTGTTTCACTTCGCCTCACTTTCTCGCCACGGCGATGAGCGCGGGTAACACGAGATGAATGCCAGTGCGACTGGAGTAGCGCTCCAGCGCAACGGCCAGGTCCTGGAGGAAAGCTCCTCTGCGGCCGGCGGGGACGTCCTGGAGAAAAGCCCTCCCACCATGGCTTGCGCACCAGCGCATCCACTCATCGACATCCTTGAAGTGCAGTGGAGCAAAGTACTCCCTCACGCGGACCTCGGATAACCTGCCGGACAGGGCAGCCACGTAGTCGTGCGCGTGACGAAACCGCCGGGTCTCCACACGAGGAACCTCGACACCATGACGGCACAGCAAGTCGTCCTGCCAAGCCCAGAGCACGTCACGGGCGGCAGACACCGAGCTGAAGGCCACAACGCCACCTGGTCGTAGGACGCGATGGACTTCCGCGATGGCCTTCGGCGCCGAGCTGAACATCGTCAGAGCGAAACCGCATGCGACCCGATCGAAGCAGTCATCCTTGAATGGAAGCCGGACTGCGTCGCACTGGACACGTGCAACGTCTCTACTTCCGTCGTCCGGCGCCGCCCGGAGCATCGCGAAGGACATATCGGCGGCGACGTAGTTCGGCATGGCTGTTGTACGAGCCCTGAGTCGTTTCAGTAGTGTGCAGGAACCGGACGCCAGATCGAGCAGCCTTTGCCGGCCGTTCAATGCGAAGAGATCAATCATCCGATCGGCGAAGTAATCAAAGAAACTCGGTCCCACGGCATTGTAGAGCGACCTCGTCCATGATGTCCGGGCCTGGCATCACTACGAACGCTCCTTGAGTGGGGGTAAACGCCTCAGAAGCCGACAGAACACGTCCCTGTAGCTCTTCACTACTCGTGGCCAAGCATGGCGTTCGGCCAGCACGCGGGCCCGCCGGCCCATGTGCCTCAAAGTGGTGGTATCCCTTAGCAAGTGGCACAGACGGCTGGCGGCATCGTCGGGGGACCGGAGAGGGTCCACAACTCCCGCTCCTTCACGGGACAGCTCGGTCGCATGGGTGAAGGGGGTCGCGAAGAACGGTGTTCCGGCGGCGGCGGCCCGCAGGAGAGGGCCGCTCGTCGTCTGATCGAGCCGCCGGTAGGGCAACAGCGACACGTCACTCGCTGTTAGCAGAACGTCGATCTCGTCAGGTCGGAGGAACCGCTCGATCATTTGCACGGTCTCGTTCAAGCCCAACTCGGCGATGGTGTCGCGCAACGCCCGCCGGTATCCAGTTCGGCCTTCCGGGTCGCCGGGGTGAGTGTCGCCGGCGATCACATAGCGCATGGACGGGAACTCTTGACGAGCGGCCGCGACGACCTTGAGGGCTTCGATGATGCCCTTCGCGGGCCTGAGCAAGCCGAAGGTGCTGAGAACAGGACCATGGCGGGGGACACCCAAGGCTCGGCGCGCCTCGGCCCGGGAGGAGGGGACGGCGGGCAGGTCTACTCCGTGAGGAATCAACGTCACTTTGTCAGTCGTGCAGCCCAGGCCCTCAGTGAGGCGTCGGCCCGCCTCGGCGCTGAGTACCACGACGGCATCGGCTGCCGCTGTCAGCACCGGAATCAGTGCTGCGCGGGGATCAGCGGGGAACCCGACATGGTGCAGCGTGACGACGGTGGGCGATTCGACCTGTCGAACGACGTCCACCAGGGCATCGGTGTCGGCTCCGTACATCCCGTGGGCGTACTGGATCAACACGACGTCAGGGTCGTACGTACGCAGCACGCTCGGCGCCGACTGCGAGCGGACGAGCTCGAGGGAGTCGCTTTGCTCGGGGCCAGACAGCAGCGAAACGTCGTCGTCGGGGTAGGCACGGAGATACCGCGCCATGAGGTCCGCAGCAAAGACGGCCACGCCGCATTTCCGCGGTGGGAAGGTCGAGATCACGCTCACTCGCACGCGAGCCCCCACAGCTTCCCTCCCCGGGCGGGGTCGCAGCGTGGCAGCAAGCCCAGGATGACGCCGCTCCCAAGAGCGAGGATCGACATTGCAGCCACGGCGGTGGTGCTCACGCCCGCGTGCTGCGCAGACTACCCCACGATAAACAACCCGAGCGGGTCCGCGGCCCACCAGATGACCCCTTGAGCACTGAGCACGGCACCAAGACCGGCAGCGTCCGTCATGTTCTGGGCAGTGGTGGACCAGGCGACCAGATATGCCGTGTATGAGGCTCCAGACAGAGCGAACGTTGCGAGCAGGACCAGAGGGGGGACTTGAGCAGCGACGCCCGCCAACGGCGCCGCGCAGCCCATCGCGCATACCAAGTACAGTCGCATGGTCACTCGGTGCACGAACTTCGAGGCGAACAGCGAACCAGCGATCGCGCTGGCGAATTGAGCGCCGCTCAGGAGCGCGAGGAGGCGGTACGCGCGAAGGTCGTTGAGGTAGAGCAGGCTCAGTACCTTGCTGGGCCCACGGGCGGCGAGGATAAGCAGGGCGCCCTGCAACAGCAGCAGGATTAGGAAGGGGGAACGGATCACTTCCAGCGGGCGGCCAGGGCGGGCGGCCTCCGAACGGCGATTCGGCGCGAAGCCTCCTGAGGGCCACAGACCGAGCATCGTAGCCATTGCCACAACTGCGACCAGCCACCACAGCGCCAGCAGCGGGAAGCCGGAATCCGATACTCCGGCGCTGGTCAGCAAAGGCGCCAAACCAAACGCGAGGTTCTGCTCGGCTGCACGCAGGCCGTTGGCGCTCGCTCGCGCTGAGTCGTAGAACAGCTCGGAAATGCGCATCGTGGACAGAACCTGGGAGGCGCCTGCGGTGCCAGAGGAGGCGACGGCAAACAAGACCAACATCCCGATGGTGCCGCCACGGTGAGCGGCAAGCGCCACGGCGACTGGAACCACTCCTCCGGCCCTGAGTGCGTGCGCCCAGCAGAGGTTGCGGTTGGCAAGACCACGATGCCCGAGTCGGCCGCCCATAGCCAGTCCGCCCACGAAGCACACGCCGTCAACCGCCATGAGGGTGCCAAGCATGGATCGGTGTCCGGTGGCAAGCGTGAGAAGACTCAAAATCACTGGCGACATGCCGTCCGCGACGTTGGCGGCGAACTGCGACACACAGAGCCATCGAAAAAGCCGGTTCTCCAACAGGCGCCAAAGCGTCCTTCGACTGGCCTCAGGCAGCGGCTGTGGATGCGAGTCTGACGGAGTCTCGGACGAAGATGGCTGCTCGCTGATCACGTGATCGAGGCAGCGGATAGTTCGGCGAGCAGGCACTCCACGTCAATGTGGAAATCAGCTTGCATGGCGTCGGCGGCGCCTCTAGTCCTGTCGGGCACGCCCAGCACCTATCGATAGGTTGTCCCCACCCGTTCGTCGATCGTCCAGTAATGAGGATCGACGAAGTCGCCTGAAAACAGTTCAACGACAACGGCGCCCGGCTGGCAGAACACGGTGTTGACCATCCCTGCCCCATATGCGCACACGATCGCTTCAGCGCCAGCAAAGATCCCCACATGCTCGGCCAGCGGGAGTTGGCCGAGGCCGGTCACTGTGGTGAAACCCCGTTGCGCCAGCGCGCGGGCAACCTCGTCCTCGTTCACCAGGCGCCGCCAGCGTGCATCAGACCGCGAAATGAACAACCGCCGGGGTCCGTGGGATGAGCGGGCCCCGCAAGGAAGCAAGGTATCCCGGAGGAACGTACAGGTACGCGGAGGTACGGTATCCCCTCGCCGAGCCAGGCTGGGAACGATCAGCACGTCCGCCTGGAGGTGCGGCATGGTCGAGGTTGTGAGCACCCTCCGCCGGCTTACGCCCAGCGCCTCCAGGGTCTCAATCTGAAACCGGTAACGCAGTGAGTTGACCAGCAGAAGATCGTCGTCTCGGAGCCTGCCCGAGGCTCGCAAGGTGTCGAGCCGAGGCAGAACGTCGAACATCCAGTGCGCGTAGTTGCGCGCTCCTCCACGAGCCGAGAGCACGGCCAAGCGGCCCGACAAGACCGTGGGGGGATCAGCGTGTCATGGGTAAAGACCGGATGGTCCTGGGGTGCGCGGCCCAGCGCCCGATTTGACACATCCGCAACCAAGCGGTTGGCACGGTCAACCACGGCTCCCTCAGGGCCCCATACTCGTCCGTGGCTCATGGATAGTACATAGGGCGCAGGGACGTGGGCCTGCACCCGCTCCAGAAAGCGTGGGTGCTGTTCGCTTACAACTCGTGGGGGGAGTGTCCGACGGAACGTCTCCGAGCGGGTGGACCAGAGATCCAGGGCGCCCTCGGCCAGCGGAAAAGAGGTCTCCTGGTCTGAGAAGGAGGGAGGGTCAACCCACGCTGATGGGCTCGGGACGAGTTCAGTGACGCACTCAGCCGTTGATCTGAGGCCATGGGCAGTCGATTCCAGCTCGACCGTCTTCTCGCTGTTCGGCCGGTATCCAACGGGGTCGGGGTAGAACCCACCGTCGAAGCTGCGATCGCAGGGTGCGCAGTAGGGAAGTTCCCCCGTCATACGCAGCGTTCGCCCTCCGCACAAAGGGCATTCGCCGGCCGCCGTAGTCTCGCCCGTCTGACCTGAGGTGGCGGTCATGTCGCCGGGACACTTCGCTCGGGCGTGTCGGGGACGGGCAGCCCCATCTTCGCGAGCCATCGTGACAAGGCGTCAGCGCCCGACCCCCAGCTCATGGATCCATCGGTAGCCCGATCGGCGGCCATGCCGGTGAGTTGTTGCAGGAGTGGCTCACCAGCAGCGTATTGCCGATGTTCGCTCGGCAGCGGGTCGTCCACCGGCGCGAGCCATCGGTAGCCGTACTGCATCATGAGGGCGATCCGAGGATGGGGCGATTCGTTGATGCCGCCCGCGTGGAATGTGCGATTTCGAACAGAAGGGCGTCGCCTTGGGACATGACCGGAGTAATCGCCTGGTCGGGGTCAGCCTCCCCCGCGTGGATCTGCGGAGGCCGGGCGAGCAAGTGGCTTCCTGGCAGGATCGTGGTGATCCCGCAGTTCGGCTCCAGTGGTGACAGGTAGTAGGCGCATTTCACCGCCAGGCAAGGCGTCGAAGACCAGCCGAGATCCCGTGTGACGCCATACATGTCGCGGTGCCACCCGGTGTTGCCTGGCACCCGGATCGTGCGCTTCGTCATGCCCACCACGCTTGGAAGGGAGATGATGTGACTCGACAGCAGCCGGATATTCGAGCTCAGTACCGTGCCCAACACCGCGAGCACGTCGGGTTGTGTGATGAGCGGCCAGAACCTCCGGTCATGGTTGATCGCTCCCCGAAAGCCGTCCATGCCATCGCCGCCGGAGTCGCGTCCCACGGTCAGTGGTGAGCCCAGCATCTGCTTGGCGGCCGCGAGCGCGTCCATCCTCGTCCGTGATCCCAGGACCCTCGGTACTACCACATACCCATCCCGCTTCAGCGCGTCGGCCAAGTCCGCGATCTCCTCGGCCGACTTGGTAGGACGCGGAGTGCTGTCGCGCCTTATTGTCAACTGTCCTCCTATCGGATGATCAATTTCCTGTCCATTAGTAACTGCCTGTCCGTTGGTAACTGCGGTATCCGTGTAGTTCGGAACAGTGGGCCATGTGATGGCCAGCACGCTGGTCAGCAGACCTTTCAAGAAGTTTTATCAGCGGGACTTGGACTAGGGTAGAAAGGATCCTTTTCGTACGAATACACACGTCAAGGATAATCAAGCATCCGCGGCTTTGGGGTAGTCAGGGAAATCCCCTACATACATTGGGCGGTTGACTGGAGGGATTGTGCGGGAGGACTATGGGTGGAGTTTCGCACTTTTGGGTGCACAGCGGACTCGCTCATGTCGCCCTTGTCAGTGCCCGCGCCATGCACGATCAGGCTCTCACCGTTTACCGCGCGGTGTTGGGCAACCACCACCCCGACACGCTGTCTTCGATTGACAACCTGGGTGAGACGCTCCGGGCACTGGAACCTCTATTGCACGCTCGACGGGCTTGACCCCCCACCGCGACCGCCACGGTGCTGAACTGGACCTGCGCCGGCTGCTCGACCAGGACCCCGACCAGCCAAGTCGCCGAAGCACTGCGCAAGCTCGACCCCGGCTCGTCCGCCTACACCAAGCCGGTCGTCGAGCCCCCCGGCTGATCCGCCGCGCAATCGACTCCGCACTCAGCGACGGGCCGGGCATGCGCTGGCCTTGCGGTCCTCGCTCATGGGCAGATGCGGCGGCGCCGTTGGCGGGCGCGGCGCAGGGTGCGGCGCTCGTCCTCGCTCGTCCCGCCCCACACGCCGGCGTCCTGGTTGGTCTCCAGTGCCCACTCCAGGCAGTCGTCGATGACGGGGCAGCGGCGACAGATGGCCTTGACCTGCTCGATCTGGTCCAGCGCGGAGCCGGTACACCCGAGCGGGAAAAATGACTCCGGGTCATGGCCGAGGCAGGCGGCACGGTCGCGCCAGGCAGGGTTCACGGGCTTGGCTCCCTTCGTAGGTGGCGGCCCGGCGGGAACGGCCTCCTGCTCGCCCCCGCGGGGCCTTCGCCTCGCACGGTCGCAGGCCCCGCCCGGACGGTGAAGGGTCGCGACGTTACGCGGTGCTATAACGTCGTCTCCTTGCACCCAGCGACGAGCTTGGGAGACAGACATGGCGAACGTCGGCGTCGTGATCGACGGGGCGGTGCTGCGTGTGCTGCGCAAGCACCGCATGTGGAGCATGGCGAAGCTGGCGCGGGAGGCGCGCAGCTTCGCCAAGCGCGTCAACGAGAACTCGGCGCTGGCCGCGGCGACCGTCTGTCGGGCCGAGAACGCCGAGCATCCACGGCTGACAGAGGACAACCTGCGCTACCTCGTCGGCGCGCTCGAGCCGTCGCAAGGCGAGCTGCGCCGGCTCCTGCGCGGCGCCGAGCCGCCCGAGGCGCTCGTCCGCTTGTGCAGCGACGCCCCCGGCCGCCAGCCCGCCGAGCAGGACCCGGCGTCGCTGGCTGCGACGGTCGCCCAGCTCAACGCGGCCGTGGCCGAGGTGCGTGCCCTGATCCACCCCCCTAGCCTGGGCGCGGCAGCGCCACGACAGGGAGGCGA